>CAIOPO010000026.1 GCA_903860195.1 uncultured Opitutia bacterium | reverse complement strand
GAAGGCTTCGCGGGCAGGTCCGCCCATCTTTCAGGAAGACCGGGAGAGCTCTACGGCCTCGGGTCACTCGGTCTGAATTGGACGAGCCCGGAGGCGGCCGACTTCGTGATCATCGCGGCCAGCCGCGAACCGCACGGCTCCTGGCAGGATCAGGTCGAGGAACTCCTGCCCGCCCTGCGCAAAGGCGCGCCCTTCCTCGTCATCAATCCCGACGTCGAGATGCTCACTCCGGCCGGAGTGCGTCCCTCGGCCGGCGCCATCGGCCGGGAACTTGAACGCCGCGGCGCGAAGGTCACCTACCTCGGCAAACCGGGCCGGGACATCTTCCGACTGGCTCTCATCAAGGCCGGCGTGCGCGCCTCTCGGAGAGTGCTCGTGGTCGGAGACAGCCCCGAACATGACATGGCCGGCGCCGCCGCCGCCGGACTCGCCGGCATGCTCGTGCGCACGGGCATCCTGACCGGGGCCGCGGAGCGGGAAGTCGTCCGAAGGCTTCCCGCCGGAGAATGGCTGCTAAGCGAGTCCCTCCGTGTCTGATCCGCGCCGGGCCGTGTTGCCGCGGCCCGCGGGCTTGCCGTCGACGCAATGCAGGCAGCTCCGGTCCGGCACGTAACTCGGCAGGCGGGCCTCCTCGGCGGTCAGGGGCATCTGGCAGTTGTGACAGAGCACCGACCCCGTGGGACGCAGATCCGGCCCCACGCCGACCCGGGCGTCGAAGACGAAGCACTCGCCCTCGTAATGCGCTCCGCCGACCTCCTCGAAATACTTCAGGATGCCGCCGTCGAGCTGGTAGACTTCCTCGAACCCGCGCAGGCGCAGGAGGGGCGCGGCCTTCTCGCAGCGGATGCCTCCGGTGCAGAAGGTGACCACCGGATGACGCTTGGTCGCCTCCGGGAGCGATTCCAGCGCCGCGGGAAAATCCCTGAAGTTCCAGATGGGCGGAGCGACCGCGCCCTTGAACGTCCCCATCCTCACCTCGTAGTGGTTACGCGTGTCGAGCAGGGTGAACGTCCTGCCCTCCTCGATCCAGCGCCTGAGTTCCGAGGGGCGGAGCCGGGGCGCGGGTGAGCCGGCGGGATCCACGCCGGCCACGCCGAAGGCGATGATCTCGCGCTTGATCTTCACGAGCATGCGCCGGAAGGGCTGCTCGGAGGAAGGGCTCTCCTTGGGGTTCAGGTCCTCCAGTCCGGGCACTGAGCGCAGCACGGAGAGCGCCGCGGCGAGGGCAGGACGCGGGCCGGCGAGGAAGAAATTGATCCCTTCCGGAGCGAGCAGCACGGTGCCCTTGAGCCCCTGTGCGAGGCAGGCCGACTTCACCCGGTCGCGCAAGGCCTCGAGTCCGTCCAGCCGGACGAACTTGTAGCAGGAGAGGTTTATCGTCCCGGACACGCCGCATCGTCGGCGAGCAGGAGCGCCAAGTGAAGCCCAACGTTCAGATGCCTTGCCTCCCCCGCCCGCCGGGACAGGAATGTCAGCGGTGTCCGAATCCCTGAACATCACGCCGATCGGGTGGCTCCGTACGGGCAAGTCGCTCAAGTTCGACGCGCGTCACCAGCCCGACGAGTCCGCCGCGGAGACCAACGTGCTCGAGCTGGCGCCCGGGGACAAGTATCGGAAGGCGCTCAAGCACCTGGAAGGATTCGACCGCATCTGGCTGCTCTGGTGGTTCCATCGCAACCGCACCTGGCGTCCGGAAGTCCTGCCTCCCCGCGGGCCCTCCAAGCGCCGGGGCGTGTTCGCCACGCGCTCCCCGCACCGCCCGAACCCCATCGGCATCACGCCGGTGCGCCTGCTCGCCATCGAGAAAGGACGGCTGATCCTCGGGCCCTGCGACCTCGTCGACGGGACGCCGGTCTTCGACATCAAGCCCTACATTCCGTCCTACGACAGCTTCCCCGATTCCAAGGCCGGCTGGATCGAGGAAGTCGACGCCGAGCTGAACTCCCCGCCGGCCTTCAAGGTCTCGCTTTCGCTGCTCGCCACGGAGCAGTCGGAGTGGCTCCGTCGCGAATGGGGGGTTGATTTCCTGTCGCGGATGACCGAGTCGCTCGGACGCGACCCCTCGCCCCACCGCACCCGACGCATCCGGCCGCGACGCGATGGCCGTCGGGAAATCGGCTGCGGCGCCTGGTATGGTGTGTTCCGGGTCGATGGCGCGGAAGTGACCGTCGACACCCTGCGCCCCTCGTTCCCCCTCAAGTTCCTCCGCGATCCGGCGCGCCCGGTGCTGCCCGACCGGGAGGCGCAGCTGGCTTTCAGGACTCGTTGGCCGGATTTCGTGGACTGAGCTTCATGACCGAAAATGAAGGGGCTCGCCGGGAAACCCCGTCCCGCAAAGGGAGTCTAAAGACCTCTCGCCTGCCCACTTCCACCCCTTACAAACGAACCATGCCCCGAAACCCCATCACGGCCTTCATCCTCTGCTTCGCCGCCTGCTTCGCGGACGCCCAGCCGAAGCTCGAGCTGCGCGACGGCGACAGCGTCCTGCTCATCGGCGACACGCTCATCGAGCGCGAGGGCAACTACGGCCGCCTGGAGATGAAGATGCGGCGCGAATTCCCCGGACGCGGCTTCACCGTGCGCAACCTGGGCTACAGCGCCGACACGCCGTTGGGCGCCTCACGCGCCAGCTTCGACCCGGTCGCGCGAGGTCTGGACAGTCTCAAGGAACAGCTCGCCGTGGTGAAACCCACCGTCGCCATCATCGGCTACGGCATGGCCGCGAGCCTCGAGGACCTCACCTACCGTCGCGACGACCCGACGCTGAACCCCGACCCGGCCCGCTACGGACTGGACCACGGACCGGAGAAGTTCCGACGCGACCTGAAGGAACTGCTCGGCCACATCCGCGCCGCCGCGCCGGGCGGCCAGGTGCGTTTCGTCTTCCTCGGCCCGGTCGAACCTGAAGACCTCCGTGCCGAACGTCCGGGCCTGCCCGACCCCGCGGAGAACCGCGCCAATCTCGCGCGCTTCGACCAGGTCGTGCGCGAAGTGGCCGCGGAGACATCCTCCCCCTATGTGAAGGCGGAATGGCGCGAGTCGGCCGGCATCGGCCTGCGCCAAGGCACCGACAACGGCATCCACCTCAGCGACCGCGGCTACCGGGCCCTCGCCGAAGGCTTCGCCGCGCAGCTCGGATGGAAGGTCGACCGTGAAGGCTGGGATGGCTCCGATGAAGCCAAGGAGCGGCTGCATGAGGCCGTCCTCCGCAAGAACTCGCTGTTCTTCCACCGCTCACGCCCGGCGAATTACACCTACATCTTCGGCTTCCGTAAGCGTGAACAGGGACAGAACGCGGTGGAGATTCCCAAGTTCGACCCGCTCATCGACCAGGCCGAGGCCGACATCCGCGCGGTCTCCGTCGGCCGGCCGCCGAAGTTCGTGAGCAAGGACAAGGAACCGCCCAAGGTCACGGCGCTCCCTCCCCTGGCCACGCCCGACTTCCAGGTTTCAAAGGGACTCAGACTCAGCCTGTTCGCGGAAAATCCGCTCCTCGAGAAGCCGGTCCACATGAACTGGGACTCCTCCGGCCGACTCTGGGTCGCGACTTCCAACACCTACCCCCAGGTCAGTCCTGAGGACCTGGGAGCGCACCTCAGCGGCAGCTCCGCCGCGCACGGCCCTTCGACCGGCGACGACAAGCTGGTCATCATCGAGGACAATGACCGCGACGGCGTGGCCGACGTCTCCCGCGTGGTGGCCGACGGACTGCTCATCCCTTCGGGCGTCGCGCCCGACAACCTCGGCGGCGCCTACGTGGGCGCCAGCACGGAGCTCCTGCACCTCGGCGCTCCCGGCAAGGACGGCCTGCTCAAGGAGCGACGGATCGTGCTCAGCGGCTTCGGCACGGAGGACACGCATCACATCATCCACACCCTGCACTGGGGATTGGACGGACGGCTCTACTTCCACCAGACGATCTACATCCATTCCCACGTGGAGACTCCGTGGGGCGTCGTCCGCGCCAATTCCGGCGTCGCCTTCGCTTACGACCCCGCAAGGGAACGCCTCGAGGTCTACTCCAAGGGACTGGTCAACGCCTGGGGCCAGCAGGAGGACCTCGCGGGCCAGACGTTCCTGACCTCCGGAGCCGACGGCACGGGCGTACACTGGGCCTTCCCTGGCGCGACATTCCCGCCCTCCGAAGGCGCGCGACGCCTGGTCGGCAGCATCAGCCCCGGATCCTACCCGAAGTTCTGCGGACTCGAGATCGTCAACAGCCCCCTGTTCGGCGAGGACTGGCAGGGCAACGCCATCACCAACGACTTCCGGGCCCATCGCATCGTGCGCTTCGGCTTCACCGACTTCTCGTCGGGCGCCACCCCGGTCTCCGGCTACGAGACCAAGCAGCTCGACGACGTCGTACGCACGAGCGACGTGGCGTTCCGACCCATCGCGCTCAAGATGGGGCCCGACGGCGCGCTCTACGTGGGCGACTGGACCAACCCCATCATCAACCACGGCGAAGTCGATTTCCGCGATCCCCGGCGTGACAAGTTCCGCGGCCGCATCTGGCGCATCGCCCCCGAAGGAACCAAGCCGCTGGACTGGAAGCCCGTCCTGGGACGCGGCCTGCCCGCCCTGCTGGACGCGCTGCTCTCACCCAACCGCTGGGAATTCGAACAGGCCCGGCGCGAACTCGCCAAGGTCGCCGTCTCCGAACTCAAGCCCGCGCTGCTCGCCTGGGCCAAGGATGACCTGAAACGTCGCCATGCGGCCTGGCTCCTCAGCGGAAGGTCGCCCGACGACGGACTCCTCCAGGCCCTGCTCGGCAGCGGCCATCCGGCCAGCGTGCAGGTCGGACTGCGCGAATATGGAAAGACCGCCGGCGCCGAGGTCGGACGTGTCGCCCCCCTGCTGGGCCATGTGAACCCCCGTGTGAGACTGGAGGCCCTGCGGGCGCTCGCGCGCATCCGGACCCCGGAAAGCGCCGAGGCTGCGCTCAGCGCCGTGACCTTGCCCGCGGACTCCTTCCTGGACTTCGCCGCGTGGCTCTCGGTGGGCGAACTCGCGGGAGTCTGGCTTGAGCACGTGACCCGTGCGGGCATTGAAGGCAAGGAGGCGATGCTGGAGCGTGTCGTGGGTGTCGCCGACCCGGTGGTCACCTCCCCCCATGTGCGGAAGCTCTTCGCCGGACGGACGATCGACCGCGAAGGAAAGGGTCCCTGGATCGAACTGTTCGGCAAGGCCGGCGGACCGGCCGAGATCTCCGCCTTGCGCGACGCGCTCTTCGATGAAAAATCCGTGACCGTCGAAGTCAGGGTCCGCGCCGCGGCCGCCCTCCTCGAGGCCGGACGCAACCGCAACCTCCGTCCCGACGGAGATCTCCAGGGAATCGGACGCCTCCTGCACGCCAACGACCGCCGTCTGACCCTGGCCGCGGTCCGCCTCATCGGTCAATGGCGTCAGGCCGGATTCCTCGGCGACCTCGGAGCGCTTGCCGGCCGCAAGGAAGACGCAGAACTCCGCATGGCGGCCTTCGACTCCATCCGCACCATCGGCACGCCCGGCTGCCTCCCGATCCTGCGCTCCCTCGCCGATGCGGCGCGACCCATCGAGGTCCGACGCGGCGCCGTCGGCGTCCAGGCCGTCCACTCGCCCGGCGAGGCGGTCAAGAATCTGCCCGAGGTCTTCCGTCTCACGCCCGACGCGGCCATGGCCGCGCAGCTCTGGCGGCAGATGTTCACCCATGCGCCGTTCGCCCAGCGCCTGGCCAAGGACTTCCCCAAGGGCCTCAGCCCTGAGACTTACCGCGCCGCACTGCAGGCGGCCTCCGGCATGGGCCGCGGCGGGCAAGGGCTCGTCCGCGCGGTGCAACCCCTCATCGGCGCCAAGTCGGCGGGTCGCGACTACGCCGCCGAAATCGCCGCGCTCGTGACGAACATCCAGCGCGGCTCCGATCCGGCCGAAGGCGAGATCCAGTATCGCCGCGCGGGCTGCACCGCCTGCCATGCGATCGGCGGCGCCGGCGGCAAGCTCGGCCCCGACATGAGCAGCCTCGGCGCCAGCGCCCCGCTGGACTACATCATCGAGAGTCTCCTCAACCCCGCGGCCAAGGTGAAGGAGGGCTACCACGCCTTCTCCTTCAGCCTGAAGGACGGCTCGCAGATGGTCGGCATCCCCGTCCGTGAAAGCGCCACCGAGATCTTCATCCGGCCCGGACCCGGCGTGGAACTGCCCGTCCTGAAGTCGGCGATCGTGCGTCGCGAAAACGTCGGCAGCATCATGCCGGCGGGACTCATCGACGGACTCGACGGCCTGCAGCGCCGCAACATCCTCGCCTTCCTCAGCGAGGTCGGGAAGCCCGGACCGTTTGACGCCAGCAAGGCCAACGTGGCCCGTCTCTGGCTGTTCAACGACCAGCCGCCCGGCGCGCTCGCCAAGTCGGGGGCGCCGACGCCCGTGTATTCGCTGATCAACGGCCGCCTACCCAAGGAGTTCAACCCCGGCCGCGTCTATGCCTCGGCCCGCTTCACCAACGCGCGGCCCACGTCCGCGCCCCTGCAGCTGACGGGCGTCAAGGCCGCCTGGCTCGGCGACCGCATGCTGAAGGTCGCGGACGGAGTGATCAAGGAGCCCATCCCCGCGGGCGAACACGTGCTCACGGTCGAACCCGACCCGAACGCTCCGTTCTTCCGAGCCCAGTGCGACGACGTGACCTTCCTCGGGGACTGACCGTCCTCATCCTCCTGCTGGCCGGGTGCGCCGCCGCCCCTTCGGACCTCCGTAGGCAGGCCGCGGAACATCGCGCCGAAGGACGCCTCCCGGAGGCCGAGGCGGCCTATCTGCGCCTCGCGGACTCCTTGACCGACGCCGACCGCGACACCCGGGCGGCGCGCGCCGACGTGCTGCGGGAACTGGGCGGGATGCACGCCAGCTTCGGCGACGCGGCCAAAGCCGAGCGGCACTACCAGTCCGCCCTGCGGGTCGCCGAGACGGAACCGCGCCTCTCGGACGGACTGATCATCAACCTGCGCGCGCAGCTCGCGTCCCTCAGTTATCGCGCAGGCCGCACGGAGGAGGCCGCGGCACGGTATGAGGAGGTCCTCCGCCTTGAGCGCGCCTCGCTCGGCGACAATCACCCCGACGTGCTCGCCACCCTCGGGATCCTTGCCGGACTGCGGATGAAATGCGGCCGTCCCGACCAGGCCGAACCGCTGCTGCGCCGACAGCTTGAGCTCACGGAGCGCATCCATGGCCCCGGCAGACGGGAGACCGCTTCGGCGCTGGACCGCCTGGCCGAAGCCCTGTCGGACCTCGGAAAGGCCGAGGAAGCCGGCCGGCTCCGCCAGAAAGCCGCCGAAATCCGCAAAAAACTCTGCGACGAGTGCTGATCCGCCCTGTCAAGGGGCGGACCGCCCTGCCCCTTGACTAAAGTCCTTCACGGGGCAGACCGCCAGATACGACCTCAGCCAAGGCTGCGAATCGTATAAGGTTGCCCAGCCCAACTCCAGAGACTCCCTCGACCACCGTGGCCCGCATCTCCCGACGCTCCATCGATGAGCTGCGCCAGCGAGCGGACATCGTCGCCCTGGCCGGAGACTACACGCAGATGAAGCAGCGTGGGCGCGACTGGTGGGGACTCAGCCCCTTCAAGTCCGAGAAAAGCCCCTCCTTCAAGGTGAACCCCGACACGGGCCTGTGGTACTGCTTCAGCACCCAGCAGGGCGGCGACGCCTTCAAGCTGGTCATGAACCGCGAGGGCCTTGATTTTCCGGAGGCCGTCGAACGCGTGGCCACCCGTTTCGGCTTCCAGCTCGAATACGAGTCGTCCGGCAACCCCGGCGAGGAACGGTCCTTCCGCGGGCAGCTCCTCGAGATCCATGGGCTCGTCGCGGATTACTGGCGACGCTGCTTCCTCGAAGACCCCGTGCACGGCGAATGGATCCGCGAGTATTGGACCTCACGGAGGAAGTTCCGCATGGAAGTGGCCGACGACTTCGGAATCGGACTGGCTCCCGTGGACGACTCGCGACTGGTCGCGGGGCTGCTCAAGAAGGGCTTCCCCAAGGAGGCCATCGCCCAGACGGGCCTCTTCTTCGGCACCGACCGCATCCCCGATCCCGCCCGCTGGCGCTGCCGCTTCCGCGGCCGGCTCACCATTCCCATCCGCGACATCCAGGGACGCGTCATCGCCTTCACCGCCCGTCAGCTCGAGATCACCCCCGAGGACGACCCCTCCCGCGAGGCGAAGTACGTCAACTCCCCCGAGACCGAGCTCTTCAAGAAGTCCCGCACGGTGTTCAACCTCGACCGCGCCCGGGCCAACCGCAAGGAGGGCGACCCGTTCCTCCTGGTCGAAGGGCAGCTCGACGCCATCCGTTGCCATTCCGCCGGCATCCCCGGAGCCATCGCCGCCCAGGGCACGGCCGTGACCGAGGAGCACCTCCAGCAGCTGCACCGTTTCTCCAACCGCCTCACGGTCTTCCTCGACTCCGACGACGCCGGCAAGAAGGCCGCGATGCGCCTGCTGCCCCTCGGTCTCAGGCAGGGACTGGACATCCGGTTCCTCAGCCTGCCGGACGGCAAGGATCCCGACGAGTATTTCGCCACGCACGACGCCTCGGCCTGGCCGGCGTTGGAAAAGACCTCGCGCAGCGCGATGCAGTTCTGCGTGCAGTCCCTCATCCCCCCGGGCTCGGTCTCACTCCCCCTCGCCAGCCGGCTCTCACTCCTGGAGGAACTGTTTCCCATCGTGGCCGAATCGGGGGCCGAGGAGATCGTCAGCGAAGCCCTGAACGAGGCCGCCCGTCACGCCGGCATCGGCATCCGCGAGATGCACCTGGCCTACGAGCGCTTTCGCTTGGCCAAGGCCGCCCAACGCCCGGCCGACCAGCTCCGGCCCGCGACGGAACCTTCCGCCCCGGACGTTGTCAAGGGGGGGGGCTTGACAACCCTCGAGGAGGAACTGACATTTTTCATTCTGCGGCATGAAAGCTATTTTTCACCCCTCTCCCAGGTACTGCCGCTGGAATGGATCGACCCCGAAGCCCGAGGAGGCCGGCTGCTGATGGGCCTGCTCAACGAGGCGGTCAACGCCCAGATCGAGGACCTGCGGACCGCCCTGTCCTCGCTCGAGGATGACATGCGCTCGGAGGCCGCCCGCATGGCCGCCTCCGGCTTCACCGCCGAAGGCAGGCCGGAAGAGACCCTGGCTTCCGCCAACTCCCTCCTCACGGCCTTCCATCGCCGCCATCTCCAGTCCCGCCAGCGCATCCTGGCCGCCCGCATGGCCTCCCTGCCCGCCGATGACGACGAAGGCCTCCGCCGGCTGCAGTCCGAAATGATCGCGCTCCGCAAGGAAGGCAAAGTCTCCCCGTCACTCACCCTGCCCTCCTGATTTTCCTCCATGCCCTCGAAGCCGAACAAGAAGCCCGCGTCGAAGACCGCGGCCAAACCCGCCAAAGCCGCGAAGAAGCCTGACCCGAAGGCCAAGCCCGCCCCCGCCAAGGCGGCGCCCGTCAAGCCGGCCGTGATCAAGCCGGCGGCGATCAAGCCCGCCGTCCTCAAGCCCGCCCCGAACAACAGCAAGGTCATCCCCATCAAGCCCGCCGTCAAGACGGTCATCCCCGCCAAGCCCGCCCTCGTGATGAAGCCCGCCGTCACCGCCAAGGCCGGCGCGAGCAAGCCCGCCAACCAGCCCGTGGTCAGCCGCGACGTGAACGAGAAAGTCCAGGTGCTGGTCAGCATGTCGAAGAAGAACGGCTTCGTCACCGTCCAGAACATCAACGAGATCATCCCTGACAGCGCGACCGACCCGGAGCTGATCGAGAACATCATGAACATCCTCGACAACCTGGAGATCAAGCTCCTGGACGAGGACGAGGTCGAGACCTACCAGCGCAAGCTCGAGGATTCGGAGGAGGAGGCCTCGCGCACCGTGCCCGCCGACGCCCCGTACGACCCCTTCAACGTCTACCTCAAGCAGATGGGGCACAAGCCCCTCCTCACCCGCGAGCAGGAGGTCGAGATCTCCAAGCGGATCGAGGACGCCGAACTCCGCGCCCAGGACCACCTCTTCTCCTGCTGGCTCACCCTGCCCTACCAGCTCGACCTCGCCCTCAAGGTGCTCCGCAAGGAGGAGCGCTTCGACAAGGTGGTCATCGACAAGAAGGTCGAGTCGCGCGACGCCTACTACCGGATGCTGCCCAAGGCCACCGAGGAGTGCGCCAAGCTCCGCGACCGGCTGGACAAGTCCTGGAAGAAGTACGCCGACGAGAAGGAGGAGGGGCGCCGTGAAAAGGCCCGCCAGTCCTACCTCAAGCTCGAACGCACGGCCAAGGAGGGCTGCAAGGACATCCTCCGCAAGTTCTGCTTCAAGATGAAGCTGTTCGAGGAATGGCTCGAGCAGCCCGACGTGAAGAGCGACATCGAGGACGCCCGCCGGCTCGTCGAGCCCGTGCAGGTCATGCGCGGCCCCGTCCGCGCCAAGCGCGGTCACACGCCCGAGCTCAACGCCTCGCGCGCCCGGGAGATCGAGGAGCAGCGCCGGATGAAGCCCGACGAACTGCTGTCCCTCTCCCGCAACGTGCGCAAGCACCTCGACGAGGCCCAGAAGGCCAAGACCGAGATGGTCGAGCACAACCTGCGCCTCGTCATCTCCATCGCCAAGAAGTACCAGAACCGCGGCCTGCTCTTCACCGACCTCATCCAGGAGGGCAACATGGGCCTCGTGAAGGCGGTCGAGAAGTTC
>CAIOPO010000025.1 GCA_903860195.1 uncultured Opitutia bacterium | reverse complement strand
TGGGCGCCGAAGGAGGATCCGGCCAGCGGCTTCCGCAAGACCGTGCGCTGGTATCTCGACAACCGGGCATGGTCTGCCTCCGTCCTGGCCGCGAGGCCCAGCCCTTAAGCAATGCAGATGAAGAGGAACGTCCAATACGGGGCCGGCCTGTGCGGTCCGGCCGACTGGGAGAACTATGATTCCAGCCCGATGATCCTTCTCCAAAGGACGCCCGTCGTGAGACTGCTGCCCATGGTGAAGCGGGGCGCGCTTTACCCGCGAACCGTCAGATTCGGGGATGTCCTGCGCGGACTGCCCGTCGCCACCGGGTCGGCGGACAACGTCTATTGCTCGCACGTCCTTGAGCACTTCACTCAGGCGGATTGCCGCCGGGTGCTGCGTGAGACTCGGCGCATGCTCAGGCCCGGCGGGACGTTCCGCGGGGTCATGCCCGACCTTCGCAGGATTTGCGCCGACTACGTCCGTAGCGCGGCCGGGGACGCCGGGGCCGCGGCACGTTTCATGAATGACTCCGGGCTGGGGCTTGCCGATTCGCCGCGCGGGCTAAACTGGGTGCGCCACACTTTCTTTTCACGCAGCATCCATTTCTGGCTTTGGGATTATGCGGCCATAGAGTCCGAGCTGAAAGCCGCCGGCTTCAATCAGGTGCGCCCGGCCTCCTTCCGCGACTCCGACGTGGCTGACTTCATTTCCGTCGAGGACAGCCACCGCTGGGACGGCGCGCTTGGGTTCGAGGCCCGCTAGCAAAGTGAGCTTCGCCCGCATACTCAGTTCCAGCGCCCTCATGGGCTCTGCACAGATCGTCCAGCTGGCCGCCGCCTTCGTGCGCGCCAAGCTCACCGCTGTGCTGCTCGGGGCGTCGGGCGTCGGGCTCGTCGGCCTGATGACCACCTTCAACGGCAATCTTTCAGCCCTTGCGGGCTGGGGCCTCGGCACTTCCGGCGTCCGCAGCATCGCATCGGCGCCTCCTCAGGAGAGGACAGGGCGCATCGCCGCCGTCCGGCGCCTCGGCTGGATGCTCTCGCTTGCCGGCGCGGCGCTCGCGCTCGTCCTCGCTTTTCTTGCTGGCCCTTGGGTTGTGCCCGGAGAATCGGGCGGGACTTTGGTGACTCTGGTCGCTGGCCTCGCCGTCCCATGCACCGTCGCCAGCGGAGCATGGGCCGCCATTCTGCAGGCGGGCGGGCATCTCAGGACTTTGGCGAAAGTCCAGGTGACAGGAGCTGTCGTCGGCCTGCTCGTCGGCGCCCCTCTCATCTGGTGGCTAGGAGTCCCCGGCTTGGCGATGTCGCTCGTGCTCGCCGCGGCAGTTCCTGCGGCGATGCTCTGGTCCGCCGCCCGGCGACTCGAGCCGTCGAGCGCTTCCGTCCCGTCCTCCAGCCTGCGGCCGCTGCTCACGATGGGCGGCGCGCTGATGCTCGTCGGACTTTTGGCCCAGCTATCGGCTTATCTGATACGCCTGCAACTGGTGGAATTCGAAGGCCTGCAGGCAGCGGGCTTCTATCATGCCGCCTTCGCCGTGGCGGGCAGCCTGCCCGGGTTCGTTTTCGTCGCCATGGGCGCGGATTACTTTCCGCGGGTGGCGGCGGCCGCCGATGAACATGAGGCGGCCTTGCATGCCGGCCATCAGATCGAGGCGGGCCTCATCCTCGGCGTCCCCCTTTTGGTCCTGCTGCTCACGGCGGGCGATCTCGTGATGACTTGCCTTTATGCCGACGGCTTCGCTCCGGCCGTGCCCCTCCTGACGTGGATGGTCTGGGGCGTCTTCCTGCGGCTCGTTTC
>CAIOPO010000024.1 GCA_903860195.1 uncultured Opitutia bacterium | reverse complement strand
TGGTCGGAGAATGAAGGGCTTCGCGCTCACCTATTGGTTCACCTGGGGTCTGCTGCTGTCGGCGGCCGCCCTCACCGGCGTCGCGTCGGTCAAGGACGCCTTCTTCGGCGGACTCATCGCGGCCGTTCCGTCCGCCGCTCTCCATCGCGTCTACCTGCGCATCGGGCCCAGGTTCGCCCCGGTGTTCGGCGCCGCGGTGGGCACCGCCTGGGCCGTGGTGATGTTCCTGAAGGTGCGTTGGTTCGGCTCACCCGACGAACTCGCGTTCGCTTCCTGGTATCTCGGGACGGACATCGCGGTGCACGCGGCGGGCTTCGGCGGCGCCGCGCTGTTCACGGCCCTGTTCGCCCGGGGAGGCTGGCTCGCCTTCGCCGCCGGTTTCTCGCTTTCCGCCGCGATGTCGGCCGTCCCTTACGGGGTCATCGCGGCGATTGACCGGCAGGTGGCGGGGCCGGTCGAGGTCCTCCTGCTGGTTTCGGCGGAACTGCCGCCTTCGGAGGCGCCGGCGCCGCTTCCCGGCGCCCGTGCGGCCGTGCTGACGGCCGAGGAGTCGGCCTTGCTGCGAGGCCATTACCTCGTCACCGAGGGGCCCACCGGACCGCTCGTCCAGGATGACTTGGGACGGCGTTATTGGCCGCTTTGGCGGCGCAGCTTCGTCTATCCGGGCAATCCCGGCGGGCCCGTCCGGCGTCTCATCCTGCTCCTGCCGGCCGGCGCTCCTGCGGCCCGGCCCTGGATGGTGCCGGCCGGCGCCGAACCTGACGGACGCACGGTCGCGCAGCTCGGTCCCGGAGGAGTCGTCACCGTGCAGCCGGTCTCCTCTTCCCGGCAGTCAGTCCAGGTCGATGTCTCGCACCGGGCTGACGGGCTGACTTTCGAGCTGGTGCGCAGGTCGCCCGTCGGAGACCTCTATGCGACGATCAAGGAGGGGCCGTTCCCGGCCGACTTCCCCGCGGCCGCGGTCCAGCCCGCCGAGGCGAGGCCGCGCCCGAAGTTCGACGTCGGCCGCTGACTTCAGCTGGTGGAGCTGAGGAAGTCGCGGTGCAGCCTCGCGTAATGGCCGTCGAGGGCCAGCAGCTCGGCGTGCGTGCCCCTTTCGACCAGCCGGCCTTCGGCGAGCACCAGCACCTGGTCGGCCCGGCGGATCGTGCTCAGCCGATGGGCCACCACGAAGCAGGTGCGTCCGCGCATCAGGCGCGCGAGGGCGACCTGGAGACGTGATTCCGTGATCGTGTCCACCGCGCTGGTCGCCTCATCGAGCACCAGTATCCGCGGGTCCGCCGCGAGGGCGCGCGCGAAGGCGACCAGCTGCTGCTGACCCAGCGACAGACCGCGCCCCTTCTCGGAGACCTGGGTGTTGATGCCGTCGGGCAGCGACTCGATGAGGTCAAGGCAGTCCAGGTCGCGGAAGGCCTGCCGGACTTCCTCGTCCGTGGCCTGCGGGCGCACCGACCTCACGTTGTCGGCCACCGTGCCCGCGAAGAGGAAGTTCTGCTGGAACACGAACCCCGTCTGCGTGCGCAGCGAACGCTGCGTCACTTCTGACAGGTCCAGACCGTCCACCAGCACCTGGCCGGCGTCCGGCAACTGGAACTTCGCGAGCAGTCCGATCACCGTCGACTTGCCGGAACCGGTGTGCCCGACCAGCGCGATGACCTGGCCGGGCTCGGCGCGGAAGCTCAGTCCGTGCAGCACGGGCCTTCCGGGCTCGTACGAGAAGGTCACGTCCCTGAATTCCACCTCTCCCTTCAGCCGGGGGCATTCCCGGGCGCCGGGGGCGTCCTTCCAGGCGGGCGGGGTGTCGATGGTGCGGAAGTACCTCTCGGCGCCGGCCATCGCGAGCGTGGCTTCCGAGAGCTGCGTCCCGATGATCGTGATGGGCGAGAAGAACAGGTCCGCCAGGAAGAAGAACGTGACCAGGTCGAACAGCTGCGTTCCGCCGCCGGTGAGCATCGCGTAGCCGCCGACTCCGACCAGCGCGGCCAGGAAGGCGTGGGCGTTGAATTCCAGCAGGGGGAGGTAGAGCGCGCTCAGGCTGGCCGTCGCCACCACGTTGCCGGCCAGCGTGCGGACCAGCCGCGTGAAGATCCCGGCGTTGGTCTCCTCCCGGGCGAAGCCCTGCGTCACCCGGATGCCCTGCACCGTCTCCGCCAGCGCCGAGGTGACGCGGGAGAAGCTCTCCTGCTGCACGCGCGAGGCGTGCAGGATCCGGCCCCGGAAGAAGGCGTGCACGCCCAGCAGGCAGGGCACGATCGCCAGCAGCACGAGGAAGAGCCTGGGGTCCGCGGCCAGCATGAGCGCCGCCGCGCAGGCCATCTGCCCGGCTGAGACCACCGTGATGAAGAAGTTGTTCTGCACCCCGTTGCGCATGGCCTCGATGTCCGAGATCATGCGGCTGATGAGGCTGCCGTGCCGCCGGGCGTGGAAGAACGCCATCGGCTGGGTGAGCAGGTGGCGCATGAGACGGTCGCGGAGGTCGCGCAGCACCGACTCGCCGATCTGGTGGGCCAGCCGGATGCGCCAGTACAGGGCGACGTCCGCGACGACCACCGCCGCCAGGAAGCCCGCCGTCCAGAGGAACGTGCCGGTCAGGTCGCCCGCCGCCAGCGGACCGCGGATGACCGCGCCCACCGCCCAGGCGAGGGCGGGCAGGGCGGCCGCGCGGAAGGCGCAGAGCGCCAGCAGGGCGTTGCGTTGCGCGGCGTGGGGCGCGGTGAAGGAGAGCAGCCTGGTCACCGTCGACCAGCGCAGCGGCAGCCGGTCCGGCTCCTCTTCGTCGGGGCGCACGCGGCGCACGGAGATCTCCAGGTCGCGCCTCATGCCGCCTGTCCCTCCGATTGGACGAGGATCGACCTCCGGTAATGGCCGTCCTGCGCCATCAGCTGCTCGTGCGTGCCGGCCTGCACCAGCCTTCCCCGGTCCAGCACCAGGATGAGGTCGGCCCGCCGCAGCGTGCTCAGCCGGTGCGCGACGATGAACGTCGTCCGCCCCGCCATCGCGGACTCCATCGCCTCGAGAATCTCGCGTTCGGTCTCGGGATCGATGGCCGAGGTCGGGTCGTCGAGCAGCAGCACCGTCGGCTCCAGGAGCAGCGCGCGCGCGATCGCCAGCCGCTGACGCTGGCCGCCCGAGAGATTCACGCCGCCTTCGCCGAGGTGC
>CAIOPO010000023.1 GCA_903860195.1 uncultured Opitutia bacterium | reverse complement strand
TTCGATGAGATGCAGCAGGGCGTGCACCCAGGAGCCGTGCGGAGTCTCGTCGTCCTGGGCGATGGCGTGCGAGCGGTCCCAGTCGCCCCGCGCGATCCACCACAGGGCCTCGGCCGCGGTCGTGAGCTTGGGCGGCGGGGCGGCCTCGGTCTTCGCCGAGACCCTGAGTTCGGCCGGGGTCATGCGGTCACTTTTTGTCGGTCGCCGGCTGGGCGGCCGGCGCGATGGGGCGGTCCTGCGAGGCGATGACCGCCCGGTTCATCGGCCACTCGGGATTCTCCTTCGCCTCCCAGAGACGCAGGTCGCTGATGGATCCTTCCGGTCCGGTCACGACCATGAAGCTGTGCTTGCCCTGGCCGAGCGCGGGGTGGCGGCCGGTGGCGCTGTGCCCGTCGACCGTCGCGGTCACCTCGTCGCCCATCAGTTCGACCACCACCGTGTGCCACTTGCCGACCTCGAACGAGGCCTTGTGGGAGGCGAGCTGGACGCGCTGGTCCGGACCGTCGCGGTCGTTGTCGTCCTTGGAGATGCCGAAGCCTCCGGCGTGCAGGCTGACCGTGCAGAGGTAGGACTTCTCATTCGTGAAGCGCAGCTGGATGTAGCGGTTCTTGCGGCCATGGGCGGGATCCTTGTCCAGCGGCACGTCCTCCATGCGCAGCCTGCACTGCAGCACCAGCGCGTCGAAGCGGATGCCGTAGGAGGCCGTCGCCGGATGCTTCACCTGCGGGTTTTCGGAGCCGTGGAGCCGCCCTTCGAGCTGCTTCCACTGCCCGCCGCGTGATTCGGGTCCCGTGCCGTGGATGAGCCAGCCCTCGAACCCGCTGGCGTAGCCGTTGGGCTTGCCGACGTGGGGCGGCAAAGGCTGCGAGAAGTCCTCCCGGTGCACGAGCTTCCCTCGCACCGTCATGAAGGTCGGCTCCTCGGCCGCCGGCGTGGGCGCGGCGAGATGCAGGAGCAGGGCGATGAGCAGGGTGCGTTTCATGGGTGGGAAAAGTCAGCGGCCCCGGCGCGGATGGACCGAGAGCAGCATCCGCTCGGCGTCGGCCACGGCGACGGCGTGGGCCGGATCGTCGACGCGGTTGACCGTCTCGTCGCTCAGGACGGACGAGGTGGCGGCGTAGAATTCACGGGCGACCGGCTTGCCCGTGGTCCAGTCGCGCCATTCGGTGTAACGCCCCTTGTCCGTGCGCACCGTGTAGCCCATGGTCGTCGGCTTCCCGCCGGGGCTGCGGTCGTAATAGGCCGGCCGCGGATGCTGCGTGAAGGCCGCCTGCTTGACCGTGGCCGCCGGGTCCCGGAGCAGCGGCACAAGGCTCGTGCCGTCCAGCCGCTCCGGCCGCGGGATGCCGCAGATCTCGAGCAGGGTGGGGTAGAGGTCGATGAGTTCGGCGAACGAGCCGGTCGCCGCGCCACGGGTCTGGCCCGGCAGCGAGATCTTCAGCGGGACCCGCGTGTCGAACTCGAAGTTGGAGGTCTTGCCCCAGAGCGAGCGTTCGCCCAGGTGGTATCCGTGGTCGGAGACGAACACCACCGCCGTGCGTTCGGCCACGCCCGAGCGGTCGAGCGCGTCGAGCACCTTGCCCACCTGCGCGTCGAGATACGAGATGTTGGCGAAATACCCGTGGCGCATCTCGGCCGCCTCTTCCGCGGTGGGAGCCCGTCCCTTGCCGAGGATTTCCGTGCTCTCGTGGAACGCCTGTTCCGGCGCGTCGACCGGCCGGCGGCCGTCGTAGTCCATGAACTGCTCCCGCCGGTAGAGCGACCAGTATTTGGCGGGCGCGTTGAAAGGCGCATGCGGCTTCCAGAAGCCGACCGCGAGGAAGAACGGACGGTCCTTGATCTCCTCGAGCGTGCGCACCGCCTCGGCGGCCACCCGGCCGTCGTAATAGGCCTCGTCCGGCACGTCGCGGCATTCCGTCATCGGCACCTGTCCGTATTTCCTCAGGCCCGGCACCCCCGTGACGAGGTTCGGAGGCAGCTCGCCCTTGACCATGGGCGCGTCGTCCCCGTGGTTGGCGTAGTGCAGGAATTCCGGCGCGCTCCAGGCGCGTGCGTCGCCCTTCTCGGCCGTATGCCAGTTGTGGAAGATCTTGCCCGTGCAGCGCGTCTCGTAGCCCGCGAGCCTGAAGCGATGCGGCAGCGTGACCGCGTCGGGCTTGAGCTGCCGGAAGTGGACCGAGTTGTTCCACAGCCCGAGCGAGTCGGGCCTCAGACCCGTCAGCAGTGAGGACCGGGAGGGATTGCAGACCGCCTGCTGGCAGTGGGCCGCGGAGAAGCTCGTGGCCCGCCAGGACAGCCGCGTGAGGTTGGGCGTCAGGGTCCGTATCCCCAGAAGCCCGGGCTCGAGCCGCAGGTCGTCGGCCATGATGAGGAGCACGTTGACGCGCTTGTCCGCGCCCGGAGCCGTGACGGCGAAGAGCAGGGCGGCGAGGAGCAGGACGCGTCGCATGGGGAGGGGATCATGATGCGGCAGGACTCCCTCCGTCCGAAGCCTTAAATCGTCCGGATCAGCCGCCCTGCTTCTTCTTGCCTTTGCCCTTCTTGGCGGAGCCCCCTTCGCCGGCCTGGTCGTTGCGCGCGGGCATCGGGGCGTTCACCTCCTTGCGCCAGGCGATCAG
>CAIOPO010000022.1 GCA_903860195.1 uncultured Opitutia bacterium | reverse complement strand
TTCGCCGAGGGCGCCGACGGGTTCGCCGCCTCCGTTCGGGGAGAGGATGTTCCAGAAGAACGTGTGGTTGGCGTGGCCGCCGGCGTTGTTGCGAACGGCGGTGCGGATGGACTCAGGGACCTTGGAAAGGTCGGCGATGAGCGCGTTGACGTCTCCCGGAGCGGCGAAGCCCGCTTCCTTGGCGAGGGCGGCGTTCAGGTTGGTGACGTAAGCGTTGTGGTGCTTGCCGTGGTGGATCTCCATCGTCGCCTGATCGATGTGCGGTTCGAGGGCGTTGTGGGCGTAGGGCAGGGGCGCGAGGGTGTAGCTCATGGTGGAATTGGCGGCTTCGAGTCGGCTGGTCAGCGCGAGGGCGGCGGCGGCCGCTGAACCCGTGATGAAGTCACGTCGAAGCATGGAAACTAACGATGACGAAACGTGGCCGGGGTCAAGCCGTGCCGTGGGTATCCTTGCCCCGCTTGAGTTCGAAATACGCCCTCAGGATGTCACGGCAGGGTTCCTCAAGCACGCCGGCCGTCACGGCGACCCGGTGATTGAGCTTGGGAAGCTGGTGGACGGAGGCCGCTCCGCCCATGCAGCCCATCTTGGGGTCGCCCCAGCCGAAGACGACGCGTCCGAGCCGGCTCATCACCGTGGCGCCCGCGCACATGGGGCAGGGCTCCTTGGTCACGTAAAGTTCACATTCGTTCAGGCGCCAGTCGCCGACTTTCCGGGCGGCCTGGGTGATGGCCAGCATCTCGGCGTGGGCGGTGGGGTCGCCGGATCTTTCAACCTCGTTGTGCGCGGCCGCGATGACTTCACCGCCGCGGACGATGACGGCCCCGATCGGCACCTCGTCGATCCGCCAGGCGTCAACCGCCAGGTTGAAAGCCAGCGCCATGTAGAAGGCGTCATCCCGGACGAGCTGCGACGGGCGCAGTTTCTCAAAGGGGCAGGGAAGGCCCTTCGGGGGGGTGGAATCCTCGCCGGCGCTCATCGGACTCCGACAATCCCGCCCGTGCCCGGATTGGCAAGTGCGCTCGGCCGGCCCGAAGGGGGGTTGACTCCCGCACCCCCGCCGTCCCTACTCGGCCTCAACGAATGGCTGAAGAACCCGTAATCGAACTCGAAGGCAAGATCCTCCAAGTGCTCCCCGGCACGATGTTCCGGATCGAGCTGCCCAACAAGCACGTGGTGCTCGGCAGGATTTCAGGACGTCTCCGCAAGAACTTCATCCGCATCAATCCGGGTGACCGCGTGAAGGTCGAGATGAGTCCTTCCGACCTCTCCCAGGCGCGCATCGTCTTCCGACTCAAGGAGACGTCCCGTCCCCCGGGTCCGCCCCCGCCGCGTCGCCGCTGAGCGCGCCCCTCCCAGACCCGGCCCGCCGGGTTTTTTATTGCCCCTTCACCCCGGTGAAGGCGTAAGATTACCTGACAACCCACGATTCAGCCATGCCCGTCTACAACAGCGTCCTCGACACCATCGGCCGGACCCCCCTCGTCCGCCTCAACCGCGTCACTGAAGGCCTCAAGGCCGAGGTGCTGGTGAAGCTCGAGTTCTTCAATCCTCTCTCGAGCGTCAAGGACCGCATCGGGCGCGCGATGATCGACGCCGCCGAGCGTGACGGGCACCTGAAGCCCGGAGGCACCATCGTCGAACCCACCTCCGGCAACACCGGCATCGCGCTCGCCTTCGTGGCCGCCGCCCGCGGCTACCGCTGCATCCTGACCATGCCCGAGACCATGTCCATCGAGCGTCGCGTGCTGCTCCGCCTCCTTGGCGCGGAAATCGTCCTCACTCCCGGCGCCAAGGGCATGCGCGGCGCCATCGAGCGCGCCACGCAGATCCGTGACGAGTCCAAGGGGGGCGCGTTCATGCCGATGCAGTTCGACAACCCCGCCAACCCCGAGGTTCACCGTCGCACCACCGCCGAGGAGATCTGGAGCGACACCGCCGGCAAGGTCGACGCCATCGTCTCGGGAGTGGGCACGGGCGGAACCATCACCGGAGTCGCCTCGGTGCTCAAGAGCCGCAACCCCCACTTCAAGGCCGTCGCCGTCGAGCCTTCCGCCAGCCCGGTCATCACGCAGACCCGGTCCTCGCAGCCCGTCCAGCCCGCCCCCCACAAGATCCAGGGCATCGGCGCGGGCTTCGTGCCCAAGAACTGCGACCTCTCGCTCGTCGACGACGTCATCCAGGTCAGCAACGAGGACGCCTTCGCCACCGCCCAGGAAGTCTCCGTCCGAGAGGGGCTCGCCGTCGGCATCTCCTCCGGCGCCAACATCTGGGCCGCGATCCAGCTGGCCAAGCGCCCGGAATTCGCCGGCAAGCGCATCGTGACCATCGCCTGCAGCCCGAGCGAACGCTACCTCTCCACGGCCCTCGCCGAAAAGGTCCGCGCCGAAGTCACCGCGCTCACGGCTTCCTGAGCCGGGCCGCCCGCCGGCCTTCGCCTCCGCCGGCCCGGACCTCCGGGCTCGCGTTCAGCGTTTCGCCATCAGCGCGATCAGCTCCTCCGCGCACGCGCGGGCGAAAGCCGGGTCGTTGATTTCGAGCTCAAGTTCGCGGACCGGCGTCCGCTTGCAGCCCGACTTCAGCGCTGAGAACAGGGCCGCGTCGGCCGCCGCGTCGTGGAAGGGCTTGCCGGGGGCGGAGATCACGCTGATGGCCTTGCGTGGGATCAGCACCGTGGCGCCCGCCGTGCAGGCCTCGGCCTTCGCCGCGACGATCCGGCCGAGCTCGGCGCACTCCTCCTTGGTCGTGCGCATCAGCGTGACCTGCGGGTTGTGCACGTAGAAGTTGCGTCCCTGGAACTTGGCGGGGACGGAGGCCATCTCGCCGAAGTTCACCATGTCGAGGCACCCGGGGGCGATGACCGTCGGAACCTTCGCCTTGGCCGCGGCGTCCATGCGTTCGGGGCCGGCGTTGAGCACGCCGCCCACCAGTTCGTCGGCCCATTCGGTCGTCGTGACGTCGAGCACGCCTGCCACCATGCCGCTCTCGATGACGGACTCCATGATGCGCCCGCCCGTGCCGGTGGCGGCGAAGACGAGCACCTCGAAGCCCGCGGCCTCGAGGATCTTCTTGGCCTCGGTCACGCAGGCGGTGGTGTTGCCGAACTGGCTGGCGACCACGAGCGGCCGGTTCGACGCCGTCTCGGGCTCCGCCGCGACCATGCCGCAGATGGCGCCGGCGGCGCGGGTGAAGATCACCTTTGACAGGCGGTTGAGTCCGGCCACGTCGGCGATGCTGGGCATCATCGTGATGTCCTTCGTGCCGAGGTAGGGCGCGACGTTGCCGGCCGCCAGGGTGGACACCATCAGCTTGGGGAAGCCGAGGGGCAGGGCGCGCATCGCGGCCGTCGCGATCGCCGTGCCGCCGCCGCCGCCCAGGGAGACCACCCCTTGGATGCGGCCTTCCGCGGCCAGCTTGGCGAGCATCACGGGGGCCGCACGGGTCATCGCCACCACGCACTCTCCGCGGTCCTGCCGGGCGATGAGCGCCGCCAGGTCGACGCCCGCGGCGGCCGCGACCTGTTCCCGCGTCACGTCGGGCCGAACCGTGGGCGGCGCGCCCGTGCCGACGTCGATCAACAGGGGCCGGTGCCCGTGCTTGGTGATGAGCGCGGCGACGAAAGCGTGCTCCTCGCCTTTTGAGTCAAGCGTGCCGAGGACCGCGATCGTGGCCATGGGATCAGAAGAACTTCCGCTTCACCGGAATCTGCTTGAAGCGCCGGGTGAGGTCGGTGAGCGACTGCTCCACGGCCATGCGCTCCAGGCTGGACGCGCCCACGAAGCCGTCGCAGTCAGTGTGCTCGTTGATGAAGGCGGCGTCATCGGGGTTGTTGATGGGCCCGCCGTGGCTGAGGAAGATGAGGTCGTTGCGGACCCCCTTGGCGGCGTCGATGATCTCCTGCGTCGCCTTGGCGGCGTCGGGCAGGGTCATCGTGGCGTTGGTCACGCCGATCGAGCCGCCGACGGTGGTGCCCACGTGCGCGATGATGACGTCGGCGCCGGCTTCCGCCATGGCCTTGGATTCGGCGGGAGAGCCGACGTAGACGATGGTGAAGAGGTCCATGCGCCGGGCGAGGGCCACGGTCTCGAACTCCTTCTTCACGCTCATCCCTGTCTCCTCGAGCACCTGCCGGAACTTGCCGTCGACGATGGTGTGGGTGGGGAAGTTGTTGATGCCCGAGAAGCCCATGTCCTTGACCTTGCCGAGCCAGTGCCACATGCGGCGACGGGGGTCGGTGCAGTGGACGCCGCAGATGACGGGAATCTCCTCGACGACGGGCAGCACCTCGTATTCGCCGATCTCCATGGCCACGGCGTTGGCGTCGCCGTAGGCCATCATGCCGGCGGTGGAGCCGTGACCGGCCATGCGGAAGCGTCCGGAGTTGTAGACGATGACCAGGTCGGCGCCGCCTTTCTCGATGAATTTGGCGGAGATGCCCGTCCCGGCTCCGGCGGCGATGATCGGCCGGCCGGCCGACTTGGTCGCGCGCAGGCGCTCGAGCACCTCCTCGCGCGTGTAGGGATTTCCTTTTCCGGTCCAGGGGTTGGGCATCTTGGGCTTGGGTTGAGAAGTCGGGCCGAGCCGGGGGTTGCCAGCGTCGGGTCGGCGGCTATGCAAAGTCCCGTGGCCGCGAAGAGCGAACCTAAACCCCACAGCGAGACGCAAGTCCGCCACCCTGAAACGGACATCGAGAATCCGCGCTCGAAGCGCCGGGCGGCGGTGGCCGACGTCGCCGCCGACGCACGTCCCTGGGTCCGTTCCGGGGTGCCCTGCCGCGAACTCTCGCTCTTCGAGATCGCGCATCTGGGGGTGGCGGAGATGCTGCCTCCTTACGAAGTGGTGCGCGACCGGCAGAGCGGCGCCTTCTTCATGGTGGGCTTGGGCGGACAGGGGCAGGTGCAGGTGGACGGACGTTGGCGTTCGCTCCCTCCGGGCCATGCCTGCCTGCTGCCGGCCGGTCTCCGCAACCGCTTCCGGATGGGACGCGGTCGGAGGTGGGAATTCGCATGGGTGCGTTTCTCGGGAGGGGTGCGTTCCAGCACGATCTTCCGGGCGGGGTCGCCAGTGCTGGCGGAGTTCGATCCGGCTCCTTTCAGGGCGGCGGTCGAAGGGCTGATGGCCGAGGCCGCCGGTTCGGGCTCCTCGCGCCGGGTCCATCAGTGGATCGAGCTCGTCTATGACTACGTCCGCGGTTTCGCCGGAAGTTTCCGCGGCGACGAACGGCTGATGCGTCTGTGGGACCAGGTGCAGTCCCGTCTGGCCGATCCCTGGGACATGCGCTCGCTGGCCCGCGCCTCAGGCCTGAGCTTCGAGCACCTGCGGCGTCTCTGCCTCAAGGACATCGGCCGCACACCCATGAACCATCTGACCCACCTGCGCATCCAGCAGGCGATCCGGCTGGTCGCTGAGTCCGACGTCAAGCTCGAGGCGGTGGCCCGGCAGGTCGGCTTCGCCAACGGCAACAGTTTTGCCGCGGCCTTCAAGCGCAGCACGGGGCATGCCCCCTCGCAATTCAGGGTGCTGAAGGCCTCCGGAAGGGCGTCCTGAGCCCCCGGCATGTGCGTTTGAGAGGGGGAGGGTTGCGGTGAAGGGTGAACTCGGGGGTTGAGGGAGGGTGGGGCGTCCCTAGTTTCGGGGCATGCTTCCCCGCATCGCCCGCCTCTTGGCGCCGGCCTTCCTTGCCGCCGTCCTCAGCTCCGCGCCTGTCCGCGTGCTCGTCGTCAGCGACGACCCCGCCGTGTCCGGCCCGTTGGTCAAGTCGCTCGAGGCGACCTCGGCCGCGACGGCGACCGCGGCCACCCCCTCGGAGCTGCCGGCCAAGCAGGGGCATGACGTCATCGTCCTGCACTCCTCCGCGTTCAAACCGCTGTCCAAGGCCGCGCAGGACGCCGTCAGCGCCCACGCCGCCGCCGGCAAGGGAGTAGTCTCGGTCTGCGGCGGCATCGCCGGGGGCGACGCCGAGTGGGGACGCAAGGTGCTCGGAGGAGGATGGACGGCCGAGAGCCGCAAGTTCCGCAATCTGATGATGCTCAACATCCGCACCGGCGCCCATCCGGTGCTCAAGGACGCCTCCACGTTCGACCTGCTCGACGACACGGTCTTCGACCTGTCGCTCACCGACAAGATCGACGTCCTCGCGGCCTCGTTCACCTCGAAGGTCTCGAACAACCGCAAGAACATCGTGGCCGACGAGACCCGTGCCTCGATCTATGACATCCAGCCCCAGGCCTGGCTCCATGATTCCGGCCAGCACCGGGCCGCGGTGTTCCTGCAGGGAGGCAATCCGGCCAACCTTTCCCATCTCAGCTACCGCACCTTCATCAAACGGGCCGTCGCCTGGACCGTGCGGCTTTCCGACGTCGACGCGCTCTGCGTGCCGGCCGACCTCGTCGATCTCCGCTATCCCGCCGGCGGGGCGAGCCGCCCCGACCAGGCCATGGCCGCCTTCCGGATGCAGCCCGGATTCAAGTCGTCCCTGATCGCGGCGGAGCCGCTCATCAACAAGCCCATCGCGATGCAGTGGGACGAACGCGGCCGGCTCTGGGTCGCCGAGACTCCGGAGTATCCCAACGGCCGCCGCCCGCTCAACGCCGAGGCCTGGAAGGAGGGCGGGGTGCTCGTTCCCGGCAGCTACGACCGTCCGGCCCAGGACAAGATCAGCGTCCTCGTCGACACCGACGGCGACGGCGTGGCGGACCGGAAGCAGGTCTTCCATGAGGGGCTCGAGCTCATCACGGGCTTCTGCCACTACCGCGACGGCGTGATCGTCGTCTGCCAGCCTCACATCGTCTGGCTCCGCGACACGGACGGAGACGGCAAGGCCGACAAGGAGCAGGTGCTCTACGGAGGCTTCACCCCCGGCGACACCCACTTCGTGGCCAACCATTTCATCCTCGCGCCCGACGGCTGGGTCTACGCGAGCAACGGCGGAGGCGGAGAGGCCTTCCCGATTTCCAATCCTGAGCGCAAGGTGCGGCTCTCCTCCGGCACGTTCCGGTTCCGGCCCGATGGCTCGGCGATCGAGCAGATCGCCTCGCAGGGCGGCAACAGCTTCGGCAACGAGGTGACTTCGGACATGGAGCTGTTCCATGGCAAGGCCACCAACGGCAATCCGATCCAGCACGTCGTCCTGCCGGAATCCATCCTCGCCAAGGCCCCCGGTACGCCCGCCAAGGCCTTCAACGCCGTCAACCCCCGGCGCCCGGTCATCCGCGCCGACCTTCCTGACCGCGCCCCGCTGCTGCAGATCGACCAGGTGGGTTACTACACGGCCGCCTGCGCGGTCACGGTGCAGGAGCACGGCGCCTGGCCCGACGAGTATCGCGACACGATCTTCATCACGGAGCCGATCCTCGACGTCATCCACCATGAGAAGCTCGTCCCTGGAGGCGGCACATTCGCCGGCGAGCTCCCCCTGAAGGACCGCGAGTGGCTCCGTTCGATGGACCATTGGTTCTGTCCCGTCGCGCTGCAGTTCGGCCCGGACGGCGCGCTCTACGTCCTCGACTTCTACACGCCCGTCGTGGCTCACAATGACACCCGCGGGCCGATGCATTCCAAGTCCGGCGCCTCGGTGCGTCCGGACCGTGAGCACTACTTCGGCCGCATCTGGCGCATCCAGCACGAGAACGCCAAGGTCCTGTCGCATCCCGACCTTTCGAAGGCCGACGTCGCCGGCCTCGTCGCCGCCCTGGGCCATCCGAACAAGGTGGTGCGTTTCAACGCCCTGCGGGTCCTGATGGAACGTGACGCCGGACTCCAGGCCTCGGCCACCGGACCGCTCAACGCCCTCGTGCGGTCGGACGCCCTCCCTGAGGCCCGCGTGCTCGCGCTCTGGGCGCTGCAGCGTCTGGACCGGCTCGAACCCGGACTGCTCGCCGTCGCGGCGAAGGACGCGTCCGCCGCCGTCCGCAAGAACGCCTTCCTCGTGGCCGAAGCCGCGCGCCTCTCCCTGCCCGCCGCCGCGCTCAAGGCGGGCATCGCGGACAAGGACGACCGCGTCCGCCTGGCGGCTTTGCGCGCCATGGGCGCGGCGGAGCTGGATGCCGAGGCCGGTCCTCTGCTGCTGTCCACCTGGGCCAACGCCCATGAGGCGGCCGCCGCCACCGCGGCCGCTTCGGCCAACCCCGCCTCCACGCTCGAGGTCATGCTGTCCGGCAAGGCCCCTGTCCGCGAAGATTTCGCGGTCTCGCTCGCCGCCACGCTCACTCCGGATGCAGCGGCCCGCGTCGTGCGGGCCTCCTTGTCCTCGGACAACAAGGCCCTCGTGGCAGCGCTGATGCGTGAGATCGCCCTGCGCAAGGTCGCGGCCCCTTCCGATCCCGCCGCCGTCCGGGACGCTTTCCGCGGCCTGCTGGCGGCCGAACCCTCCGTGGCTTCCGCCGCCGCCTCCGTGGCCGCGGGCTGGTTCGCCGACGGCTCTCTGAACGCCGAGCTGCTGCCCTTGGTGAAGCGGCTGATTCCGCTGCTTTCGGATTCGTCCGCGCCCGCCGCCGCACGTGAGTCCGCGGCCCGCACCCTCGTGGCCCTGCGGGCAACGGACGCTTCCGTCCGTCAGGCCCTCGCTTCGGCGGTGTCCGGCGGAGCCTCCGAATCGGTCGTCGGCGCGATCGTCGAAGGGCTTTCGGCCAGCGGCGACCTGTCCTACGGCAAGGTGCTCGCCGCCGGCTTCCCCCGGTCCGGCGGACTCGCCCGCACGGCGATCTTCAACGCCCTGGTCAGCCGTTCCGAATGGGCCGGCCTGCTGATCGACGCCCTGGAGGCCAAGTCGGTGTCGCCGATGCAGCTCGGACCGCTTCAGACCTCCCAGCTCGTCCGTCATCCTGACGTCGCCGTCGCGAAGCGCGCCGCGGCCGTGCTCGCCAAGCTCAACATCGGCAGCAGCCCGGCCAAGGACGACCTTGTCTCGCGCCTGCGTCCCGAGGTCGAGAAGGCCGGCGACGTCGCCAAGGGCAAGGAGGTCTTCCTCGCCGCCTGCGCCGTCTGCCACAAGGTGGGCGACCAGGGCAATGAGTTCGGCCCGAACCTCCAGGGCATCGGCTCGCACCCGCCCGCGGAGATGCTGGTGCACATCGTCGACCCCAACCGCATGGTGGATGACGAGCATCGCACCTGGAACATCCGCATGAAGGACGGAACCCAGTATTCCGCGCTCATCGCCAGTGAGAACCCCACCTTCGTGAAGCTCAAGCTGCCGGGCGGACAGTCCGCCGAGCTCAAGGTCGCCGAAGTGGCGCAGCGCGCCAAGTCGCCCAACTCGCTCATGCCCGAAGGCTTTGAGTCGCTCGGAGCAGACGGACTCCGCAACGTCATCGCCTATCTCCGCAGCGTGGCCGTGCGGGCCGAAGGCGTGACCGTCGGCCGGTTCCGCCTGCTCGACCTCGGACCGGCCTTCACCGCGTCCACCAAGGACGGACTCTACGCCAGCAAGGGCGCCAAGCGCGACACGCTGCCTTTCGCCAAGTTCGGGCAGCAGGAGGCCAACGGCGTGCCTTACATGGTGGTCGATCCGGACAAGTCCAAGGAGGGACGCAACGTGATCGTGCTCAAGGGCGGCGCCTTCGGCGGCGCCTACTCCAAGTCCTTCACCAACCGCGTCGAAGTGCCCGTCGGCTCGCCCGCCACCCGCATCCACTTCCTCGGTGCGGTCGGCGGCTGGGGCGCGCATGGCGGCGGCGACACCGTCGCCATGACCGCGGAAGTGCACTTCCTCGGCGGCCGGATCCAGAAGGAGGTCTACTACGGCGCCAAGGACTTCGCCGACTACAACGGCACGGGCGACGTCCCGGGCTCGAAGTCCGCCCGTTCGCTGCTCAACGGCGAAGGCCGGCAGGTGCGCACGCTCGTGCTGCCGGTCGAAGGCGGCGAGGTCATCGAGAAGCTCGTCCTGACGAGCGCGGACACGGAGATCGCCCCGACCACCGTGGCCATCACGGTCGAGACCGGCGGCCCCGCCAACCCGCCCAGGGCCAAGGGCGGCGATGCGCCGAAGGGCAAGGGCAAGAAGGCGAAGGCCAAGGACGAGGGTCCGAGCGACCAGCTGCCCGCCGACAATCCGAAGACCACCCGGGCCTTCGGGCAGAAGTTCGGTCCGCGCAAGGACGGGCAGCTGCGCGTGCTGCTCGTCGGTGCCGGTTCCTCGCATGACTTCCCCAAGTTCTTCCTCGGTTCCGACGCCTCCACGCTCAAGGCCGACGGACACGACGTGGCCGGAACCCCGAACCTCGCCGAGGCCCTGGCCCTGATCGGTGAGACGGACGTGCTCGTCTTCAGCGGCAATCACGGCCAGTTCGGGACGGCTGAATTCCAGAAGGCGCTCAGCGCCTATGCGGACGCAGGGAAGGGGGTCGTCGTCCTGCACGCCGGCACCTGGTACAATTGGGGACATGCGCCCCAGTACAATGAACGGTTCGTCTGCGGCGGCGCCCGCGGTCACGGTCATGGTGACGTGCCCGTGGTCATCCGCGACAAGGCGCATCCGGTGACCGCCGGCGTCGCCGACTTCTCCATCAATGACGAGAGCTACCAGGCCGTGCTCTCCCATCCCCAGAACGCCCAGGTTCTGGCCACGTTGACCGGCCCCCAGCTGAGGGACAAGCCCGGCCAGACCGCCGACTACCCGACCGTCTGGGTGGCCAAGGACTCCCGTACGCGCATCGTGAACATCACCCTTGGCCATGCGGAGCCCGCCCATGCCAACCCCGCCTTCAAGCGGCTGCTCAGCAACTCCGTCCGCTGGGTGGCGGGAAGATGAGCCGCCCTGGGCTCTTCCTTGTCACCGTGCCCCCTTGTCACCTTGCCCACTGATCCCATGGTCTACCATTACGGAACATTCATCTTCAAGCCGGGCGTGACCCAGGCCCAGATCGACCGCTGCTTCGCCGAGATGCGCGGGATGGTCGGGAAGATTCCCGGTCTGCTCTCGATGAAGCATGGCCCCTACGAGAGCCCCGAGGGCCTCAATGACGGTTTCACCCACGGGTTCGTCATGACCTTCGACACCCAGAAGAGCCGGGACGAATACCTGCCGCACCCTGAACACGAACGGGTGAAGGAGATCGTGGTGCCCAACCTGGCCAGGGTGATCGTCTTCGATTTCGAGGCCTGACCGACGGCGGTTGAGCCGGACGGGCATCCCTTCGGGACCATGGAACTCGGCCTGTCGTCACTGTTGCTGCTCTTCGCAGCGGGCCTGTTGGGAGGGTTCATCGATTCCATCGCAGGCGGAGGCGGACTGATCACCGTGCCGACCCTGCTCTGGGTCGGTTTGCCTCCGCAACTGGCGCTGGGCACCAACAAGGCCCAGAGTTCCTGCGGAACGACCCTGGCGGTGATGCGTTATGCCCGCGCCGGCCTGGTCAGCTGGAGTGAAGTGCGGCTGGCCGTTCTCTTGTCATTCATCGGGTCGGCCGTCGGCGTGTGGACCCTGACCCTGATCAGCAACGACGTCCTCAGGGTCATCATCCCTTGGATGCTGCTGGCCGTCGTCATCTACGTCGCCATCAGTCCGCGGCTGGGACTCGCGGAGACCAGGGCTCGCCTTGACGCAGCCGTCTTCTCCTGGCTCTTCGGTCTCAGTCTCGGATTTTATGACGGCTTCTTCGGGCCGGGCACCGGCGCCTTCTGGATTCTGGCGCTGGTGGCGCTGCTGGGTCAGGAGCTCACGCGGGCGAACGCCTACACCAAAGCCGTCAACCTCGCGAGCAACGTCGGCTCGCTCATCGTCTTCGCCTGCCTCGGCCATGTGGCCGTCCTGCCCGCGGCCGTGATGGTGGCCGGCCAGATGATCGGAGTGCGCCTCGGCACCGGCCTGGTTCTCAAGCATGGTGCGGCTTTCATCCGCGTCGTGTTCCTCGTCGTCGTCCTGGGCATCGTCCTGAGGCTGCTTTGGCCGAATTGAGCCCCGTCCGGGCCTGCGTCGGTCTTCCTCAGTTCGGCAGCCGGACCTGATACACGTCCTCGCGATTACGACGGATGCCCTGGATGTGCCAGCCGCCGGGCTGGGGGATGATCTCCCTGAGGTCGAACTGGATGACCCGCTTGGGCAGAGGAGCGAAGTAGAGGGTGAAGCGGTGACTGGCCCCGTATTGCACGAAGGTCCAGTTCGGGGCGTAGGTGATGTTCTTCTTGTCGATCAGTTCACTCCGGTGAGCTGAATCAAGGTCCAGGAGGTAGGTCGTTCTCCAGACGCGCATGGCGTCGGCATAAAATGGGTCGCACGTGAAATGCACCACCACGGGCACCAGGGGTTCGGTTCGGTCATCCGTCCTGGTCTCGGGCGACTTAAGGATCTCGGGGGCTTTGATTGTGGCGCACATGGAGCTGCGGCTCCCTTAATCATGCCTGCCGGAGTGAGGACCGCCAGCGTCTCAATCCCGCTTTCGGTGATAAAGTCCGTCCGGGCGGGTGAGAAATGCGCTGATGACGCAGGCCGCGAGGGCCGGCAGGGCCATCAAGGGGTGGAAGAGCTCCGCCGCGAGGGCAACGCAGGTGAGCGGCACCTTGCCCGCTCCGGCGAAGAGGGCCACCATGCCCAGGGCGGCGCTCTGGGCGACAGGCAGGCCGATCCATGCCCCTAGGGCGCTGCCCAGGGCCGCCCCTGCGGCCAGCAAGGGCGTGACCTCTCCCCCTCTGAAGCCGAAGAGGACACAGGCGGCCGTGATCACCAGTTTGAGCAGGAAGACCGGAAGAGGCAGGGCGGTGAGGAAAGAGGCGTCAATCAGTTGCAGCCCCAGTCCGGAGAAGTTTCGCCCGCCTTCGGGAAGGAGCAGTAAGACCACGAAAACGCCTCCGACGGCCACCCGGAGGTAGGGGTCGGGGAAGGCGGTCTCAATCCTGCCCCGCAGGCGGAGAATCTGCAGGTAAAATGCCGCGGCCAAGGAAGCGATGACACCGATCGCGGCGGCCCAGAGGAAGGTTTCGGCCCCGAGGTCAGGCGCAAAAGGCAGACGATAGTCTTCATGGGGCGCGAACAAGGCCTTGCGGGCTATGAAGTCCGACGCCCATGAGGCGCCCAAGCAAGGGATGAAGGCCCAGCTGGCACGACGCATGAATTCCAAGGCGAAGACTGCCCCGGCGAGAGGAGTGCCGAAGACGGCTGAAAAACCTGCGGCGATCCCGCAGAGCAGCAGCGTCTGACGCATCTGCGGTGCGGCGCTGATGCGCAGGGAGGCGGCGTCGGCCAGTCCGGCGCCCATTTGCACGGCCGTCCCCTCGCGTCCGACGGACGCTCCGCCAAGGTGGGAAAGCAGAGTCGTGACGATGATGGCCGGTGCGGTTGAGCCCGCCAAGGGGCCGCCTCCTTCGAACGATTCCTGCACGCGTCGCATGCCCCCGTCCGCCGTCCTGGCCCAATTGCGGTAGAGCCAGACCGAGAGCAGACCCATTCCGGGCAGGGCATACAGCAACCAAGGGTGATTATTGAAGGCCAGACTTGCTGCCCTCAGGCCGTGGAGAAAGCCCGACCCGCACGCCGCACACGCCACGACCACTCCGGTCCAGGCGAGGAGGAAACGGAGGGGGCCGGCGGATGGGGGCGGGGCTGAATCCAAAGCGGAGAGAGGTTTGCGTCGGAAGATGTCCCTGCCAATCTTTGGCTCAACCCCTAACCCCCATGGAAACCCCACGTCGTGACTTCATCCGCAACGCCGCCCTGGCCGGCGCCGCCCTGGCCGCCAGCAACGCCTACGCCGCCGGCAACGGCCCGCGCATCAAGGTCGGTCTCATCGGCTGCGGCGGGCGTGGCAACGGCGCCATCTCCGACTTCCTTGAGGCCTGCAAGGTCCTGAACCTCGAGTCCGAGGTCACCGCCGTCGGCGACGCCTTCAAGTCCCAGGCCGATGCCGTCGGCGACCGGCTCAAGCTTGCGCCTGAGCGCCGCTTCCACGGCTTTGACGCCTACCGCAAGGTCATCGCCAGCGGCTGCGACTACGTCGTGATGGCGACGCCGCCCGCCTTCCGGCCGTTGCACTTCGCCGCCGCCGTCGAGGCCGGCAAGCATTGCTTCATCGAAAAGCCCGTGGCCGTCGATCCGGTCGGAGCCCGTGCCGTCATCGCGACCGGCGAGGTCGCCCGGACCAAGGGCCTGGCCGTCGTCGCCGGCACCCAGCGTCGTCACACCGCCTCCTACGTGAAGAACAAGATGCTCATCGACCTGGGCGCCATCGGTCCGATCCGCGGCGGAGTCGTGCAGTGGAACGGCGTCGTGCCATGGATCAAGCGGCGCACCGCCGGGGAGTCTGCGGCCGACTATCTGGCGCGCAACTGGCTCAATTTCACCGAGATGTCCGGCGATCACATCGTCGAGCAGCACGTCCATAATCTCGACGTCGCGGTCTGGTATCTCGGCCGGCCTCCGGTCTCCGCGGTGGGCTTCGGCGGGCGTGCCCGTCGCGAGACCGGAAACCAGTTCGATTTCTTCAGCGTGGACTTCGATTTCGGCGATGACGTGCACATCCACAGCCAGTGCCGACAGCTCGCCGGCACCTGGGGCAGGGTGGGCGAGATGTTCACCGGCGCCGACGGTTCCTGTTTCGGCGGAGGCAGGATCAAGCCTCCGGCGGGCCGCAAACTGCAGGAGCCCGAGGTGAAGTTCGACACCGACAACGCCATGGTGCAGGAGCACGTCGATCTCATTCGCAGCGTCCTCACGGGCAAGCCACTCAACGAGGCCCGCCAGATCGCGGATTCGACGATGGTCGCCATCATGGGGCGCATCTCGTCCTACACCGGCGACATGGTGCGCTGGACCGACCTCACCCGCGACGCCCAGTCACCGTGGTACAACCTGACCCTTTCGCCGGCCCCGGCTGATTTCGAGGGCGGCAAGGTGACCTTGCCCGAGGAGAAGCCGACCGTTCCCGGCAAGGCCTGACCTCGCGTCAGTTCCGCCTGACCTTGGGCAGCAGCGCGGCGGCATCCGCCCAGGCTATTTCGTGCGGCAGCAGGCGCCTGTCCGCGGCTAGAGCGGCCGCCGTGCCAGCTGCCTCTCCCATGGCGACGGCGTTGCCGGTCACACGGTAGCTCGCGTGGGCGATGAAGTCGCCGCTGATGCAGCGACCCGCCATCATCAGTCCGTCGACATCACGGGCGATGAGCGCCCGAAGCGGGATGTCGTAAGGCTTTACTTTCACGCCCATGTTCGAGTAGGCCGATTTCTCCTTGGTCAGCGCGTGCACGTCCACGGAGAAGGTCGCCCGGACCACCGCGTCGTCGTGCCGGGCTCCGCCGGCGACGTCGTCCTTCACGACCGTGTAGCGTCCGGCCAGCCTGCGTCCGTCGCGTACGCCGATCTGCTCGGCCGTGGCGACGACCTGGAGTCCCTTCCAGGGGCCGCCCAGTCCGCGCAAGGCCCTCACCAGCGTGTTGACCTCCGCCCTGGCCCGGAGGGTGGCCGCGGTGACCGCTTCGGCGTCGGTCGCGTTCACGCCATACTCATGGTTGATCATGGCCAGTATGAGATTGTCCCGGACGGGGAAGAAGGTCGGCGCCTGATAGCTCGGGTCCGCTCCGGCCCGACGCATCTCCGCCAGCAGGCGCTTCTTGTGGCCATAACGGTCGGGGTTGTCAAAGCCGTCGCCGAACCGGATGTAACCGTTCAGCGCTCTGACGTCATCGCAGGTGAGCAGGGCGCACAGGCTCATCGGCTGACATGGGCAGGATTTCTCCATCCCCAGTTCGAAGCCGTTTCCGGCGAGGGCGCCCACGTCGCCGTCGCCCGTGGTGTCGACGACCACCTTGCCCCGCCAGGCCTGCCGCCCGGATTTAGATTCGGTGATCACGCCCGTCACCCTGCGTCCTTCCTTGATGACTGACGCGATGCGTGTGTGCAGGTGGATCCTGACTCCGGCCTCCGTACAGAGTTCATCCAGGACCAGCTTCATCTCCTCGGGGTGATAGGAGATGTCGTTGACCCCCTTGCCGTTGATGGCGTCGCGTTTGCGCAGCAGACCGACCAGTTCCTGATTGAAGCCCGGCTTGTCGAAATCGAGCAGGTAGCCGAGCAGCGAGGACGTCCAGACTCCGCCCAGCGAGCCGTGCGTCTCGAACAGCCTCACCTTGGCGCCGGCGCGGGCGGCGGCGATGGCGGCGGTCACCCCGGCGGGGCCGGAGCCGCAGACGATGACGTCGGCCCAGTCATCGATCGACAGGGTCCGTGCGGGTTCGGTGAAAGTGCCGGGTACAGGAGACTCTTTGGCCATGCCGCCGACCGCACCCAGGCCCAGCAAAGAGGAGGTCAGGAAGCGACGACGGGAGCTGCTCATTGCAGGGATAGGACTGGGGCTCGGGCCATGGCTAGTAAGGAGAGGAGTTGAAGATCGGGCCCTGGCCTTGGTCTTGTCCTGGGTCTGGCTTACCGAACCGGCGAATAGTCGGTCGGCACGAGGAACTCCGACTTCACCCCGTCCTTCACGGTGAGCGAGCCGCCGGCCTTCTTTTCGGAGGCCTCCTTGGCGGCGATCCAGGCAGGGTCGGCGCGGAAGGCGCCGAAGCTGGCCTTGGCGGCGTCCTCGGACTTGTGAGTCAGGAGGTAGATCAGCGTGTTCCCGGCGACGTAGGAGTTCTTGGCGCCCTTCTGGCTCTCGGCGAGGTTCCAGTAGCAGACATTGGTCATGCCGTGCTTCTCGAACAGCCTCACCGTGTGGTCCCGGAAGCGGGCGTTGAGGTTCTCGAGCCGTCCGGCCTCCGTCGTGTAGGTGCGCAGCTCCCAGGCGCCCTGGCCGTAGTTCTTGGCCTGGGCGAGGTAGGAGTAATCGGTAGCGGTCAGGAAGGCGTTCTCCACCCGCGCGACGATGACTCCGTCCTTGTGAGACTCCTCAAAAGCCTTCTTCCAGGCAGGATCGCTCCCGAAGCCCTTCCAGGCGGCGTCACGTGCCGCGCGGTCGGGGTAGGCCAGGAAGTAGACCAGCTTGCGCTCGGGGTTGGCGCCGGCGGGCACGTAGTACCCGAGGTTCGTCATCCCGTGCTTTTCAAAGAGCTTCATCGTGTGGTCCCGGAAGCGCGCATGCAGGGCGTCCAGACGGCCTTCGTTCGCGAAGTAGACGCGCATCTCGAAGAGACGCGTGTCGGCGGCTGAAGCCTGGGCGGTCATGAGGCCGAAGGTGAGCAGGGAGAGGAGGCGGCGCATGGTCGTTGTCATTTGGTGAATTCGGAAAGGTTTTCGCGGGTGACGAGACGGAAGGGGATGTAGGTCTGCTTTTCGAAGGGCTGCTTGCGTGCCAGCTTGACCGCGGTCTCGAGCGAGCCGCGTCCCTGGCCGACCGCATCCTGGAAGACCGTCGCGTCAAGACGGCCCGCCTTGACGGCGTCCAGCGCCTGGGCGATGGCGTCGATGCCGATGACGTAGACTTGGTCCTTGAGGCCCGCCCGCTCGAGGGCGATCAGGGCGCCCATCGCCATCTCATCGTTGTGGGCGAAGACCGCCTGGAACTTTCCACGGTGGGCCTGGATCCAGTTTTCCATCAAGGACATCGCCTTGGCTCGCTCCCAGGAGGCCGTCTGGTGGTCGACGAGCGTGAGTCCGGGGGTCCGGGCGAGCACCTCCCGGGCGCCTTTCTCGCGATGCAGCTGGGCGGAGGTGCCCATGATGCCGTGAATCATGAGCACGCCGCCTTTGCCATTCAGCTTCTTGGCCACCGCCTCCATGGCGATGCGTCCCGCGTCCTCGTCGTTGGAGCCGACGTAGGCGTCTCCGTCGGCCTTGGTGACCTGGTTGACGTTGACGATGGGGATGCCGGCCGCCTTGGCGCGTTCGACCGCCGGGGCGGAGGCTTCGAACTCGCAGGGATTGAGGACGATGGCGTCGACCTTCTGGGAGATGAAGTTCTCGACCTGGCTGATCTGGCGCTGCGCATCGGCCTGGGCGTCGACCATGATGACTTTCACGCCGGGCAGGGTCTTGCCGTGGGCGACCACCGACTCCGACAGGCGGGCGGTGTATTCCGCCGACATGTCGCGGGAAGAGAAGCCGATCACGAGTTCACCGGGCTTCTTCTCGGCCTGCTTTTTGCAGCCGACTACGGAGAGAAGGGCGGCGGCCACGAGGGTGCCGAGAACATGGAGCGGGGCGGATCGCATCACCCCGCTGATTTAGGCCCGGGCCTGACGACGGTCGAGCCAAACCGCACCCACGATGATGACCCCTTTGACCACCTGCTGGTAGTAGGACGACACGCTCATCAGGTCCAAGCCGTTGTTGATGACGCCGATGAGGATGACGCCGAGCACCGTGCCCGCCACGGACCCGACCCCGCCCGACAGGCTCGTGCCTCCGATGACCACCGCCGCGATCGCGTCGAGTTCGTAGGCCACGCCGGCGTTGGGCTGGCCGGTGGTGATGCGGGCCGCCAGGACGACGCCGGCGAGGCCGGCCATGACGCCGCACAGGGCGTAGACGAACAGCTTCACCCGGCCGACGGAGATGCCCGCGGCGCGCGCGGCCTGCTCATTGCCGCCGACGGCATAGACATGTCTTCCAAGACGGAACCGCTTCAGGAAGAACCAGGCGATGAAGGCCACGGCGACGAAGCAGAGGAGGGGGATGGGCACGCCCCTGACGTCGCCGGCGAGGGCGGTGAGGCGTTCGGACATGTCGGCCACGGGCCGTCCTCCGCTCACGATGAGGGCCAGGCCGCGCGCCACGGTCATCATGCCGAGCGTGACGATGAAGGGCGCCACGCGGCCTCGGGTGACGAGGCCGCCGTTGACCAGCCCGCAGGCGGCGCCGGTCAGCAGTCCCGCCGCGACCGGCAGGAAAAGAGGATGTCCCTCGGGGGACGGATGGGCAAAGGTCGCGCAGACGACGCCGCTCAGCGCCACGACCGAGCCGAGCGACAGGTCGACTCCTCCGGTCAGGAGGACGAAGGTCACGCCGACCGCAAGGATGCCGTTGATCGAGACCTGCCGGGCGACATTGGTGAGGTTGGAGACCGTCAGGAAGGAGTCGGTGGCGACGGAAAGGCCGAGGCCTACGGCCAGGAGCACGAGAAGGATGCCGAAGCGGTGCAGGAGGCTGCGATCAAGGCGGGCGTTCATGGTCTCAGAGGGGCATGGCGTGACGGAGGACTTCCTCCTGGGAGGCGGTGGCGGCGTCGAGCTCGGCGGCGACCTTGCCCTGGCGAAGGACGAGGAGCCGGTGGGAGAGGGCGATGACTTCCGGGAGTTCGGATGAGACGAGCAGCACGGCGCGACCTTCGTCGGTCAGTCGCCGGACCAGCGAGTAAATCTCGGCCTTGGCGCCGACGTCGATGCCGCGCGTGGGCTCGTCCAGCACGACGACTTCCGGGCGGTTGAGCAGAGCCCTGGCGATCAGCACCTTCTGCTGGTTGCCGCCGCTGAGCTGTCCGACGGGCTGTTCCGGACCGGATGCGCGCACGCCGAAGGCGCGCATGCCCTCCTGGACGGCGGCGGATTCCGCCGTCCGGTTGATCAGCCCTCCGGGACTCATGGACTCCAAGGCGGAGAGGGTCATGTTCTCGCGTACCGGGAGGACGGGGATGATGCCCATGCCTTTGCGGTCCTCAGTCACCATGGCCACCCCGGCCGCCAGGGCCTCGTGCGGCGTGGCGGGACGGAATTCGCGATCACCGAGACGCATTTCTCCGGAATCCGCGGGCGTCAGTCCGGCGACCGCCGAGGCGACCTCCGTCCGGCCTGCGCCCATCAGTCCGGCCAGTCCGAGCACCTCGCCCTTGCGGATGTGGAAGCTCACATCGTGGAACGCCCCTTTGCGGGAGAGATTGCGCACGCTCAGGACGACTTCCGGAGCGACCTTGCCCCGTGCCGGGAAGATTTCGGACATCGGTCGCCCGACCATGTGGGCGATGAGGCGCTCCTGGTCGAGTTCGCCGGAGGGCGACGTGATGACGTGGCGGCCGTCCCGCAGGACCGTGATGCGGTCGGCCAGGCGGAACACCTCGTCCATCTTGTGCGTCGTGTACACCACCGCCACGCCGCGCGCCTTGAGCCTACCGATGGCGCGGAAGAGCGCCGTCGCCTCGTGGTCCGAAAGGGCCGCCGTGGGCTCGTCCATCAGCAGCACGTCCGCATTCCGTCCGAGCGCCTTGGCGATCTCCACCACCTGCGTCTGTCCCACGCTCAGGCTCCGCATGGGGGCGTCGGGGCTGAGGTCGGATTCCAGTTCGGCCAGCAGGGTGCGGGCGCGTTCCAGCACCTGCGCACGGTCGACCATTCCGAGCGGTCCGCAGGGCTCGATCCCGAGCAGGACGTTCTCGCCCACGGTCATGTCGGGGATGGGCATGAGTTCCTGGTGAATCATCGCCACGCCCGCGAGGAGGGCCGCGTGCGGCGAATCGGGCGCGAAAGCGGAGCCCTTGAGCCGCATCGTTCCGCCGTCCGGGGCGTGCAGTCCGGCGGCCACCTTCATGAGCGTGGACTTTCCGGCGCCGTTTTCTCCCATCAGCGCGTGGACCTCGCCCGCCGCGATCTCCAGTGAGACCTCCTGGAGGACGGGAAGCCCTCCGAAGGACTTGGAGATGCGCGTGAGCGAGAGCATCCCTCAGCGTCCGGACGAGGCCGGGACGTCACCGGCCAGCTCGGTGGGCCAGGCCTTGAGCGGACGTATGACCATCCGGCGGTAATGGCACTCCGCGGCTTCGGACTGGATCTGGATCTTGCCGGAACGCAGCGGAATCTCGGTCGTCGAGCCCTTCTCCCGGTAACGGGAGTTCAAAAGCACGTTCACCGTCCTGCCGTTGAGACGGAACACCGCATCGCCGTTGAGGGCGAAGCATTCGATGACGTTCCACTCGCCGAAAGGCTTCTCGGGGTATTCCGTGCCGTGCCAGACGCGGGCCGTGACCGTCGTGACCTTGCCCTTGGGGTCGTAGACGCGCGTCTTGACCGGGTCGTCGGTGCGGATCGGTATGTCGGCCATGGCGCCGGCCAGGGGCCACCAGTCGCCGATGTCGCCTTCCTGGACCTGGAGTTCCTGGCTCCGCATCCAGTATTTGCCCTGCGCGCCGTGCTCTCCGACGCAGAAGATGAGTATGCCGTTGTCCCGGATCTTGTCGGCCCGGGGCACCCAACGTTTCTCTCCCCAGCGTTGTTCCGTCTTAAGGTGGAAGTTCTCGTAGGACGCGAGCGTCGTGAGGGCGCCGAACACCTGTCCCGTGATGTGCAGCACCGTCTCGCCGTCCTCCTGTCGGGTCGTGAAGACCTTCAGCGGATCGTTGTTGAGCCCCAGGACCGGATCCTCCTTGGCCGTCTTGCCCCGCACGTAGCCGGGGACCTCGAAGTCGCGGTGCACCGGCCCGAGCCACTTCTCCCATTGCGAGAGCTGCGGGTCGAGCATCGGGCGGAAGCCGTCCTCCGCCGCGAGGACCGGTGCGCAGAGGGCGAGCAGGGGCAGCAGGCGTCGCATCGTATCAGCGGACATCACGCCAGAGCCAGCGCAGGGCTTCGGGCAGGAGCATGGCTCCGTGCTTGGAGTTGTGGGTGCCTTCGCCCTCGACGTAGACGTGGTCGTAGCCCTTCTCCTTGAGCGCCGCGGCCATCTTGCGGTTGGCCTCGGGCCAGCTGCCATGCTCGTTGAGCAGGTCGTTGGAGCCCTCCTGCTGGTAGACCCGGATGTTCTTGCGTGGATTCTGCCGCACCCAGTCCGGGTAGACGTCGCCGCCGGTCTCCTTGCCGCCGCTGATGTTCCAGCGGATCTTGGTGAAACTGCCGATGGTGGTGAAGACCTTGCTGAACTGATCGGGGCGGTGCCAGGCGGCGTTGAAGGCGCAGATGCCGCCGGAGGAGGCGCCGGCGATGGCGCGGTGCGCCGGGTCCTTGGAGATCTTATAGCCCTTGGCCTCGACCATCGGAATCATCTCCTCGATGAGAAACTGCGCGTAGAGCGGCGTCACGCTGTCGTATTCGAAGGAGCGGTTGGACTTCCCCAGCGGGCGGCCCTTGGCGTCCTTGCCCTTGGGGTTCTTCGCGTCCGGCACGAAACCGGGGTTGATGAAGAGCCCGATCGTGACGGGCATCTGCTTCCTGTGGATGAGGTTGTCGAAGACCGTGGGCACGCGCCAGGCGCCGGTCCGGGAGGAGTAGCCGAGTCCGTCCTGGAAGACCATCAGGCAGGCGGGCTTGGCGCCGTCATACTGCTTGGGGATGTAGAGAGCCCACTTGCGGGGGTAGCCGGGGAAGGCCTTGGAGTCGGGCAGCTCGAACTCCATCACCTCGCCCTTGGGGACGCCGGGCTGCTCCTGGGAGTCGGCGGTCAGGACATACTGGTCGTCGAGCGACTTGGGCTTCGGCGCAGGGGCCTTGGCCTTCGGATCGGCGGCGAAAGATGGCAGAGGCGTCAGCGCGACGGCCAGCAGGGCTAGGAGGAGTCTCATGGGGTGCGGCAATAGGACTCAATACCTGCCGCCGAGACAAGCCCGCAGAGGGTCAGCGCTGGTCAGGGGCGATGCGGTCCAGACGCCAAATCTCGGGGAAACGCCAGGCCACGCCGGCCATCACTCCGAATGTCGCCACTCCGCCGAAGACCACGGCGCCCACTGTTCCCAGAAGGCGGGCCGCGGCGCCTGATTCGAAGGCGCCTAGCTCGTTCGAGCATCCGATGAAGACCGCCGTCACCGCTGACACCCGGCCCATGAGCGCGGGAGGCGTGCCGGTCTGGAGGATGGTCTGGCGGATGATCACGTTCACCGCGTCGGCGCCGCCGATGATCAGCAGGAACAGGCACGAAAGCATGAAGGACGTCGACAGTCCGAAGGCGATCGTGGCCAGACCGAACACGGCGAAGGACGCGTAGAGCAGGGGGCCGGCCCGACGGACGGGCGGAAGGGCCAGCATGATGACCGACATCAGGACCGCCCCCAGCGAGGGCGCCGCCCGGAGGAGTCCTAGCCCCACCGGTCCGACGTGCAGGATTTCGGCGGCGAAGACCGGAAGCAGCGCCACGGCGCCGCCGAAGAGCACGGCGAAAAGGTCGAGCGTGAAAGCGCCCAGGAGCAGGCGCCGTCCCAGCATGAAGTCGATGCCTGCGCGCAGGCTACGAAGCACAGGCTCCGGCTCGCGGGTCCGGAGTGATTTCGGGACGTCGATCGCCAGGCATCCCGCCAGCGACAACGCAAAGAACCCGGTCATCACCGAGTAGGTGAGGGTGGGGCCGCCCGCGGCCCAGAGCAGGCCGGCCAAGGCCGGTCCGACCACGCATGAACCTTCAAAGACCGCGTTGCGCCAGCGGACGCCGTCGCCCAGCAGCGAGTGGGGCACCACTTCGCCGATGAGTGCCTGGCGCGCGGTGGTCAGGAAACTGCGGGCGACTCCGCCGAACGTCACCACGGCGTAAAGCAGCAGGAGGGGAAAGGGGAAGTCCTCCACAAGTCCGGGCAGGAGCAGGAGCCCGCCCAGCAGCAGCATCGCCGTGAGGGAGATCGCCGCCACGAGCCGCCGGTCGCGGGTGTCCGCCACGTGGCCCGCGAAGAGCACGGAGCAGACGAACGGGATGACTTCCGCCAGGCCGATGGCGCCGAGGGCGAGCGGGTCCTTGGTGAGCTCATACACCTGCCAGGCGACCGCGACCGCCTGCACCTGGATCGCGAGCGTGCCGAAAAGCACCGAAGCCAGATAGCGCCGGAAGGCCGGGAGGGAGGCCGCGCTCTCCTTGCGTTCGGACATCGGCCGACCGTGCGGTGGGGCGGCCCGTCAGTCAACCGTTCAGGCCAGGACCGGCTTCACCACGTGCCCATGGACGTCGGTGAGACGGTAGTAGCGGCCCTGGAACTTGAACGTGAGACGCTCGTGGTTGACGCCCATCAGGTGGAGCATGGTCGCGTGCAGGTCGTGCACGTGCACGCCGTCGGAGGCGATGTTGTAGCCGAAGTCGTCGGTCGCGCCGTGGACGTAGCCGCCCTTCACGCCGCCGCCGGCCATCCACATGGAGAAGCAGCGCGGATGATGGTCGCGGCCGTAGTTGTCCTTGGTCATCTTGCCCTGGCAGTAGGCCGTCCGTCCGAATTCACCGCCCCAGACGACCAGCGTGTCCTCAAGCAGTCCGCGACGCTTGAGGTCCTTCAGCAGGGCCGCGGCGGGCTTGTCCGTCTGCTTGCACTGCCTCCGGATGCCGCCGGGCAGTCCGCCGTGATTGTCCCAGCCCTGATGGAAGAGGTTCACGAAACGCACGCCCTTCTCGATGAGACGTCGGGCGAGCAGGCAGTTGGCGGCGAAGGAGCCGGGCTGGTTGACGCTTTCGCCGTACATCTCGAGGGTCTCTTTCGATTCGCCGGAGATGTCGGTGACTTCAGGCACGCTGGTCTGCATGCGGTAGGCCATCTCGGCCTGGGCGAGGCGCGCGTCGACTTCGGGGTCGAGCTCGTTGGCGCGCTGCACGCCGTTGAGCTTGCCGAGGGCGTCAAGCATGCCGCGGCGGGCGTGAGGCGAGACGCCCTCGGGGTTGGTGAGGAAGAGCACGGGCTCCTTGCCGGCCTTGAACTGCACGCCCTGATGCTCGGAGGGCAGGAAGCCCGAGCCCCAGAGACGGGAATAGAGCGGCTGGTCCTTGGTGGCGTCCTGCGAGACGAGGACGATGAAGGCGGGCAGGTTCTCGTTCATGCTGCCCAGCCCATAGGAGGCCCAGGCGCCCATCGAGGGGCGTCCGGCGATCTGGCTTCCGGAACAGAAGAAGGTGATGCCGGGGTCGTGGTTGATCGCCTCGGTGTGCATCGAGCGGATGACGCAGATGTCGTCGGCCATCGCGCCGGTCTCGGACATGATGTCGGAATACTCGACTCCGCTCCGGCCGTATTTCTTGAATTCGGTGAAGGAGCCGGCGAGGGGCAGTCGCGACTGGTTGCCGCTCATGCCGGTGAGCCGCTGTCCTTTGCGCACCGAATCGGGAAGGTCCTGACCGTGCTTTTCCCGCAGCAACGGCTTGGGGTCGAGGGTCTCGAACTGGGAGGGACCGCCCGCTTGGAACAGGTAAATGACCCGCTTGGCCTTGGCGGGGAAGTGTGTGCGGGCGGCCTTTTCCGCCGCGGCGGCTTCAGGGGTGAGGTGCCGGAGGGCGAGGGCGCCCATGCCGAGGGCGGAGGTCCCGAGGAAGTGCCTGCGCGTCGGCCGCATCAGGTCATCGTAGGAGGGGATGAAAGGGCTCATGGGTTCAACGGGAGGTCACGAAGGCGTCGCTCGCCATGATGGTGGAGGCGACGAGAGCGAGCGCCGCAATGTCCGGGTCGCCCTTGGGCGCCGGCGCCTGAGCCGCCTTGGGTGGGATGGCATCTTTCGACTCCGCGGCGTTCTTCTTGTCCTTGGCCGCCTTGCCCTTGGGGGGTGCGGGCGGAGGGGGCGTCGGCTTGATGCCGAGGACCTTGCCGGCCGCGACCAGATCGGCGGCGAATTCGGCACGGCGTTGGCGGAGCAGATCCCGCAACGCCGTGAGTTCGACGTCCTCGGGCGCGCGACCGCACAGTAGTCTGAAGGCGAACGTGATGCGCGCGTCATCGTCCTGGCCGGCGGCCGCGGCACGACGGGCGACTCCCGCCGCCGCGCTGACGAATGTCGGATTGTTGAGCAGCACGAGGGCCTGCAAGGGCGTGTTGGTCGTCAGGCGCTTGGGCTGGCAGGTCTCGCGCGAGCCCGCGTCGAAGATCAGCATGCTGTCGGGCGGGGCGGTGCGCTTGCGGAAGACGTAGACGCTGCGGTAAGGCTCGTGCTCCTGCACGCTCGCTCCGCCGAAGCGCTCCTTGAGCAGCCCGCCTGCCTGCAGCGCCTGGTCTCGCAGTGTCTCCGCCGGCAGCCGGACCACGGGACCGCGCGCGAGCAGCCGGTTCGAGGAGTCCTTCTCACGGTGCTCCTTGGAGGGCGTCGAGTCCTGACGGAAGGTGGCGCTGAGCAGAATGCGTCGCATCAGCGCCCGCACGTCCCAGCCGCCTTGCACGAAGTCGGAGGCCAAGGTGTCGAGCACTTCCTGATGCGTCGGCAGGTCTCCCATCAGGCCGAAGTTTTCGCCGGTGGTGACCAGCCCCTGACCGAAGAGCTGCGTCCAGACGCGGTTCACGAGGACACGGGAGGTCAGAGGCTGCTTGGGGTGGGTGAGCCAGCGGGCGAGTCCAAGCCGGTCCCGGGGCAGGGCGGGATCCCAGGCCAACACGGCCTCGGGCGCGCCTGCGCTCACCGGCTTGGTCTTGTCAGGCTTGTCGTATTCCCCGCGCGTCAGGACGAAAGTCGGGGGAGCGTTCTTCGAACGCCGCATCACGGAGAATTCCGGGGCCTTGGCCTGATGGTCGTTCAGGGCACGGCGGGCGGCACGGAGGGCTTCGAAGGATTCGATCCACGGCTTCCACTCGCGACGCAGGCGATGGTCATCGGCGACGGCCGCATCGAGCGAGGCCGGGGCGATGCCGTGTTCTACGGCGACCTCGGCGGCGGTGAGGGCCGTGCGCCAAATCTTCACTTCGTCCATCTTGCCGTTGCGGAAGCCGGAGTCGCGTGACCGGCTGCCGAGCTCCAGCAGGTTGAGACGGAAAGGCGCGTCGAGTGAATCACGAAGGACGGAGGACTTCACCGACCGTCCGTCGAGGTAGATGCGGAGACCTGATGCCTCCGAGGAGCCGTCGTAGGTGACGGTCAGTCTGAACCAGCGGCCGACGGGCAGTTCGTCCTCGGTCTCGACGGAAGCGGCGGAGCCGGGCCAGAGGTGGATGGCGCTCCACCGGAGGCGTCCCTTGTCGATCAGCAGTTCAAGGCCTGAGGCATCGCCTTCGCCGGTGTAGAAACCCGTGCCGTGCAGCAGCGTGGCCCGGGAGTTCTTCTCCCCGAGGCGTACGTGGGCGGAGAGCGTGAAGGACGTGAACCGGTCGAACTTCTCCAGCCCGGCGAGCATCAGCCCGCCGTCGCCGTCGAAGGAAAGTCCCTTGCCGACGACGCCTTCGCAAAGTTCCACCTGGCCGAGCTGGTCGCCGCGGGCGCGTTCGAACGTGGCCGGCTTGCCGCCCGGAACGACGTTCTCGACGCCGGTCTTGGTCAGTGACTCAAAGGGGTAATGGGCTTCGGGGGCGGGCAGGGCGACCGTGCTGAGCGGGGCGTCGGGGCGGATGCCGTTTACGCTCATCGAATGCCGCGCCTCGGCCTGACGTACCGCTGCGATGAGCTCCTTCTCCTTGGCCTCTTCATCCGGCGTGTAGAGACGCATGACAGGCGAGGGCTGGGCGCCGTGGAAATCGAGCAGCCCGTTCTCATCCAGGTCTCCGAACATCGCGGCCATGGCGAAGAAGTCCCTCTGGGAGATCGGGTCGTATTTGTGGTCATGGCACTTGGCGCAGTCGAGCGTCAGGCTGAGGAAGGCGTAGCCGGCGGTCGCGACACGGTCGGCGATGCCGTCCTGGCGGAACTCCTCGGCGATGGATCCGCCCTCGTACGTCATGCGGTGGATCCGGTTGAAAGCGGTCGCCACCCGGGTGGACTGAGTCGCGTCGGGGAGCATGTCGCCGGCGACCTGTTCGGTGATGAACCGGTCGTAGGGCATGTTGCTCCTGATGGCGTTGAGCACCCAGTCGCGCCAGGGCCACGCGAACATCGGCTTGTCGCCCGTGTAGCCCCAGGTGTCGGCGTAGCGCGAGAGGTCCAGCCAGGCCACCGCCTGATGTTCGGCCGCGCGGGGCGAGGCCAGCAGTGTGTCGACGCGTCGAGCGTAGGCGTCGGGCGACTTGTCAGCCAGGAAGGCGTCGGTCTCCTCGGGCGAGGGAGGAAGTCCGGTCACGGAGAGATGGAGACGGCGCAGCAGGGTCGCGCGCTCGGCCTCGGGCCTGGGCTGAAGGCCCGCCTTGTCGGCCGCCGCCGCGACGAAGCGGTCGAACGGATCGAGGGCCCAGCCTTCTCCGGCGGCGGGCGGAGCGGACTTCGTGGGCGGCACGAAGGCCCAGTGCGGTTCATATTTAGCGCCTTCCCTGATCCAGCGGATGAGCACGTCGCGCTGCTCCTTCGTCAGGGGGCGGTCCAGTTCCGGCGGCGGCATGATCTCATCGGGGTCCGTGCTGAGCATGCGGCGCACCATCTCGCTGTTCTCGATGTCGCCCGGGATGATCGCCCGCTCCCCGCTCTTGAGCTCCTTCGTCGCGCCCGCGGGTTCGTCCAGTCGCAGGCCCGCCTTGCGTCCCTTGTTGGAGTCAGGCCCGTGGCAGCCGTAGCAGCGGTCGGAGAGGATCGGGCGGACGTCGCGGTTGAAGCTCAGCGTCGCCGCGGCGTCGGCAAGGGTCGCGCAAAGGACGGACAGTAGGGCGGGGGCTAGCCTCATCGGTGCTTCATCTAAGGCCGAAGATGACAAAAACCAAGGCAGGTAAAACGCTCATTTTTGAAATGAGGGGAAAAGAAACTCAAATCGTCGGAAAAGGCATCAGCCCTTGATGGCGGCACGCCATTCCGCCTCCAGCTCCGCAGCGTCCGGTGGGCCGTCGATGAGGAGGATGCGATAGCGCATCGTCAGCTTGCCATCGGGGGCGATCGTCAGCAGGCCCTTTTTGACCGGGGTGAAGGCCACGAAAGGATCCTTGGGATTGAATCGGGTGAACTGCGTCGGGCTGTCGGCTAGGTGGAGCACGGCGTAGCCGACCTGGCCCTTCGGCGAAGGACCCCCGAAGTAGAACCACCGTGCCTGTTCACCGTCCCCCTTGGCGCGGTCCGAAGTGCCGTTTGAGGTCAGGAAGCGCAACTGGGCGGCGTACGGAAGGTCGTGGGTCCAGTCAGGTCGGCCGCGCAGCCCCAGACCCCCGTAGTGATGGGCCTTGAGCCGCAACTCGTGGGCGCTGACGTTGCGCTGGTTGATCTCCAGGTCGAACCGGTGCGCACGCGGACTGCTGGCGAGCGGAGCGATCTTCCACGTCTCATGAAGGACGACCACTTCGCCGCCGGGGGTGACGGCGAACGCCTCCAACGCGCATTCGATGAATTTTCCGTTGTCACTCCGGCGAGGCTTTGACCGCACGCGCACTCCGCCGGTCCTCTTGCCCACATTCCAGAAATCAGGAGTGAGCCCGTTCCACTCCGCGGCTGACCACGCCGTCCAGATGCCGTGATGATGCGGGTGGTCGGCGGGGAAACTGTCGCTCAGCTGCACGCCGGAGGGCGTGAAGAGCGGATGCAGGAACCCCCCGCGCGCATAGGCAGGATCGAGGCCGGACCGCGTTTCCGTCGCATGCTGATAGGTCAAGACAGGCCGGGAGCCGGCGAAGAATGAGACGTTGCCGTCGCCGGACATCACCACGTTCCAATTCGGTTCAGCGCCAATCCCTGCCGGAGCTTTTTCCTGCGCAAGGGAGGCCAGAGCGGTCAGGAAGAACAGGGCGGCTCTCATGCGGCTACCTTATGAGCGGATGTCCTGCGTTCACCTGCTTTATCGGGCATTTAAACATATAACCGTATCCATTCATTTAGATTAATGAGTGTTTTAATCATATACTTCATAAAAGAGTGATTTCACTCATTTAAACTTGAAAACCTATGCTTAAATCGCAGAAAACGAGGCATGGGCAAAAAACTTTTCGGGACGGACGGCATCCGTGGCACGGCCAATCAGTATCCCATCACACCGGAGATTGCGCTGCGCATCGGCCAGGCGATCTCGAAGGTTTTGAGGTCTGAGGGAGCCAATCGCAACCGCGTCATCATCGGGAAGGACACGCGCATCTCCGGTTACATGCTGGAGACGGCGCTGACCAGCGGCCTCGTCTCGTCGGGCATGGACGTATTCCTGGTCGGGCCGATGCCGACGCCGGCGGTAGCGCATCTCACGAAGACCATGGGGTGCGGCGCCGGGGTGATGATCACCGCGTCGCACAATCCCTTCGAGGACAACGGACTCAAGATTTTCGGGCCGGACGGTTACAAGCTTTCCGATGAGCTCGAGGCGCAGGTTGAGACGGAGGTCCTGTCAGGCCCGCAGGGCGGGGGAGTGGTCGGCGCGGCGATCGGCAAGGCCACGCGCATCGACGACGCCCGCGGGCGTTACATCGAATACGCCAAGCAGAGCCTCGGTGACATGAGTCTCCAGGGCATGAGCATCGTCCTCGATTGCGGTCACGGCGCCGGATACATGCTCGCGCCGCTCATCTTCCGTGAGCTCGGCGCCAAGGTGCGGAAACTGGGCGTGGAGCCCGACGGCACGAACATCAATGACGGCTGCGGCGCGCTGCATCCCGAGCACGCCGGACAGGCGGTGCGTGAGACGGGCGCGGATCTCGGGGTCTCGTTGGACGGTGACGCCGACCGTGTAATCTTCACCGACCGGACGGGCGCGACCGTCTCCGGCGACCGCATCCTGGCGCTCTGCGCCTTGGCGCTGGCGGAAGAAGGGCGTCTGAAGAACCGCACCATGGCCTGCACGGTGATGTCCAACCTGGGGTTGCATGAGGCCATGCGGCGGGCCGGGATCTCGGTGGTGACGACCCCCGTGAGCGACCGCCACGTCATCGAGGCGTTGCGAGCCGGCGGACATTCGTTCGGCGGGGAGAACTCGGGCCATCTCATCTTCGCCGACCATGCGACGACCGGGGACGGCATCATGAGCGCGCTCCAGGTCCTGCGGTTCATGCGATGCAAGGGTGCTTCGCTCTCCGAGCTGGCCGCCTGCATGGACGAATATCCTCAGAAACTGATCAACCTCAAGGTATCCGCCCGCCGGCCGCTCTCCGAGCTTCCCCGCCTCCAGGAGCGACTGAGAGAGGCCGACGCAGCTTTCGGAAGGGACGGGCGTCACCTCATCCGGTACTCCGGCACGGAGAGCAAGCTGCGCATCCTGGTCGAACATCGGGACGCCGGTGAAGCGGAGCGCTGGTCGGCGGCCTTCGTCAAGGCGGTCGAGGAGGATTTCTCGGAGGTGCGCGCATGAGACGGTTCTTCCTGCCGGTCCCTCCCGACCTGCCGACCTGCGAACCTGCGCTCGGTGAGGGCGGGCTCGCTTCCTTCTCTGTCGCCAACCGTGCCTTCAGAGAGCATCAGTTGGCCGCCCTCATGGCGGCGGGGCTGAAGGAGGGCGCGTCCGATTCCTCGCTTCGCGTCGAGGCCTGCGCCTGGCTCGATGGCAAGGATGTGCAGGATTTCATCGCCGGCGGTTTTTCGGAACTGAAGGACGGGGAAGGGCGCCCGCTCATGGCGCGCGCGGACGGGAGGGGCGCCGTCGTGGCCGAACGTTCATTTCTCGTGAGGCATCCGTGGGATCTCCTGCGGGCCAATGAGGCGGCCGTTTCATCCCGTCACGACTTCGTGCGTCTTTCCGATGTCCACCCTTCGACGCATGTGGACGGACGGCTGTCCATCGGCTCCGGCACCAAGATCCTGCCCGGAGTCGTCATCGAAGGCGACGTCCTCATCGGGGCGGGTTGCAAGGTCGGGCCCAACTGCTACATCCGCGGCGCCACCGCCATCGGTGACCGGTGCCACATCGGGCAGGCGGTCGAGATCAAGAACTCCGTCATCCTTTCCGGCACCAACGTCGGTCACCTTTCCTACGTCGGCGACTCCATCCTCTGCGAGGGCGTGAACTTCGGGGCGGGGACCATCGTTTCCAATCTCCGTCACGACGGACGCGCGCATCGCAGCATGGTGACGGGCGTGCTGGTTGACACCGGTCGACGCAAGTTCGGCACGGTCGTAGGCGCCGGCGTGCACACCGGAATCAACACTTCCGTCTATCCCGGTCGCAAGCTGTGGCCGGGCACTTCCACCCGACCGGGAGAGATCGTCGAACGGGATCTCCATCGCTGACATGTGCGGCATCATCGGAGTCGTCGGAGGAGGTGCGGCCGCGCCCGTGCTGCTGGGCGGCCTGCGTCGGCTGGAATACCGTGGGTATGATTCGGCCGGTCTCGCCCTTTCGGGCGAGGGACGTCTGCTCGTCCGTCGGGCGGTCGGCAAAGTCGCCGCCCTGACGGAGCGCATCGCGCAGGACGATCCTGAAGGTCCCTTCGGCCGATGGACGACCGGCATAGCGCACACCCGGTGGGCGACTCATGGCGCCCCCACCGAGGCCAACGCCCATCCCCATCTCGACCGCACGGGCCGGATCGCGGTCGTGCACAACGGCATCATCGAGAACTACCGTCAGCTCCGTTCCCGGCTTGAGGCGGCCGGTCACCGTTTCGCGTCGGAAACGGACACCGAGGTGCTGGCACGACTGATCGGCGACAGGCACCAGGGCGACTTGCGGGCCGCCGTCGTCGCGGCGCTGAGGGAGGTCGAGGGGGCCTATGGCGTCGCCGTGCTCTGCGCGGACGAGCCCGGCGCCCTGGTGGTCGCCCGTAAGGGCAGTCCGCTCTGCGTCGGCATCGCCGAGGGCAGGGTGCTGGTCGCCTCCGACCCGGCGGCGCTCGTGGCCCACACCCGGCAGGTCATCCACCTGGATGACGGTGACGTCGCGCTGCTCAGGGCGGATTCCGTCGACGTGTCAGGACTCGACCTTTCGCCTCGCCACCGGAGCCCGGACGAGCTGCCCCCCGACGTCGCCGCGGCCGAGCGGGACGGGCACGAGCATTTCATGCACAAGGAGATGCATGAGCAGCCGGAAAGCGTGCGCAACGCCTTGCGCGGTCGGATCGACCTCAGGAACGGGGACGCCGTGCTGGCCGGACTCGGACGCGGAGAGGACGGCGAAGACGCCACGGTGCGTCGCGCCATCCTGCTCGGCTGCGGCACCTCGCTTCACGCCTGCATGGTGGGCGAGTTCGCCTTCGAGGAGCTCGCGCAGCTTCCGGCCGAGGCCGAACAGGCGGCGGAGTTCCGCTACCGCAATCCGCTCGTGGGTCCGGACGACCTGGTCGTGGCCGTCTCGCAGTCCGGGGAGACCGCCGACACCCTGGCCGCGGTCAAGGAGGCGCGCTCCCGCGGCGCACGCGTCCGCGGACTCGTCAACGTCGTCGGTTCCGCCATCGCGCGACAGACCGGCCGGGGCGTCTACCTGCATGTCGGACCTGAAGTCTCCGTCGCCTCCACCAAGGCGTTCACCGGCCAGGTCGCGGTCCTGCTGCTCATGGCTCTCCGTCTCGGCCGTTCCCGCCGTCTTTCGCCGGAGCGAGGAAGGGCGATGGCGGCGGAGATCGCCCGGCTTCCCGAACTGGTCGAGCGCGTGCTCGAGCGTGAGTCGAGCGTCATCCGCGCCGCGGAGCGCATGGCGCACTCGGAGCATGCCTTCTTCCTGGGTCGCGGGCCGATGCACCCTGTCGCCCTGGAGGGCGCGCTCAAGCTCAAGGAGATCAGTTACGTCCATGCCGAAGGCTATCATGCCGCCGAACTCAAGCACGGCCCCATCGCGCTGCTGACCGAAGGCACGCCAGTCGTGGTGATCGCCAACCGTTCGCCCGTGAGGGACAAGACGCTTTCCAACGCCGAGGAGTGCCGGGCCCGCGGCGCCGGACTCGTCGCCGTCGTCACCCAGGGTCAGGAGGGTCCGCCCGGCGCCTGGGCCGACCTCGTCATCCCCGATTGCGACCCCCTGGTCGCCACGGTGCCTGCGGCCGTGGCCTTGCAGATGCTCGCCTATCACGTGGCCCGCATCCGTGGCTGCCCCATCGATCAGCCCCGCAATCTCGCCAAGTCCGTGACCGTGGAGTGAGGGACTCCGCTCAGGGTTTCATCCCAGAGGCGTCCCCTTGCGGAGTCAGCCGCGCGGGACTGTCGTGCTTCGGCCCATGAATATTAAAACACGCACCTGTCCTTCGTGCCGGCGACGAAAGCCCGTCGCGGAGTTTCCCGGCGGAGCCGGCGGCCTCCCCGTTCATCCCCTCTGCCGTCCGTGCGTCGAGGCCGGAGTCCGGCGTCGGCTCGCCTCCCGGGCCCGTACCCGCCGTCAGTCCAAGAAGGCCTGCGCCCAGTGCGCGCAGCTCCTGCCCCTGGCGATGTTCCATTGGATCCCGGCCTCTCGCAGCCATCACAGTTACTGTCGCCCGTGCCACTCGGCCTACATGGCGGCGAGATACCGTCGCGTGAAGGCGGACAAGGCGTCCTGAGACGTCGGGTTTCCCGCTGGTGGCCGGACGGGGACTTGAACCCCGAACCAATTGATTAAGAGTCAACTGCTCTACCATTGAGCTATCCGGCCGGACAGCGGGACGGAGATGAGTGCAAGGACGCGGGTGCGTTTCAAGCGAAAACCAATGCGAGTTTTCAGGAGCGTTGACGCGTTCGGAGTGGCCGGACGGGGACTCGAACCCCGAACCAATTGATTAAAAGTCAACTGCTCTACCATTGAGCTATCCGGCCCCGAACGCATCCATCAAAGACGGACCGCAGGCCGACCGCAAGCGGACTCTTCAGCGGACGCCGCGCTGCCGGACCGCCTCGAAGAGGCAGACGCCGGCGGAGACGGAGACGTTCAGGCAGGGCACTTCGCCGAGCATGGGTATGCGCAGCAGGAAGTCGCACGTCTCGGCGGTGAGGTGGCGGATGCCGTCGCCTTCCGCCCCGAGGACGATGGCCAGAGGTCCGGTGAGCCGGGCCGCGTAAAGGGACTGGCTCGCCTTGTGGTCGCTCGTGCCTGCGATCCAGACGCCGCCTTCCTTCAGCTTGACGAGCGCGTTGCGGAGATTGTTGGCCTGGACGATCGGGAGGCTTTCCGCGGCGCCCACGGCGACTTTCCGCACCGTGTCGTTCACCGGTGAGGAGTTCTTGCGTGTGATCACCACGAAGGCGCACCCGGCGCATTCGGCCGTGCGCAGGCAGGCGCCGAGATTGTGTGGGTCCTGCACGCCGTCGAGGACGAGGATGAGAGGGTCCTTCCGTCCTTCCAGCAGCGAGGGTATGGAGGATTCGTCCAGCAGCCGTACGGGCCGGCTGAGGTCGGCGTGGCGCGGGGCCCGATCGTTGCTCCGGGCCATGTCGGTCAGCGCCGGACGAGGCGCCCGCGCGCGTGAAGCGCCTCCGCGATCTGGACCGCGTTGAGCGCCGCCCCTTTCCAGAGCTGGTCGCCGCTGACCCACAGGGAGAGGCCGTTGTCGAAGAGCGTGTCCTTGCGGATGCGCCCCACGCCGCACTTCTCCTTGCCGGCGTAGTCGAGCGGCATCGGGTAGCGTCGGTTGGCGGGGTCGTCGCACAGTTCGGCGCCTTCGAAGGCCGCGACGGCCTTGCGCGCCGCGGCCACGTCGACGGGACGTTCGAACTCGGCGCTGATGGCGATGGAATGGGCGCGGAAGACCGGCACGCGGACGCAGGTCGTGGTGACGCGCAGGGAGGGCAGGCCCATGATCTTGCGGCCCTCGTTGAGCATCTTCATCTCCTCCTTGGTGTAGCCGTCCTCGAGGAAGGAATCGACCTGCGGGATCAGGTTGAAATTGATGGTGTGGGGGTAGACCTTGGCGGGGTGCGTCTCGCCCCTGGCCCAGGCGCGGGCCTGCGCGTCGAGCTCACGCATGGCTTCGGCGCCCGTGCCGGAGACCGCCTGGTAGGTCGAGGCGAAGAAACGACGCAGGCCGAAAGCCTGATGGAGCGGCCAGAGTCCCATCAGCGCGATGGCCGTGGAACAGTTGGGGTTGGCGATGATCCCCTTGTGTCCGTCCAGGGCGGAGGCGTTGATTTCGGGGACGACCAGCGGAACGTCGTCCCGCATGCGGAAGGCCGAACTGTTGTCGATGACGATGCACCCGCGCCTGACCGCTTCCGGGGCCAGGGCCGTGGAGATGGAGCCTCCGGCGCTGAAGACCGCGAAATCAAGGCCTTCGAAGGCCTCGGGGGTGGCTTCACGGACGGTCCATTCCTTGCCTCCGAAGGCGACCTTGTTGCCGGCCGAACGGGCCGAGGCGAGGGGGCGCAGTTCGGCGACGGGGAACTTGCGCTTGGCCAGGAGCGCCAGCAGTTCTTGACCGACTGCGCCGGTCACGCCCACGATGCCGATACGGTATGCCATGTTCAGGAGAAGATGAAGGATTGCGCGGAGAGGTCCTGGGACGCCTCTCGGCGCTCGGACTTCCGTCTGCGGAACATTGCATCATCGTCTCGGTTGACCAGCAAAAACTATGGTTCCTCGGGCCGGGCGTCCGGCGCGAGTGGCCCGTCAGCACCGCGCGGGCCGGAGTCGGTCAGCTGGAGGGCTCCAACCGCACTCCGCTCGGCATGCACCGCGTGAAGGAGAAGATCGGCGACGGTGCGCGCAAGGGTACGGTGTTCCGGGCCAGGGTGGACGTCGGCGAGGTCTGGACGGACCGGCCGGACAATCCTGACAACCTGATCACCACGCGCATCCTGAGGCTCGACGGGCTCGAGGAAGGATTCAACCGGGGGCAGGACACGCACGGCGCGGTCGTCGACACCTTCCGCCGTTACGTCTACATCCACGGCACCAACCAGCATGCCGCGCTCGGCACGCCCAACAGCCACGGCTGCGTGCTCCTTTCCGATGACGCCGTGCTCGAGCTGTTCTCCCTGGCGCCCGTCGGGACGCCCGTCCTGATCAGGCTCTAGCGCGCGGCCTCGCCGGGCAGGGCCTGCACGGGCGCCTCCAGGCCGGTGGGGCGTTTGGCCCATTTGAGCAGCATGTCGCGTGCCACCGGTCCGGCGGTCTTGCCGCCCCATGTGCCGTCATCCTCTCCTTCGATGAGCACGCAGAAGGCCACCACGGGGTTGGTCGAGGGCGCATAACCGATGAACCATCCGAGGTGCGCCTTGTTGCCGTCCTTGAAATACTCGGAGGTGCCGGTCTTGGCGGCGTAGGGGATGCCGGGTATCTGCACGCTGCGGGCGGTGCCTTCCTCCACGCAGCGCTCCATCCCGGTGCGGAGCGCGGCCAGCTGATCGGGGCGAAGTCCGATCGGTTCGGCGCCCGCGTGCTTTCCGTCCCGACGGGGGTCATGGATGATGGTCGGCACCGTGCGGGTCTCACCCCGTGCGACCGAGGCGGCGACGCAGGCCATGTGAAGCGGAGTGGTGAGCAGGTAGCCCTGTCCGATGCTCAGGTTCGCGGTGTCTCCCGGGCTCCAGGGGCCGGCGCCGATGCGCGACTTGTAGGCGCCGTCGGGCACGACCAGTCCGCGCCCGGCGGGATAGGGGAGTTCGGTTCCGGCGGAGTTGACGAGCAGCTGCGAGTCGAGCCCGAAGCGACGGGCTTCCGCGGCGATGGCGTCCACGCCCGTCCGCAGGCCGACCTGGTAGTTCCAGACATTGCAGGAAACCGCGAGCATCACCTCGAGGTCCACCGGGCCGTAGCCTTGCGGGTCGTGTTCCGGGAAGTCGCGGTTGCCCACGCGGAAGCTGGGCCCGCAGTCGAGCACCTCGTCCCAGCGCACCGTGCCCTTGCGGAGCGCGGCGACGGCGTTGATGACCTTGAAGGTCGAGCCGGGCGGGTAAAGACCCTGTGTCGCGCGATTCAGCCAGCCGCCGCGCGAATCGATTTCGTCATAATAGGCGGAAGTCACCCTGCCTGCCAGCAGGTTGGGGTCGAAGCCGGGCTGGCTCGCGATCGCCAGGATCTCGCCGGTGCGGATCTCAATCATGATCGCGGCGCCGGGCAGAGGTGAGCCGTCGGGCGCCCTGACCTTGGCGAGCGAGGCTTCGGCGGTCTTCTGGATGCCGAGGTCGATCGAAAGGCTGACATGGCCGCCTTGCAACGGGTCCACCCGTTTGATGAGGGACTGGTTGTATCCCGCGGAGGTCTTCGACCAGAGCTCCCACCCGCTGCTTCCGCGGAGCGAGTCGTCGAAGGCCAGTTCGACGCCCGCCGCCCCGGTCTTGCCCGCGTGCCGCAGCTTCTGCAGAGCCAGGACTTCCTGGTCCAGCACGGTCGGCTCCGGCAGGGAGTCGGTGTCCTTGACGTAGCCGAGCACGTGCGAGGCCGTGGCTCCGTTGGGATAGCTGCGCACGATGTCGGACTCGAGGCGGATCGGGCCGTCGGACGGGAACTGTTCGATGAAACGGGCGATCGAGCGGTTGCCGTCTTCGGGGCTCGGGGCGGCGTCCTTGCCCGTGGGGTCGGGGAAGGTGAGGTCGGCGATGAGGGTGAAGGGCAGGGCGCGCCGCTCGCGCAGATGCTTACGGAGCTCCTCGACGTTCACCTTGCGTTCCTTGTGCAAGGAGAGAGGGCCTTCCTTGCGGCGCAGGGACGGACTGCCCGGTTTCCTCACCGGGGTGTCGATGACGGACCAGACCTTGTCCAGCCAGCCCTGCAGGATCTCCACTCTGGCCTTCTCCATCAGGTCGTCGGCATTGACCGCGGACTTGGCGGCGCGCGCGGCGCGGAGTTCGCGCAGGTAAGCGGCACGGATCTCCTTCTGAAGTTCCGGAAGGTCGGCCTTCACGCTCCAGCGCACGCGGTTCTCGGCCAGCACTTCCCCGTTTCGGTCATGGATGAGCCCCCTGGCCGGCGGAATCAGCACCACCCTTCGGCTCTGGGAGTCCGACTGCACCTTGAGTTCGCCCGATTGGACGAGCTGCCGGTAGGCGAGGCCGGCGAGGACGTAGGCCAGGGCCGCTACGATGACCCAGAAGGTCACGAGCACCCTCGGCCGGCTGACCGGGGTGGAGGGGCGTATGTCACGCTCGTCAGCTTCGCGCATCGGTCAGGCCTCCCGGGCCTCGGGCACGCCGAGACGGTCCATGAGTGATTCCTGCGCGCGCAGCATGAAGGGGGCGAAAATCGCGGCGGCGCCGGCGGCCACCAGCGTCTGGACGGCGCCCCGCCAGATCGCCGAGGGATAGTCCACGGGCGTCCCGAGCGAAAGCACGCCGGCGCCGCCGATGATGAGCCAGACGGCGGTGGCGGCGACGTTCAGGCCGATGGCCGCGAACCAGACCGCCGCGGGACGTCGCAGCAGGCCCTGAGGTCCGCAGATCGCCAGAGCCGCGAAGGCCAGCGGGAAGGCGATCCAGCCGTCGGCCAAGGGCCGGCGTGCCTCGAACATGAACCCCACGCAGAGCGCGAAGAGCGCGGCCTGACCGCGACCGAAGCGACGGGCCGGAGCGACGATCGCCGCGCCCGAGAGGAAGCACACCAGACCGGTGTCCGCCATGGCGTCCGAGATGAGGTCGGAGGCCAGCAGCCAGGGGTAGGTGGCGAGCAAGATCAGGAACCAGGACCAGTTCATGCCGTTCAGCGGAAATCGTCCACCCGGCTCTCCGTCAGCTGTTCGCCCGGCGTCGGATAGACGGGCACCAGCACGGCTACTTCTTGCAGCGAGTGAAGGTCGCGAGCAGGCGCGATGTCGGCCTCCTTGAAGTCCCCTTTCGGCGTCGTGCGGGGGTGGCCTGAGATGTAGCCCAGCAGCAGTCCGGCGGGGAACACCCCGCCGATGCCCGTGGTAAGCACCTTGGCCTCGTCTCCGACCGGTCCGGCCGGGGGAGAGTAGTCGGTCGGGACATTGGTCACCAGCGCCGTGCCGCGGGAGCCCGTGGCCGTGCCGCTGAGCAGCACTACGCGCCGCTGCTCATCCCCTTCAAGGTGTGCCGTGCAACGGAAGCCCGGGCTTGTGATCAGGTCGACTTCGCTGGTGGTCAGGTGGACCTGGGCCACCCTGCCGACGACCCGCGTGCCGAACACCACGGGGCTGAAGGGGCGTACGCCGTCGGTCCTTCCCTTGCGGATGGTGATGCGCTGCCACCATCCCGCTGAATCACGGGAGACCACCCGGGCGACGACCGTGCGGTATTCGGGGTCGGGACCGTAGCTGAGGAGCGTGCGCAGGCGGGCGTTCTCCTCGGCGAGATTCTTCATTTCCAGCAGCTTGAGCTCGAGCCCGGCGTTGATGCGGCCCAGGTCGCGGCCGGCCTCGGCCAGTTCCTCGGAGGAACGGCTGCGCAGTTCCCAGTAACGGACCAGGTCGCGCCCTTTGCCGGCCAGTTCGAGCGCGGGCGCCTGGAACTCGGTGAAGGCTTCACGCGTGAAGCGCCGCACCACCGAGGGTCCGAAGCACCAGAGCAGGAAGACCAGCGTGAGGAGGACGTAGGAGGCCTTGGCGCCCTGTTGGTCGCGGTTCATGGCCGTCGGGGCCCGGACTCAGTCCCGGCTCTTCCAGCGGGAGGAGTTGGCCAGGATTTTGCCGGTCCCGTTCACCACGCAGCAGAGCGGGTCGTCAGCGACGATCACCGGCACGCCGGTGGCCTCGGAGATGGCACGGTCGATCTTGCGGATGAGGGCGCCGCCGCCGGCCAGCACGATGCCGCGCTGGTAGAGGTCGCCCGAAAGCTCGGGAGAGAGGCGCTCCAGGGAGCCCTTGATGGTCTCGATGATCTGGGTGACGTTGTCCCGCATGGCCTCCCGGATCTCCTGGGAGGACACGTGCATCTCGCGCGGCATGCCGGAAACCGCGTCACGTCCGCGGATCTCATACGTGAGCTCCTGTTCGAGCGGATAGGCGGAGCCGATCTTGATCTTCAGCTCTTCCGCCGTCCGCTCGCCGATGATCAGGTTGTACGAGTTCTTGATGTACTTGATGATCGAGGAGTCGAATTCGTCGCCTCCGACGCGGATCGAGCGAGCGGCGTCCTTGGCGATGCCGCCGAGGGAGAGCACCGCCACCTCGGTGGTGCCGCCGCCGATGTCGACGATCATGGACGCGGCCGGCTCCTCGATGGGCAGGCCGGCTCCGATGGCGGAGGCGATGGGCTCAGGAATCGTGATGACGTCATCGGCTCCGGCGCGGTAGGCGGAGTCCTGGACGGCCCGCTTCTCGACGGCGGTGATGCCATAGGGGACCGCGACGACGACCGTGAGGTTGGTGAAGAAGGAGCGCCTGGCCACCTTGCCGATGAAATAGCGAAGCATGTGCTCGCTGATCTCGAAGTCGGCGATGACGCCGTCCTTCATCGGGCGGAGCGCCTCGATGTCGCCGGGCGTGCGTCCGAGCATCATCTTGGCCTCGTTGCCGACGGCGATCGGCTTGCGGGTGCTGCTGCGGATGGCCACCACGCTGGGCTCCCGGAGCACCACCCCGCGGTCCTTGAGGAAGACGAGAGTGTTGGCGGTTCCGAGGTCGATGCCTATCGCCTGATTGAAAAGGCCGGGGAAACGCTTGAACATCTCGAGGGAGGGTTGACCTTTTGAACGGGTTATTCACAGGGGAGTCAAAAGCAAAGTTGCCCATACGGGCTTTAACCGGGCCGTCTAAACTCCGTCTCCTCAGCAGTTTGGGTGCGGGCGGCCGACGAGGGGGCGGCTCCTTTCCCGTTGCTCCGTCAAGGCAGGGTTCTAGGGTGCGACCACCCCATGAATACCCCCACAGATCGTCGCGGCTTTCTGCAAACTGCCGGCCTCGCCGCCGCCGGCTTCGCCGCCGCCCGCCCCTGGGTGAAGTCCGCCGCCCGCACCGTCTCTCCGAACGAGAAGATGAACGTGGCGGTGATCGGCTTCGGAGGCGTCGGTCGCAGCAACATCCGCCAGTGCGCCGAGGAGAACGTCGTCGCCCTGTGCGATCTGGATCTCGGCCGTTGCGCCGACACCATCAAGTTCTTCCCCAAGGCGAAGACCTACACCGACTACCGCAAGATGCTCGAGGCGCATCCGGAGATCGACGGCGTCATCGTGGCGACGCCCGACCACACCCATGCGCACATCGCGATGGACTGCATGCGGGCCGGCAAGCACGTGTACGTCCAGAAGCCGATCGCCCATTCCGTCTTCGAGGCGCGCCGCCTCACCGAGGCCGCCCGCGAGCACAAGGTGGTCACCCAGATGGGCAACCAGGGCAATTCCGGCGAAGGCATCCGGTTGATCGCCGAGTGGGTCGCCGCCGGACTCATCGGCGCCGTGCGCGAGGCGCACGCCTGGACCAACCGCCCGATCTGGCCGCAGAGCATCGACATGGACCGCCCCCCGCCCGGCGAGACTCCCCCGGCGGGCATGGACTGGGACCGTTGGATCGGCCCGGCTCCGATGCGGCCCTTCAGCGCCGCCTACCATCCGGGCAAGTGGCGGGCCTGGTGGGACTTCGGCACGGGCTCGCTCGGCGACATGGGCTGTCACATCATCGACCCGCTGTTCCTGGCCCTGAAGCTCCGCTATCCCGTCAGCGTCGAGGGCAGCACGCCCACGGTCTATCGCGCGGTCCCGCAGGGTCTGGGCAAGCTCATCGAGCCGAAGAACGAGTGCTATCCGTCGGCTTCGATCGTGCGTTACCGCTTCCCCGAGCGCGAGGGCATGCCCGCGCTGCAGCTCACCTGGTGGGACGGCGGGCTCACGCCTCCGCGTCCGGTCGAGCTCGAGGAGGGCGAGATGTTCGGCGACTGGAACGGCGGATGTCTCCTCGTCGGTGAAAAGGGCAAGATCGTCTGCGGCTGCTACGGTGAGCGCCCGCGTCTGCTCAACGCCGACCTCCGCGCCGAGGCGAAGAAGCTTCCGAAGACGCTCGCCCGCGTTCCCGGAAACTCCTCCGGCCACGAGAAGGCCTGGATCCGCGCCGTGAAGGGCGGCCCCGCGGCGTCATCGAACTTCGACTACTCCGGTCCGCTCTCCGAGATGGTCCTCATGGGCAACCTCGCGATCCGCTTCCCCAACAAGCTGCTGCTCTGGGACGGCGAGAAGATGCAGGTGACCAACGATCAGGCGGCCAACGCCTACGTGCGGCGCGCCTACCGCGAAGGATACTCGCTCTGACGGCAGGTCGTCCGCGCCCCCTGGCGATCAGGGGGTGCGGACGAGATGCCAGGCCAGCAGGGCCGTTCCGGCGACGATCCGGTACCATCCGAAGGTCACCAGGCCGTTGCGGGTCACGTAGCCGACCATCCAGATGACCGCGAGAAAGGCCGAGACGGCCGCCACGAAGAGCCCCAGCAGGGCCTTGTCGAGGGGGTAGATCTGGGTGAGGGCGGGACCGAGGGACCAGGCCTTGTAACCTGATGCCGCCGTCAGCGTGACGAGCCCCAGCAGGAAGGAGAATTCCGTCGCCGCCGAACGGGAGAGACCGGCATG
>CAIOPO010000021.1 GCA_903860195.1 uncultured Opitutia bacterium | reverse complement strand
GGAGGGCGGCGCGGGCGCCGGCGAGCTCGCCCCCGTCGAGCTCGACAAGAGCAACGTGCTGCTCATCGGCCCGACCGGCACCGGCAAGACGCTCCTCGCGAAGACCCTCGCCCGCATGCTCGACGTCCCCTTCGCCATCGCCGACGCCACCACGCTCACGGAGGCGGGCTACGTGGGCGACGACGTGGAGACGGTCATCCTGCGGCTTCTGCAGGCCGCCGACATGGACGTGGCCAAGGCCCAGCGGGGCATCGTCTTCATCGACGAGATCGACAAGATCGGCCGCAAGTCCGACTCCGCCTCGATCACGCGCGACGTCTCCGGCGAGGGCGTGCAGCAGGCGCTGCTCAAGCTGCTCGAGGGCACGGTCTGCAACGTGCCGCCCGCGGGCGGACGCAAGCACCCCGAGCAGCAGTGCATCCGGGTCGACACTTCCGACATCCTCTTCATCTGCGGCGGCGCCTTCGTCGGCCTCGACCGCATCATCGCCCGCCGCCGCGGCACCAAGGCGCTGGGCTTCGTGCCGCCCGCCAACGACGCGCCGGCCCTCTCGGCCGCGCAGATCGTCGACGGCCTCCAGCCCGAGGACCTCTTCAGCTTCGGGATGATTCCCGAGTTCGTCGGACGCCTGCCGGTCATCTCGGTCCTCGAGCCGCTCGACCGGGCCGCGCTGCTCCGCATCCTCACCGAGCCGCGCAACGCCGCGGTGAAGCAGTACCGCAAGCTGTTCGCCCTCTCGGGCTGCTCGCTCGAGTTCGCCCCGGGCGCGCTCGAGGCCGTGGCCGACAAGGCCATCGCGCTGGGCACGGGCGCGCGCGGGCTGCGCTCCATCCTGGAGGGCGTGCTGCTTGACGCGATGTACGGCCTGGCGGACTCCGCGGGCTCCGCCTACCTCGTGACGGCGGAAGCCGTCCGGGGCGAGGCCAAGGTCTCCCCTTCCGCCCCCCGGCGTCGCAAATCCTCCTGACATGCAGGTCTACCCGGCCATCGACATCCGCGGCGGACGCTGCGTCCGGCTCAGCCAAGGACGTGACGACGCTCGCACCGACTACTTCGACGACCCGGTCGAGCCGGCCGTGCGCTTCGCGCGCGACGGCGCGGAGTGGATCCACGTGGTGGACCTCGACGGCGCGTTCGGCGGCGAAGCCCTCAACCTTTCCACGCTCCGGCGCATCGCCTCGCTCGGACCCAAGGTGCAGTTCGGCGGCGGCATGCGCTCGGTGGCGGCCGCCGAGGCGGCCTTCGCGGCCGGCGCCGAGCGCGTCGTCATCGGCACGCGCGCGGCCACCGACCCCGCCTTCCTGCGCGAGATGGCGAAGGCGCACGGCCCGCGGCTGGCGGTCGGCATCGACGCCAAGGACGGTCTCGTGGCGGTGAAGGGCTGGACGGCGGTGACGGCCCTGCGCGCCACCGACTTCGCGCGGGAAGCCGGCGAACTGGGGGTCTCGACGGTCATCTACACCGACATCGCCACCGACGGCATGCTCACCGGGCCGAACTGGCGCGCGCTCGAGGAGGTCCTCGCGGCCTGTCCCTGCGGGGTCATCGCCTCCGGCGGCGTGTCGTGCGCCGAAGACGTGGCCCGCCTCTCAGCGCTCGCCAGGAAGCGCCCGAATCTGGTCGGCGCCATCGTGGGCAAGGCGATCTACGAGGGACGTTGTGACGTCCCGGGTCTGCTCAAGGCCGCCAAAGCGGGCTGAAAAGGGGCCGGAAGGCCGTCAAGGACCCGCCCGGAGGCTTGCCAAACCCCGGCCCGCCGGGCACTTTCGACCCTCCCATGGCCCCGCTCCGCACCCTTCTCGCCTTCCTCCTGCTCGGCGTCGCCGTCCTGCCCGCGCAGACGCTGCGTCTCGACCGCAATCCGGCCGAGGAGTTCATCGCGAAGGCGCGCACGGCCGCCGCCAAGGAGCCCAAGTACCTCGAGCGTCTCCGCGCCCTGCACTTTGAGATCAAGTCCGTCGACAAGGACGGGAAGTCCAACGGACTCGTGGTGCTCCAGGTCGCCCCTCCTTACCGCCGTCGCCAGCTCAACTACAGCCCGGACTACTCGGTCGAGCTCATCCAGGCGGCCAACGGCCTCGAAGGCTGGACCGCGCAGCGCAACATGACCGTCCCCGGCTCGCGCCCCGCGGTCGGCGTCATCCGTTTTGAGGAGGTCGCCCGGCTGCGCGACATGGCCTCCAATGACCTCGGGTTCTTCGCCGCCCCGGACGCCTCCGTCGGCACGGTCAGCTACAAGGGCGAAGGCACGGTGGGCGGCCGCAAGACCGTCTCGGTGGAGTACGCCTACAAGAGCGGCTTCCGCCTGATCCGCCACTTCGACGCCGAGAGCTTCCAGCTCGCGGCGACCGACTACTTCCAGCCGGACGGCAAGGTGCTGCGCCAGCAGGTCGAGGAGATCCAGTGGGTCGAAGGCCTCGCCTTCCCCAAGAAGGAGACCCTCTTCCTGGGCGAGGAGAAGGCCGCCGTGATCACCTACGAGAAGGTGGCGGTGAATCCGGAGATTCCCGAGGAGGCCTTCGCCTTCCCGCAGCGCTGACCATGCAGGTGCTGCGCGCCAACGACCGGGACTTCGCCGCCCGGCTCAAGGCCTTCGTCGGCGGAGGCGAAGCCTCGCCCGAAGTGGGACGCGCGGTGGCCGGCATCATCGGCGAGGTGAGACGCCGCGGCGACGCCGCGGTCCTGGCCTTCACGGCCAAGTTCGACCGGGTGAAGCTGACCGCGAAGGCCCTGCGCGTGCCGCCCGCCGAACTCGCCCGGGCCGCCCGCGCCCTGCCGGCCGCGAAACGCCGCGCCTTCGCCGAGGCCGCGCGCTGCGTGCTCGACTTCCACCGCCGCACCCTGCCGAAGTCCTGGACGGCCCGCAATCCGCACGGCGCCACGGTCGGCGAACGTCACCTGCCCATCCGCCGCTGCGGACTCTACGTCCCGGGCGGACAGGTGCCGCTGGTCTCGACGGTGCTGATGACGGCGCTGCCCGCGAAGGTCGCCGGCGTGCCCGAGGTCTGCGCCTGCACGCCGCCCGGCCCGGACGGACGCATCAACGCCGACATCCTCGCCGCGCTGCACCTCTGCGGGGTGCGTGAAGTCTACGCCGTGGGCGGAGCCCAGGCCGTCGCCGCGCTCGCCTTCGGCACGCGCACGATCCCGGCGGTCGACAAGGTCTTCGGGCCCGGCAACGCCTTCGTGACCGAGGCCAAGCGCCAGCTCTTCGGAGCCGTGGGCGTCGACCTCCTGCCCGGCCCCTCCGAGGTCATGATCATCACCGACGCGTCCGCCCGGGCGGACTGGGTCGCCGCCGACCTCTGCGCGCAGGCCGAGCACGGCAGCGGCAAGGAGAAGCTCTACCTGGTCGCGGAGTCCCGCGCGTTCGCCGACCGCGTCCTCCGTGAGGCCCGCGCGCAGTCTGCCTCGCTCCGCCACGGCGCGAAGGTGCTGCGGGCGCTCGAGCAGTCGCTCTGCGTCATCCTGGTGCGCCGCGCGGCCGAGGCCGCCGCGGCCGCCAACCTCGTCGCGCCGGAGCACCTGCAGCTGATGGTGCGGCCCGCCGCCGAACGCCGACTCGCCCGCGAGATCACCACCGCCGGCGCGATGCTGCTCGGACCGCTCTCCCCCACGGTGCTCGGCGACTTCACGGCCGGCCCCAGCCACACGCTGCCGACCGGCGGCACCGGAAGGTTCTTCAGCGGACTGCGGGTGACGGACTTCCTGCGCCGCACGAGCTTGGTGCGCTACGACCGCAGGTCGCTGCGACGCGCGGCCGCCGTGGTGGAGGCCTTCTCCGGCATGGAGAGCCTCGACGCGCACGGGCGCTCGCTGAAGGTCCGGCTCGGACGCTGATCAGTCCCGCAGCGCGGCCATCACCTCGGCGTGCAGCCGCGGCGCGGCGGCGATGGCGTCGCCGGAGGCGAGCGGGTCGCCGCCGTCCCAGCCGGTGACGAGGGCGCCGGCGCCGCGCAGGACGGGCAGCACGGGGACGAGGTCCCAGGGATTCATGACCGGATCGGCCATGACGTGGGCGCGGCCGGTCGCCACCATCAGGTGGCCGTAGCCGTCGCCCCAGGTGCGCACGTGGGAGACGGAGTCGGCGAGACGCGACCAGCGCACGTCCTTGTGCAGACGGCGCACGTTGTCGAGGTCGGTGGACACGACCACGGCGGCGGCGAGGGACGCTTCGGCGACCCGCACGGGCCGTCCGTTGAACTCGCAGGTGCGGTTGTCGCCGATGACGCGCTCGCGCAGGACGGGCTGGTCGATGAGTCCCAGGACGGGCTTCCCGGCATGACGCAGGCCGACCAGGGTGACGTAGAGCGGCACGCGGGAGAGGAAGGAGCGGGTGCCGTCGATGGGGTCGAGGACCCAGCAGAATTCGGCGCCGGGCCGGTCCTCGCCGAATTCCTCGCCGAGCACGCCGTGATCCGGAAACTCGCGGGCGATGAGCTCGCGCATGCGCCGCTCGGCCTCCTTGTCGGCCACGGTGACGGGCGTGCCGTCCGGCTTGGTCTCCACTTCGGTCTCGTTCCGGGCGTGCGCGGCCCGGATGACCTCGCCGGCGACGTCGGCCAGCCTTCCGGCGAAGGCCCTGAGCTCCCTGAGGCTGGATTCCGGCAGCATGAGGAAGGGGTAAGGCGGGGGACGGCTCCCTCCAAGCGAAAAGCCGACGGACGGCTTGAAGCGGCGGCAGGTCGGGCGGATATTGCGGCGTGCCGTTCCCGCGCGCGATACTGCCCTGCCTCCTCGCGGCGGCGCTTCCGGCCGCGCCCACGCGCATCGAGGTGGTGGACCGCGAGGACGGCTGGCCGGTGCCCGGCGTCGAGCTGCGCACGACGCACGGACTCAGGCTGGTCTCGGACAACGCCGGCGTCATCGCGGCGGACATTCCGGAGGCCGAAGGCAGGGAATGCTGGTTCGAGGTGATCGGCCACGGCTACGGCGTGAAGAAGGACGGGTTCGGCTACGCCGGCGTCCGTCTCACGCTCCGCCCCGGCGTGACCTCGAAGGTCGAGGTCACGCGCACGTCCGTCGCGCGGCGGCTGGGACGGCTGACGGGCTCCGGCCTGTTCGCGGAAAGCCGCCGGCTCGGCGACACGGCCGGGGGGCCGGAACAGCCGCTCACGGGCTGCGACAGCGTGTTCGCCGTCGACCACGGCGGCGCGCGGCTCTGGTTCTGGGGCGACACGAACGTGCTGCGCTACCCGCTCGGCAATTTCCACATGACGGCCGCCAGGACGTCGCCCTCCGCCGCGCCGCCGGACCGCCCGCCGCTGGACTTCCGCTACGCGCACTTCACCGAGGAGCGCGGCGGGCAGGCCGCGCCGCGGGGAGTCTGCCGGCTCGAAGGCGACGGCCCCACCTGGGCGACGGGCATGGTCTCGCTGCGCGACGCGGGCGGCGCCCCGCGGCTGGTCGGCGTGGCCGCGAAGATCCGGGGCTTCCTCGAAGCCTACCGCTACGACGCGGTGGAATGGGACGACGCGAAGGAGGAGTTCCGGGCGACGCGCACGCTCTGGACCAGGAAGGCCAAGGACGAGCCCCTGCCCAAGCTGCCCGAAGGCCACGCGGTCCGCTGGACCGACGCCGGCGGCCGGCCCTGGATCCTCTTCTGCAATCCCTTCCCCACGCTGCGCTGCCCCGACTCCTACGAGGGCTGGGCGGACCGTGCGCAGTGGGAGACGCTGGAGGCGCCGGCGACCGTGTCCGCCGCTTCCGGAGCGAGCGTCCGGCCGCACACGGGCAGCACGGCCTGGCACCCTTGGCTGAAACGCTGGATCGCGGTGTTCGTCGAACGGGACGGCCAGCCCTCCGCGCTGGGCGAAGTGTGGATCGCGCAGGCGGACTCGCCGCTCGGTCCCTGGGGCGGCGCGGTCAAGGTCGCCACGCACGAGGACTACACCTTCTACAATCCGCGGCTCATGCCGGAATATTTCCGGCCCGACTCCCCGGTCGCGCTCTTCGAAGGCACCTACACGGCGACCTTCTCGGGCAACCGGCGTCCGACCCCGCGCTGGGACTACAATCAGGTGCTGCACCGCGTCGACTTCACGCACGCGGCCTTCGGACGGCGATGAACTCCGCGTCGGACACGCTTCCCGGACGCACCGTCCTGCGCCAGCGCTGGACCGGCCTGTTCTTCGCGCACTGGGAGATCGGCGCCGCGACGGCCGCGGCCGCGCTCCCGGCCGGACTCACTCCCGACCTCCACGAGGGCCGCGCGCACGTCGGCCTGGTCGGCTTCCGGATGGAGGCCCTGCGACCGGCCGGCCTGCCCGCCCTGCCCTGGCTCTCCTGGTTCTCCGAGCTCAACGTCCGGCTCTACGTGAAGGACCGCGCCGGCCGGCCCGGAGTCTGGTTCCTGTCGCTCGACTGCGACCGCGCGCCGGCGGTCCGGATCGCGCGGCGCTTCTTCGGGCTGCCCTACGAGGACGCGGCCATGCGCTGGTCGCACCGGGACGGAGCGCGCGCACTTGACTGCCGCCGGCGCGGCGCCGCCGAGACCGCGCGCTACCGCTGGCGACCCTCCGGCCCCGCCGCCGAGGCGCGCGCGGGGACGCTGGAGCACCACCTCTGCGAACGGTACGCTTTCTACGCGGCGCGGCGCGGACGGCTCATGCGCGGACGCGTCGCCCACGCGCCCTATCGGATCTCACCCGCGTCCCTGGAGGCCGAGGACGCATGCGCCCCCATGCGCTGGGACGGACTGCCCGGCTTCACGTCCGGTCCGCCTCCCGCGCTGGTCCATTGCAGCGAAGGGGTGGACGTGCGCGCCGGCGCGCTGGAGGAAGTCGATGCGTAGGCGGCTGGCGGAATACCGGCATGCCGTCTGGGACTGGAACGGCACGCTGCTCGACGACACCTGGCTGTGCTGCGAGTCGCTCAACCTGCTGCTGCGCGAGGACGGGCATCCGCCCGTCGACCCGGAGCGCTACCGCCGCATCTTCGAGTTCCCGGTCATCAAAGTCTACCAGGCGATCGGCTTCACGCCGGACGAGGCTTCGTTCCGCGCGATGTCGGTCCGCTTCATGGCCGCCTATGAGTCGCGCAAGCACGAGTGCCGCCTGCACGACGGCGCGGAGGCGCTCCTCGACGCGCTCACCCGGCGCGGCCTCACCCATTCGGTGCTCTCGGCCTACGAGCGCAACCTGCTCGCCGCCACCCTCCGCCAGTTCGGACTGGACGGACGGATCCTGCGGGCCTGCGGCGGTCAGGACATCCATGCGGGCAGCAAGGAGGAACGGGCGCGCACCCATCTGGAGGGGATGGCGGTCGGCCGTTCCGAAGTCATCTACGTGGGCGACACGGCGCATGACGCGGAGGCGGCGGCGGCCATGGGGGTCGACTGCGTGCTGGTGGCCCACGGACACCAGCACCGGGCAAGGCTGGAGGGACTCGGAGTCAGGGTGGTGGACGGATTCGGAGAGCTGCTCGCCGAGGCCTGACGGCCCCGCTGTGAAGGGGTTTGTGTTGCCCAACGGGGCCCGCGCGGGTTCAACATCCCGACCCCGACCCATGCCCCTGACCGCCAAGGTTCCGGCGCCCAGCCCCAATTTCTACGAGACGCCCTGGCTCATCCTCGCCCTGGCCGTCCTCGTCGCCTTCTCCGTCTACCTCATCCTTCGCACCAAAAGAAAGACCATGGCCAACCGACCTGAATCATCCGACGCCAACGAGGAGATCGCCGACGTCAAGAAGGCCTCCGCCGAGGGCTTCGGCGCCGCCGACCAGACCTTCCCCCCTTCGGCCGAGTTCGTCGCCAAGGCGCGCGTCAAGGGCATGGACGGCTACCGCCGGCTCCATGAGCGCTCCCTGCGCGACCCCGACGGGTTCTGGGGCGACGAGGCGCGCGAGCTGCACTGGTTCCAGCCGTGGACGCAGGTGCTCGACGAGTCCCGCAAGCCCTTCTTCCGCTGGTTCGTCGGCGGCCGCACCAACATCGCGCACAACTGCCTCGACGCGCAGGTCGCCAAGGGCCTCGGGGACAAGGTCGCCATCGTCTACGAGGGCGAGCCCACCCAGGACGGCCGCGCCGCGGAGGTGCGGCGCATCACCTACCGCGAGCTGCTCGCCGAAGTGTCCCGCTTCGCCAACGTCCTCAAGGGACTCGGACTGCGCAAGGGCGACACGGTGGCGATCTACATGCCGATGGTGCCGGAGCTGGCGGTCGCCGTCCTGGCCTGCGCCCGCATCGGCGCGGTCCATTCCGTGGTCTTCGGCGGCTTCTCCGCCGAATCGATCCGCGACCGCGTGAACGACGCGAAGTCCAAGGCCGTCATCACCATGGACGGCGGCTACCGCCGCGGGAAGTTCCTGCCGCTCAAGCAGACCGTCGACGAAGGCGTGAAGGACTGCCCGTCGATCGCGCACGTGCTCGTGCTCCAGCGCCATCCCGGCCGACCCGACGCCTCCTGCGCGATGACCGCGGGGCGCGACGTGTGGTACCACGAGGCGGCGGCCAAGGCCTCCGCCGAATGCCCCGCCGAGCCGATGGAGTCCAACGACATGCTCTTCCTGCTCTACACCTCCGGGTCCACGGGCAAGCCCAAGGGCATCATGCACGGCGTCGGCGGCTACATGGTGCACGCCTACGCGACCAACAAGTACGTCTTCGACCTGCGCGCCGACGACCTGTTCTGGTGCACCGCCGACGTGGGCTGGGTGACCGGCCACACCTACGTCGTGTACGGACCGCTGCTCAACGGCGCCACGGTGCTCATGTACGAGGGCGCGCCCGACGCGCCGGACTTCGGCCGCTTCTGGAAGATCGTGCAGGACCACCGCGTGACGGTCTTCTACACCGCCCCCACCGCCATCCGCGCCTTCATGAAGTGGGGCGACGAGTGGGTGAAGAAGCACGACCTCTCCTCGCTGCGCCTGCTCGGCTCGGTCGGCGAACCGATCAATCCCGAAGCCTGGCTCTGGTATCACCGCCTGATCGGGCACGAACGCTGCCCCATCGTCGACACGTGGTGGCAGACCGAGACCGGCGGCCACATGATCACGCCGATCCCGGGCTGCACGCCCACCAAGCCCGGCTCGGCCACGCTGCCCTTCTTCGGCGTCGACGCCGCGGTGCTGGATGAGAACGGCCACGAGACCGACCACGGGATCCTCGCCATCCGCCGCCCCTGGCCGGGCATCACGCAGGGCATCTTCGGCGACGAGAAGCGCTACGTGGAGACCTACTGGAGCCGCTGGAACGGGCAGTATTACTTCCCGGGCGACGGCGCCATCCGCGACAAGGACGGCTACCTCTGGATCACCGGCCGCGTCGACGACGTGGTCAACGTCTCCGGACACCGCATCGGCACGGCCGAGCTGGAGGCGGTCTTCATCGAGCATCCCGCCGTCGCGGAATCCGCCGTGGTCGGGGTCAAGCACGACCTCAAGGGCCAGGGGCTGATGGCTTTCGTGATCCTGAAGTCGTCCGCCAAGGGCGCCGACGAGAAGGAGCTGGCCAAGGCGCTCAACGGCATGGTCGACGCCAAGATCGGCAAGTTCGCCCGCCCGGAGCGCATCGTCTTCGTGCCCGACCTGCCCAAGACCCGCTCCGGCAAGATCATGCGCCGCCTGCTGCGCGACGTCTCCGAAGGACGCGAGCTCGGCAACGTGACGACCCTGGCGGACCCCGCCGTGGTCGAGGCCATCCGGTCGAAATTCGCGGCCAAATAAGGCGGCGGTCGGACGATTTGCAGGTTGAGCGGGGGCCTTCGGCCGACAGGATGTGGCCATGCGCCCCCTCCCCCTCCTGCTCGCCGTCCTGTCCCCCTTCGCCGCCTTCGCGGCCGACAAGCTGGAAGTGGGCGACAAGGCCCCGACCAAACTCCCCTCCGCCTACATCAAGGGCGAGCGCGTCTCGACCTTCGATCCGAAGAAGACCTACGTCATCGAGTTCTGGGCCACCTGGTGTCCGCCCTGCGTCGCCTCCATCCCCCACCTGACGGAACTGCAGGCGAAGCTGAAGTCCAAGGGCGTGACGGTGCTGGGCGTGCACCACGCCAACGGCGTGGAAGCGGCGGACGCCTTCGTGCGCAAGCAGGGCAAGGCCATGGAGTATTCGGTCGCCAAGGACACCAATGGCGCCGTCGGCAAGGCCTGGCTCACCGCAGCCGGACAGAACGGCATCCCCTGCGCCTTCGTGGTCACGGGCGGCAAGGTCGCCTACATCGGCCACCCGATGAGCCTGACCGAGGACAAGGTCGTGGCCATGATCGAGGAAGCCAAGGAATCGGCCCCCGCTCCGGCCAAGAAATGAAGGGTTGGGGTTGAGAGTCACGGCGGGACGGACAGACTGACGCCATGCGAACCCTGCTCGCCCTGCTCCTGGCCGCCACGCTCGGCGCCGCCGAACTGAAGGTCGGTGACGCGGCGCCGGCCGCCCGGCCGCAGTCGATGCTCAAGGGCGAGCCGCTCAAGGATTTCCGCAAAGGCGAGACCTACGTCATCGAATGCTGGGCCAGCTGGTGCGGGCCGTGCGTCAAGGCGATCCCGCACCTGCAGGCGCTCCACGAGAAGATGTCCCGGCGCGGCGTGGTCGTGGTCGGAGTCAACGTGTGGGAGGCCGAACGCGACCCCGCCGGGGCGCAGCGCGCGGCGGACTTCGTCAAGAAGCAGGGCGCGGCGATGGGCTACCGCGTGGCGGTCGGCGGCGAAGCCTTCGTCAAGGCGTGGCTCGAGGCGGCGGGCGTGCAGGGCATCCCGCACGCGTTCATCGTCCAGGACGGCAAGGTCGCGTGGACCGGCCACCCGATGGAGATCGATGAGCAGCTGCTCGGCGACATCATCACCGGCACCCACGTGCCCGCGGCGAAGTCCGCCGCGGCGCCCGCCCCCGCCCCGCCGCCCCGCCTGCCCGGCCTGGACGACGAGTCGGCCGAGATCGCCCGGCTGCAGGAGAGGCTCAACGCGCTCTCCCGCGCGCTGGCGCGCAAGGACTGGGACGCCGCCGAACGGGCCCTGCCCGACGCCGCGGCGGTGCTGCCGCCGACGGAGCGCAAGGAGATGCTCGAATCCGTCGGAGCGCGCATCGCGCTCGGGCGCGGCGACCCCTACCCGAGCTACCGTTTGCTGGAGAAGCACGCCGAAGATGAGTCCGATGACGCCGAGACGCAGAACGAGGTGGCGTGGGACCTCGTGACGCACCCCGTCTTCCTCGCCAAGCCCAACCTCGCCCTCGCCGCCCGCTGCGCGGAACGCGCGGTGAAGCTCACGCAGGAGCAGCACCCCGACAAGCTCGACACGCTCGCCCGCGTGCGCTGGCTCCAGGGCCGCAAGGAGGAGTCCCTGCGGCTGCAGGAGCTCGCGGTTAAGCGCGCGCAGGAGCCGGAGCTCAAGGTCGAGCTGCAGGAGACGCTCGACGCCATGCGCAAGGGCGAGCTGCCCCCGGCCGACCCGATTCCGGACGAGTTCCGCTGAGGCGGTGGTTGCCTCGGGCCGGGACGGGGCTTGGATGGCGTGACCCCATGGACCCGCTCTCCCGCCGATCCTTCCTCACCGCCGGCGCCTTCGCCGGCCTCTCCGCGCTTTCCGGCTGCGCCGCCGCGCCCGTCGCGCGCGTGCGGCGCGTCACTTCGGGACCGAAGTTCCACTGGCGCGGCTACTACGACAAGCTCCTGTTCGACCCGCAGGACCGGCTGCTGCTCGCCAATGAAGTGGACTTCCAGGGGCGCTCGCCCGCGCCGACGGACTCGATCAAGGTCGGCATGGTGGACCTGGAGGACGGCGACCGCTGGACCGAGCTCGGCTCGACCACGGCCTGGAACTGGCAGCAGGGCTGCATGCTGCAGTGGGTCCCCGGCACCGCCGACACGGTCGCCTGGAACGACCGCGAGGACGGCCGCTTCGTCACCCGCCTCGTCGACGTGCGCTCCGGCCGCCGCCGCACGCTCCCGCACCCGTTCTACGCCTTCAGTCCGGACGGCCGGTCGGCCTTCGCGCCGGACTTCGCCCGGCTTGACGTCACCCGGCCCGGCTACGGCTACGCCACCGGCGGAGACCGCGACATCTGGAAACTGCGCAAGGCGCCGGAGGACGGCGGCATCTGGAAGATGGACATGGCCTCCGGCCGCCAGAAGCTGATCTACTCGTTCGCCCAGGCGGCCGCCCTCCCCTTCACCGGACCGGCCGCCGCCGCGCCGAAGGCGGACGCGGTGCACTGGTTCAATCACCTGCTCTGCAACACGGACGGCACGCGCCTCTTCTTCCTGCACCGCTGGCGCAATCCGGGCGACAAGGCCGGCTTC
>CAIOPO010000020.1 GCA_903860195.1 uncultured Opitutia bacterium | reverse complement strand
GGGGCAGGCGGGCGAGGACGTGGGAAGGCTTCACGGAGTCCTCGGCGATGAGCACCTCCTTGGGGGTGATGACGACGCGGCCCACGTGCTTTTCGGCGTCGCATCCGACGTAGAACGTCGCGGGCACGTCCTGTCGGTATTCGAGTTCGATGACCGCCGTGCGCAGGCCGACCCAATGCTGGAGCACGGGCACGTGCTTTCGGGCGGGGATTTCGGTCATCCGGAGGACGCCTGCGTCGGGCTTCCAGTCGCCGTGCGGAATCTTCCAGGGCTCTCCGAACTCCGAGCGGAAGTCCGGAGCCACGACCACGGGCGGTTCCTCAGGGACGAGCAAGGTCCCGCTTGAGCAGGCGGTGCAGAGCAGGGCGACGGCGAGGGCGGCGGACAGGCGGGGCATGGGATCTGTGTCAGGGAAAACGTTCAGCGGTTCCGACGGCATCAGGACGGACCTTTCCGTCGTGCCCGATCACCGGAAGCGGATTCGGCACGCGACCGAGGGGGCGCACGCCCGGCCCGGTTTCAGTCCGCCCCAGGTCGGAATCCACCTCTGCGGCCCGCGCCAGCAGCCTTTTCACGACGTCGGGGTGCTTTGCGGCCACGTCGGTCGTCTCACCGACGTCCGCCTCGAGGTCGTAGAGTCGCTGCGGCGCCTCCTTCTTCGGCTGCTTGGAGCGGAAGGGCGCGTTGGAACCCTCCAGCATGAGCTTCCACCTGCCGATCCGCAGGGCCTCAAGGGTCATGCCGCGGAAGTAGAGGAATTCGTCATGGCCCTTGGCGCCCTCCTTGCCCAGCAGCACGGACGAAAGGTCGATGCCGTCGATCCTGCGGTCAGGCGTCCTGGCTCCGGCGAGCGCGGCGAAGGTCGGATGCACGTCGAACATGCCGGTGATCACGGCGCTGACGGTCCCGCCGGGGATGCGCCCGGGCCACCAGGCGATCGTCGGCGCGCGTACGCCGCCCTCCCACGTGCTGCCTTTATGGCCCTTCAGCGGTGCGTTGCTGCCGCGGGTCGTGCCGCCGTTGTCCGAGGTGAAGATCACCAGGGTGCTGCGGTCCAGGCCGAGTTCGCGCAGGGTGTCGAGAATCCTGCCGACCGACCAATCGGTCTCCTCCACCCAGTCCGAATAGTGTCCGTGCGGCGACTTGCCGGCCCATTCCTTGCCGGGATACAGCGGGAAGTGCACCGAGCTGTGCGGCAGGTAGAGGAAGAACGGGCGGTCCTTGCTGCGCCGGATGAACGCCTCCGCCTCGCGGGTGTAGTCCGCGACCAGCGACTGCTGCTCCTGCTGGCGGACGCGCCCCACCGCCTTGCCGTCACGCAGCATGGGCAGGGGCGGCTGGTCACTGCCGCGGAGGCCCGTCTCCGGCGGATTCATCTTTCCCGGATTGGCCTTGGCCTCGGTCTTCGGCGCAGGCTTGCCGAGGTCGCTCTTGGATCCCTCGGCCGCCGTGCCCATGTCGTTCGAATAGGGGATGCCGAAGTAGAAGTCGAAGCCCTGGGAGTTGGGCAGGAACGGGCCTTGGTCGCCGAGGTGCCACTTGCCGACGCAGCCGGTGGCATAGCCCACGGCCTTGAGCGTCTCCGCCACGGTGACTTCCTCGGGATGCAGGCCGACCTCGGCCGCGGGGAAGAGCACGTGGGGGGTTGGGAGGACGCGCTTGGGGTAGCAGCCGGTCATCAGCATCGCGCGCGACGGTGAGCAGACCGGCGCGGCGTAGTAGGAGGTGAGACGCATGCCCTCCTTCGCCATGCGGTCGAGATTGGGCGTCCGGTTGAGCTTGGATCCGAACGGGCCGATGTCGGCGTAGCCGAGGTCGTCCACGTTGATGACGACGAAGTTCGGGCGGCTTTCTTCGGCGGCGACGCAGGCGGCGAACAGCAGGAGGGCGGGCAAGATGCGCATGGGTCAGGGGGTCGGCGTGACGACGACGTCGTCGATCTCGATGCCGGCGGCGCCGCCGTTCTGCATCCAGAGGAGCTTGCGCTTGGCGGCGTCGAAGTTCGGCCGCTTCAGCGTCCGCCGCCACTTGCCGTCGACGGACATGTCCACCGTGTCGCCCTTGAAGGCCAGCGTGACGGTGCGCCACGCGTTGGTCGAAAGGTCGACCTTCTCGGCGGGGAAGTGCTCGTTGGTGCGATAGGCCTTGCTGACCGGATCGGCTTCGCGGGTGTTCTGTCGGAGCGGGTGCTGCGGATCGAGCGTGTGGGCGTCGACCTCGAGCACGACGGAATCGCGGTTGAGGCGCACCCTGAGCATGTGGTCGACGGAGCCGTAGCCGTCGTCGCCGTCGACGAAGAGCCAGAGCATGCCGCCTTTCTCGAGGTGGCGGTAGCGGAAGGACATCGTGAGATCCTTGCCGTCCAGCGCCAGGTAGACCATCGGGGGATACTTGCCGCCGCTGGAGCCGCGCGTCCAAAGCGCGCCGTCTCGGACCGAGGTGTTCTTGTTCGGAATCGGCGTCAGGAACTTCTTCGCGTCAAAACCGGGGCCGAAGTCCTCCGTGACCGTGAAGGTCTCACGGGTGGCGCAGCCGACGAGCAGTGCGGCGACGATGACGCCCGCCGCCCTCACTTGCCGGCAGGCTTGAGTTTGGCGATGAGGAAGTCCGTCGGCGTCGCGTGCTTCACGTCCTTGGCCCCGGGGTAGGCGACTTCCGCCGGGACGCCCTTGGTCGCGCAATGTTCGGCGAGCTTCACGCCGAAGTTGGCGGTGTGGGTCGGGTCCTTCTGGTTCTGTCCGATGGCCGGCGGGGCGCCGAAGGTCATGTAGACCGCGGGGTCGTCCGAGGACACGAGCGCATACGGCGAGTATTCGGCGATCAGGGGCAGGATCTTCTCCCGGGCCGCCAGGAACTCCGCGAAAGTGCCGAGTCCGAAGGCGTGGCCGCCGTAGGTGCTGTTGGGCGTCCATTCCTTCATCTGCGCCGGGTCGAGAGTGGTCTGCGGTCCCGTGACGGCGGCGCAGGTCAGGCGCGTCGACTCGCGCGCGACGGGGTCGGACGACTTCGGGTCGGCGAGGTCGTCATGGAAGGCGAGCCAGAGACTCGAGCATGCTCCGGCCGAACCGCCGGCCGCGCCGATGCGGGTCTTGTCGAGATTCCACTCTCCGGCCTTGCTGCGGACGAACTGCAGCGCGCGGGCGGCGTCATGCAAGGGCGCCTTGACGGCGGGCGAGGTGTCGACGGCGGCGTCGCGCTTGATCAGGCGGTAGTTGATGGAGACGACGGAGATGCCGGCCTTGAGCAGGGCGGACACGTCGGCGAAGCGCTCGGCGCGCTCCTTGCTGCCGCCGACCCAGCCGCCGCCGTGGATGACGAAGGCGAGGGGCGTGGGGCTGGCCGATTCGGCCTTCCAGAAGTCGAGCACATGGCGCTCGTGGTCGCCGTAACGGACATTGGGCAAGGTCGGCTTCGGCACCTTGTCCGAATAGGCGTCGGCCTTGGGAGCCGTCGCCTTGGCCTTTTTCTTGGCGGCCTTGGGCTGCTCCTGGGCGGGAAGGGCGGCGGCGACGAGGCAAGCCGCCGCCAAAAGGATGCGGGAGATCATGGGGTGGCCCTGTGATAGGGAGCCCCCAGGCAAGTTGCCAGCGAAACCCGTCACTTGCCGCCTGCCTTGACGAACTCCTCTTTCGAGAGACGTCCGTCCTTGTCCTGGTCGAAGCGTACGAATCGTGCCGGCGCGTCGGCCTGGTCCGCCATGTGGGGGATGAACTCGTCCTTGCTCAGGAAGCCGTCCTTGTCCTTGTCCCAGCTCGTGAAGATGGCGGGACGGTCCAGCTGCTTTTTCGGCTTGGTGGAGGTCTTCTTCCCGGCTTTGGAGGGGGTTCCCGACTGGACGAACTTGTCGCGCGCAGGGCTGGGGGGTAGCGACTTCACCCAGGCGAGCGCCTTCTCCGTCAGAGATTTCACCACCTCGGGGTTGGCGGTGGCGACGTCCTGTCGCTCCCCGGGATCCTTGGGGATGTTGTAGAGCTGCGCCGCACCGCCGGCGTGGTTGATGAAGAGCTTCCAGTCGCCGTCGCGCACGCACACGGGCGGCGGCATGTAGCCGTCCTCGGGTCCTTGGACGCCTGAGATCCATTCCCAGTGCAGCGAGGTGCGGCGGGGAGAGACGGGCGCGCCTTTCCAGAGGGCGGAAAGGTCCTCGCCTTCCAGCCCGAGGCCGGCGGGCACCTCGACGCCGGCGAGCGCGGCGACGGTCGGAAGGAAGTCCACTCCGCCGACGACGGCGGACTCCTCCACGCGTCCCGCGGGGACCTTGCCGGGCCAGCGGACGAGTCCGAACGTACGGGTGCCGCCCTCGTGCATGCTGCGCTTGCGGGCACGGAGCGGTCCGGCGCTGCCCACGCCGGCATTGGCGGCGTTGTTGATACGGTAGTCCTCCGGACCGTTGTCGCTGGAGAAGAAGATCAACGTGTCGTTGGTCAGTCCGAGTTCATCCAGTGCGTCGAGCAGCCGTCCGACCTGCGTGTCGAGGTCGGTGAGGGAGGCGCAGAAGACCTGCATCTGCGAGCGCAGGTCCTTGGCCTTGGCGTAGTAGTCACGCGTCCATCCCGCGAAGGCGGGGTCGTTCGCGTCGGGCTTCAGGTCGGCGTAGACCGCCAGCTGCTCCGGCGTGGGCTTGAGGAGGGCGTGCGGGACGAGCGTCCAGAGGTTCACGTAGAAAGGACGGTCCTTGTTGGTCCGGGCGAACTTGATCGTCTCATCGACCATCAGGGCGGTGGACTTGGCGCGGAAATAGGGCTCCTTGCCTTCGTCGCCGAGCGACGGGCCGTTGGAGTTGACCGTCTTGGAGACGTCGATGCCGTAGGCCTCCGGAGCCGGGGCGCCGTCGCCGTTGCCGAGGTGCCACTTGCCGAAGTGGGCGGTGGCGTAGCCGGCTTTCTTCAGCAGGTCGGGGAGGGTGGTGACATCGGCGTCGAGCCAGTCGGGCATCGAGCGGGCCGCGTTCTGGTCGTGCGTGGCGAAGTGTCCGTGAATGCCGAACCGAGCCGGCGTGCGGCCGGTCATGAAGGCCGTGCGGCTGGGCGAGCAGACCGTGGCGGCGACGTAGAACTGACGGAACCAGGTGCCTTCCTTGACCAGACGGTCCAGGTTGGGCGTCTTGACGTAGGGGTGACCGGCGAACTTGGCGTCACCCCAGCCCTGGTCGTCAGTCAGGATGAAGATGACGTTGGGCGGTCGCGCGTGGGCGGCCAGGGTCAGCAGGAGCAGGGCGGCGAGGAGTCTCATCGGGATTTAAGAGGTTTGGTGATGTCGAGAAGCTTCATGCGGTCGGCTCCCTTGGCCACGGCGTCGCGCAGTTCAGCGGCAGGGAGGGACTTCACCCAGGCGAGCGCCGCTGAGCGCAGGCGGTCCGCCTCCGCGGGGTGAAGTGCGGCGAGGTCGTTCAGTTCGGAGGGGTCGCTCACCACGTCGTAGAGCTGCGCGGATCGCCCCGCGTAGTCGCAGTAGAATTTCCACTTTCCGTCGCGGACCGCGAGCGGCGGCGCGAAGTAAGCGGGATTGCCCACGACCTCGAAGAACCACTCCCAGTGCAGCGGCCGGCGGCGCGTGGCGCTGCCGCCCAGCAGGGCCGCGTTCAGGTCCTCGCCGTCGATGTCCTTAGCTTCGCAGGGGATGCCCGCCAGGGCGGCGAGGGTGGGCATCAGGTCAGCCCCGGACATGATGGTGTCCTTGTCCTTCCGGCCCGCGGGTATCTTGCCCGGCCACACGGCGACGAAGGGCACGCGGATGCCTCCTTCATAGAGGCTGCGCTTGCGTCCGCGCAGGACGCCCGGCGAGCCCATGCCGGCGTTGCCGGCGTTTCCGACGTGGTAGTCTTCCGGACCGTTGTCGCTTGAGAAGATGATGATGGTCCGTTCGGTGAGCTGGAGTTCTGCGAGGGCGGCGCATAGGCGGCCCACCTGGCGGTCCACTTCGGCGAGGGCGGCGAGGTGGGTCTTCATCTGCTCCGCAGGAGACCGGGCCGCTTGCACGTATTCCCCCATCCACTTGCCGAAATCCTTCGGATCGGCCTTCGCCTCCTTGTAGACGCCGCGCTGCTCGGGGGTGGGCCGCAACGGGGCGTGCGGCAGCGAGGACCAGACGTTGAGGTAGAAAGGCCCTGATTTCTGCTCCCGCATGAAGGCGATGGCGCGGTCGAAACTCAGTTGTGTGACGCGGAACGGATCCTCCCCCGCGACCATTTTCTTGTCGCCCAGCTGCTCTCCCGGTCCGCTGACGACGGCCGAACGGTCAAAGCCGTAGGCGGACGGCGCAGGTGATTCGCCGTACTTGCCCAGGTGCCATTTTCCGAAATGGCCGGTGGCGTAGCCTGCCTTCTTGAAGACGTCCGCGATGGTCGTCACCTCGGGGTTCATCCAGTCCGGCACACGCCTCTGTTGGTTGACGTCAGGTCGGCTGGTGATGTGGTGGAAGCCGAGCCTTGCCGGATACTGTCCGGTCATGAAAGCCGCTCTGCTGGGGGAGCAGACGGGCCCGTTTACGTAGAAGTTGCTGATCACCGTGCCCTCGGCCGCCAGCCGATCGAGGTTCGGGGTGCGCGCGAGGGGGTGGCCCAAGTATCCCGCGTCACCCCAGCCCTGGTCGTCGGTCAGGATGAAGATGACGTTGGGCTTACTTGGGGCGTCGGCACCGAACGCGGTGGCGGCGGCCAGCAGGCAAAAGGTGATCAGGGGTTTCATCTCGATTTCTTCTTGGAGGAGTCGGCCTTGGGGTCGTGACGTTCTTCGTCGTCGTAGCCCGCCGCCTTGCGCTTCTCGACGTAGCGCTGGGTCGCGGTGAACAGGGCCATGTCGCCCGTGATGCGGGGATCGCCGGTCTGACGTTGATAGGCCTCCAGTCGGTCGCGCAGGCGTTGTTTGATCTCTGCGAACTCCGGCTGGTCGGCGAGGTTGCGCACCTGGTCGGGGTCGGCGACGCAGTCGTACAGCTCCTCCCGTGGGCGCGGAGAAAGGATGAGGTCGAAGTAGGGCCTGATGTCCGGCCGGTCCGGGTAGCCGCGGAGGAGGGGCAGGGTGTCGAGCCGCTGGGAATGGGCTTCGAAGTTCGCCGCCGGCTTGCGGCCGTCCTCATTCGGATCGCCCCGCGGGGTCGCGCTGTAGTTGACGATGTATTGGTAGCGGTCGTCACGGAT
>CAIOPO010000019.1 GCA_903860195.1 uncultured Opitutia bacterium | reverse complement strand
GCCCTCGGCCGTGACGCGATCTGGTTCGACTACCATCGTGAGGCGCCCGCCGCCGACGAACTCAGGCGCTACGACGCTTACGTCGCGGTCGGCGGCTCCCTTAAGTCGGACCTTCCCGACCTCTCCGCGCATGCCAAGGATCCGGCCGCGTTCCGCATCGCGCTGGAGAAGTCGCTCCCCGCGGCCCGCAAGGCCTCCTGGCAGGCCTTCCTCGCCCAGCGCGAGCCCGAGGTGCGTGAGAAGGATCCCAACGTCGCCAACTATGAGAAGCGTCCCGAGCCGCTGACGTTCCAGAAGCCTTACTCCGTCAAGGGGAGCATGGAGCGGACGCAGGTGCCGGCCGACATGCGGCTCGTACTCTTCGCCTCCGAACCCGACATCGCCAAGCCCATCGCCTTCGCGTGGGATGAACGCGGGCGCCTCTGGGTGGCCGAGACCCGCGACTACCCCCACGGGGTCATGGAGGACCAGCAGAAGGGCAACGATTCCATCAAGATCTGCGAGGACACTGACGGCGACGGCAAGGCCGACAAGTTCACGGTCTTCGCCGACAAGCTCAACATCCCGACCAGCTTCGTCTTCGCCCGGGGCGGCATCATCGTCTCCCAGTCGCCGACCTTCGTGTTCCTCAAGGACACCGACGGGGACGACAAGGCCGACGTCCGCGAGGTCATCCTCACGGGCTTCGGCATCCGCGACACCCACGCCCAGGCCAGCAGCCTCTCCTACGGCTACGACAACTGGCTGCGCGGCGCGGTCGGCTACAGCGGCTTCGACGGCGAGGTCGGCGGGACGAAGCTGAACTTCGCGATGGGCAGCTACCGCTTCAAGGCCGACGGCTCGGCCCTCGAGTTCCTGCACCAGTTCAGCAACAACACCTGGGGGCAGGGCGCCAACGCCGCGGGCGACGCCTTCGGCGGAACGGCCAACAACGCGCCGATCTTCTTCGGCGGCATCCCCGCCTCGGCCTGGCCCCAGGGCTCCAAGGGCCTCACGGCGAAGAAGATCAACCTCGTGGGCGAGGCGCACACGGTGACGCCCTACTTCCGCCAGGTGGACGTGATGGGCGGCTACACCGCCGCCGCCGGTTCGACTTTCGTCTACTCCAAGGCGCTGCCTCCCCGGTTCCAGGGCCGCGCCCTCGTCTGCGAGCCGACGATGAAGCTCGTGGCCGCGATGGACGTCCGTGCCGTGGGCGCGGGATATGAGGCCCGTGACGGCTTCAACGTGCTCGCCAGCTCGGACGAGTGGCTCTCGCCCGTCTTCGCCGAGGTCGGTCCCGACGGCGCCATCTGGATCGCCGACTTCCAGAACTTCATCATCCAGCACAATCCCACGCCTTCGCCCGAGCGCGGCGGCTACAAGGCCGTGACCGGCGTGGGCGGCGCGCACGAGAACCCGCTGCGTGACCACTCCCGCGGGCGCATCTACCGCGTGGTCTGGGACAGGCCCGGTGCGGGGGAGAATCCCGTCCAGGGGCTGTCCGACGCCGAACTGGTCAAGGGACTGTCCGGCTCGACCCAGTATGGCCGCCTGCGCGCCCAGCGTCTTCTCGTCGAGGGACGGCGCGCGTCCGCCGTTCCCGCGCTCCGCGAGCTGCTGGGGTCGTCCGACGGCATCGCCGCCCTGCACGCCCTCTGGACGCTGCACGGACTGGGCTCCCTGACCGAGGACGACCACCGCAAGGCGCTGCTTTCGCCTTCCGCCGAGCTCCGGCGCAACGCCGTCCGCGCGCTCGGCTCCGATGAGGCCGCCCGTCGGCTCTTCTTCGGCGCCGGCCTCATCGCCGACAAGGACCCCGTCGTCCGCCTCGCGGCCCTGGTGAAGCTCGCCGATTTCCCCACTTCGCCCGAGATCCAGACGCTCGTGCGCGGCCTCGCCACGGACGCCTCGTTCAAGGCCGACGAATGGCTGGCCGGCGCCGTCAAGGCGCTGGGCCGCCGGCATCAGGCCGTGGTCTTCCGTGAGGGTCCCAACCTGCTGCCCAATCCCGGTTTCGAGGAGCTCGACGACAAGAAGCTGCCGGTCGGATGGAAGCGGCGCGACTACGGCCGCAGGCCCGGCAACGTCACCGCCCAGTGGGGCATCGTCATCGATCCGAAGATGGTCCGCTCGGGCAAGCACGCCATGCGGGGCATCACCCGCGAGGACGGCGACACCAGCTTCTTCGCCGACGTCCCGCTCAAGCCCAACACCGAGTATCGTCTCAGCGCATGGATCAAGACCCACGCCTTCCGCGGCAAGGCCAGCCTGAACGACCACATCGGACGGGCCGAGACCAACACCATCTCCCGCAACCAGGACTGGACCGAGGTCGAGGTCGTCTTCAACTCCTCCTCCCGCACCAAGGCCAGCATCAACCTCCTCCATGTCGGCAAGGGTGACATCTACTTCGACGACGTGAAGCTCTGCGAGCTGCTGCCGCTGGACGAGGCCCCGCTGGCCGCCGCCGACGCCAAGCGCGGCGAAGAGGTGTTCTGGCGCCATCCCACCGCCGCCTGCGCCACCTGCCACATGGTGGGCGGGAAGGGCAGCGCCATCGGTCCCGCGCTCGACGGCCTCGCCGTCCGCGTCACGCCCGCCTACATCCAGGAATCCCTCGTCGAGCCCAACAAGGTGCTGGCGAAAGGCTTCGAAGCGCTCGGCGTGTCGCCCATGCCCCCGATGGGCCTCATCCTGAAGCCCCAGGAGCTGGAGGACGTTAAGGCCTACCTTCAGACCCTGCGCTGACCGCATTCGGGTTGCCTCCCGCGTCTTGAACGCAACGCTCCGTCCATGGCCGTCGAGCTCGAAAAGGAACGCAACCCGATCTTCGGAATCATCCTGTTCTTCCTGATCCCCGTCGTCGCGGGCGTCATCCTCTGGCACGGCGTCCCGGGGTCGCAGTTCAACGGCATGCGTCCGGGCATCTTCTTTCCGATCCAGGCCGAGCTGCCGGAGGACGCGCGCTTCATGGACAACCGCATCAAGTGCGACTCCAAGGAGGCGCTGGCCGCCGTCCAGGCGGCGCTGCGCAAGGTCCGGTCCGACTACCCGGTCGAGTTCGTCTCGGTGCAGCTCGAGAACTACCAGTCGGGATACAAGTTCCGCGTCAGCTACCCGACCTACTACGCCCAGCGGCTCGACTTCAGCGCCGGCTGGCCGACTTTCCGCAAGGGCTCGATCGTCGGTGACGCCGAGCTCGAGGCCGAGGTGAAGGCCAAGGACGACGCGCTCGAGAAGGCCATCCGCGACGCGCTGGAGGCCTATTTCAAGTCCAAGGGCGCGCACTGACGGCGGAGCCCCGGATTGCTCCGGGGCTCCTGCACAAAGTGGGGTGATTGAGGGGATTTGAACCCCCGACCCCTGGTACCACAAACCAGTGCTCTAACCAACTGAGCTACAACCACCGTGCGCCCTTCCCTTGGGAAAAGGGACATAAATAGAGATTGTCCGGGCTGGGATTGTCAAACCCTGAGGCGAGGGCAGGGGACACTTGCATCGCCGCGGCGGATGTGCTCGTCTGGTTGCTTACCGAGGCCCCATGGGCCCTCCCGAAGCTCTCCCCACGATCAATGTCCACTTTCACCGAACTCGGCCTGCCCGAGCCCGTGCTCCGCGCCCTGACCGAAAGCGGATACGTCAACCCGACGCCGATCCAGGCCGCAGCCATTCCGGCGATCCTCGCCAAGCGTGACATCATCGGCGCCGCCCAGACCGGCACCGGCAAGACCGCCGCCTTCGCGCTGCCCACGCTTGCCCGCCTCGGTCCGGCCGGAGGCAAGCCCCGCTGCCTCGTGCTGGTCCCGACCCGCGAGCTCGCGATCCAGGTCGACGAGAACTTCCGCAAGTACGGCAAGCATCTCGGCACCCGCACGGCGCTCCTCTACGGCGGCGTCGGCTACGGCGCCCAGGTCAAGGCCCTCGAGGAGGGCGTCGACGTGGTCATCGCCACGCCCGGACGTCTGCTCGACCTGCATGAGCAGAAGATCCTGGACCTGCGTTCCATCCAGGTGCTCATCCTCGACGAGGTCGACCGCATGCTGGACATGGGGTTCATCGAGGACGTCTCGCGCATCGTCAACTACTGCCCGAAGGACCGCCAGACGCTGCTGTTCTCCGCCACCGTGAGCGACGCCATCGGGCGCATCGCGGGCTGGGCCCTCCGCGATCCGGTCACGGTCGACGTGCGCACGGGCACCACGGCCGCCGACACGGTCGAGCACGCGATCTACCCGGTCGACGTGTTCCAGAAGTACGACCTGCTCCTCGCGCTCCTCAACCGCAGCGGCTACAAGTCGGTCATCGTCTTCACCCGCACCAAGCGCGACGCGGACCGCATCGCGGAATGGATCGAAGGTCACGGCACGCCGGTCGCGACGATGCATGCGGACCGCTCCCAGACCGAGCGCGCCGAAGCCCTGGCCGGCTTCAAGTCGGGCAAGTATTCGGTGATGGTCGCCACGGACATCGCCTCGCGCGGGCTCGACATCCGCGGGGTGACCCACGTCATCAATTACAACGTTCCGGAGCACGCCGAGGACTACGTCCACCGCATCGGCCGCACGGGGCGCGCCTCCGCCGAAGGGGAGGCCTTCACGCTCTACTCGCCGGACGAGATGCATCATCTGCAGCAGATCGAACAGCTGCTCGGCCGGCCCATCGAACGCCGCAAGCTCGAAGGCTTCCGCTATTATTCGGAGCCTCAGCTGACGCCCGGAGGCCCGAAGGCCGCCGCGGGTCCGCGCAAGCGCAACCGCTGACCGTGTCCGTCTCCGCCGCCGAGCCCCCGATGCTCCGCGCGCTGGAGCTGGCCCGGCGGGCCTGGGGCAGGACGCACCCGAACCCGATGGTGGGCGCGGTCATCACGGAGGGGGGCAGGGTGGTCGCGGAGGGCTTCCACGAGGCCGCGGGCGGCCCGCATGCCGAGGTCGCCGCGCTCCGGGCGCTGGGCCGGCGTCCGGCCGCCGACGCGGTGCTGCACGTCACGCTGGAGCCCTGCTGCACGCACGGGCGCACTCCGCCTTGCGTGGAGGCCATCGTCTCCTCCGGCATCAGGACGGTCGTGGTCGGGGCCCGTGACCCCAATCCCGCGCATGCGGGCAAGGGGCTGAATCTGCTCCGCCAAGCTGGTGTGGCCGTGGTGGAAGGGGTGCTCGCCGAGGAGTGCGCCGACCTGAACCTGATCTTCAACCACTGGATCGTCACCCGCCGCCCGCTCATGACGCTCAAAGTGGCCTCCACCATCGACGGGCTCATGGTGCCGGCGCCCGGCATGCCGCGCGAAGTCACCGGACCTGAGGCCAGGGCCGACGTGCACCGCTGGCGCAGGCTCTTCCCGGCCGTCGCGGTCAGCGTCGACACCCTTCTGGCCGACAATCCGAGGCTCACGGCGCGTGACGAGGGACCGGAGCGCTGTCCGACCCGATTCGTGCTCGACCGACGCTTCCGCTCCGCCGGCCGGTCAGGACTGCGTCTTTTCAGCGATCATCATCGCGACCGTACCGTCGTGGTCGGGCTGGAGTCCGAACTACGCGCCGCGGACGCCGCCTGGTATGAATCGGAAGGCGTCCGTCTCTGGACCCTGCCCCGGGGGCCGGATGAGTTCCTCTCCCGTTGGTCGGAGCGCTGCGCCTCCGAGGGCGTCACCGGCGTGCTGATCGAGGGCGGTCCGCGTCTCTCCTCGGCTCTGCTGGACTCCGGCTTCGTCGACATGCTCTTCGCTTACGTGGCTCCGAAGCTCGGCGGTGACCCCGCCCATGGCGCCTGGTTCGGACCTTCGTCCTTGGGCCTTGGCGACGTGAAAGTGATTCAGCTGGGGAAAGACGTGTTTTTCCGCGGGACGGTTTCTCGGGCTTTCTGATCCGCAGGCTGGCTTTGCTGGGCAAAAACTGCGGTTTTCCCCGTCAGGGGCTGAACTTCGCGCGGACTGCCGCTTTTGACTCGACTTTTCAAGGAAAAGTTTCATATCAGCGTGTCCGCCACCTGCCCGTCGGCAGGCCGGACCTAACCTTCTAAATCCTAAGCACTTATGGCAGAAAAAATCTTGGACATCAGGAAGAAGGAGAAGCCCACGTTCGCCGCACTGATCGAGAAGAAGCGCGACGGCGGGGAGTTCACCGCCGACGAGATCCGGCAGATCGTCGACTCGGTCATGGACGCCGAGATGCCCGAAGCCCAGCAGGCCGCCCTGGCCATGGCCATCTACTTCAAGCAGATGTCCGCCCAGGAGACCGCGCTCCTGGCCGAAGAGCTCCGTCTCTCCGGCGACGTCATCGACCTCGACCGTCTCACCCAGCCCAAGATCGCCAAGGTCTCGACCGGCGGGGTGGGTGACAAGACTTCCATGGTGCTCGGCCCCCTCGGAGCCGCCGCCGGCGTCGTCATGCCCGGCATGAACGGCAAGGACGAGGAGTTCTGCATCTCCACCGTCGAGAAACTCAGCTCGATCCCGGGCTTCAAGGGCAAGGCCACGATGGACCAGTTCCGTCAGCAGCTCGAGCGCGTCGGCTGCGCGGTCACCGAGCAGTGCCGCGAAATCGCGCCCGCCGACGACATCCTCTACACGCTCCGCCAGAAGACGGGCACGATCCCGTCCCTCCCGCTCATCACGGGCAGCATCCTCTCCAAGAAGCTCGCCGAAGGCTGCGAAGGCCTGGTGATCGACGTGAAGTGGGGCAACGGCTCCTTCATCCGCGACCTCGAGCAGGCCAAGCAGCTCGCCCGCATCGTCACCCGCGTCGCCCGCTCGCTCAACCGCAAGTGCGTGGCCCTCGTGACCGACATCAACCAGCCCCTCGGCGACTCCGTCGGCACGGGCCTGGAAGTCCTCGAAGCCGTCCGCCTCCTGAAGGGCGAAGGCCCCGAAGACCTGCAGGACCTCGTCCTCAAGCTGGGCATGGAAGTCGTGCGCCTCGCCGGCGTCGCCGGTTCGACCCTTTCCGCCAAGCAGACCGTCGAGAAACACCTCAAG
>CAIOPO010000018.1 GCA_903860195.1 uncultured Opitutia bacterium | reverse complement strand
TCTCATCGCGGGTGGATCGTGCGCCCACTTTCAGCCTGCGCAGCGCCTTGGACGGAAGCCTCATCGCCCACCTGCATGCCGGGGACACCCGTGCGCTTGAAGCGTCCGGCTGGACTCAGGCCCGTCCTTTCAAGGCGAAGGACCGTGACGGCAAGTTCGACATCTGGGGGGTGGTCACGAGGCCGTACCCCTTCGATTTCACGAAGAAATATCCCGTCATCGAGAACATCTACGCAGGACCTCACGGTTCCTTCGCCCCCAAGTCCTTCAACTGGTGGAACCGCAACCACCGGGAACTCGCCTCGCTCGGCTTCTACGTCGTGCAGATGGACGGGAGAGGCACCAATCACCGCGGCAGGGAGTTCCATCAACAGAGCTGGCGCAACCTCAAGGACGGAGGCTTCCCCGACCGCATCGCCTGGTTGAAGGCCTTGGCTGAGACTGAGCCGTCGATCGATCTCGACCGCGTGGGCATCTTCGGCGGCTCGGCCGGGGGGCAGAACACCGCGCACGCCCTGCTGCTCCATGGCGACTTCTACAAGGCCGGGGCCGCCGACTGCGGCTGCTATGACAACCGCGTCGACAAGCTGTGGTGGAACGAGCAATGGCTCGGCTGGCCGGTCGGACCTTCGTACGACGAGAACTCCTGCTCCCGTTACGCCTCCGCCCTGCGGGGGCGCCTCCTGCTCACGCTCGGCGAGTCCGACACCAACGTCGACGTGAAGTGCACCTACGACTTCCGCGACGCGCTCATCGAGGCGGGCAAGGACTGCCTCGTCGATTTCCACGTGGTCCCGGGCGCCAACCATGGCGCCGGCGAATCCGAGGAGATGCGCGAGAAGCGCGCCTGGTTCTTCAAGTCCGCCCTGGGCGGCCCCCTTTCCCGATGACCAACGAAAAGACGCAGCCCGGACTGATCGTCGTACGGCTCAGCGCCGTCGGCCAGCTCTTCAACACCATGGACCCCTCCCCTTTCCACGAAAGGGACCTCGATCACGACGCCGAGGAGTTCATCGTCTCCAGCGCCCGCGAGATACCGGGCGACCTTCCGCTCGCGATCCGCGTGGAGCTCTCCGGCGAACCTCCGGCCGACGCCCTGCCGCTCGTTCGTGAGTCGCTGAAGAACTATTTCAGCTACCGGGAGGAATCCGCCCGGAGGGAGCTCCATGAGCTGCTCCGTGAAGGCCGCTTCTCCCTCGTCGCCGGCCTGCTGTTCCTGGGCTGCATGCTCATGCTGCGCACCCTTGTCCCGACCGGTCCTGCCTGGGCCGAGATGGCGCGCGAAGGCCTTCTCATCGGCGGCTGGGTGGCCCTCTGGAAGCCCGTCGACATCCACCTGTACCGCTGGTGGCCGATCCGCCGTCAGATGACCCTCTTCCGACGCCTTTCCGGTTGCCCCGTGACGGTCACTCGGGCGTGAAAAGCGGCTCTTACGATTTTTTTACGAAGGGTTGTTGACACAGGGTCAAGCCGTCCCATCGAAAAACCCTTCAGCATGCTGAATTTCGCGAGTCAGTGCCTCGACCAGACCAAGGCGCTCCTGAAACTGAACCTTTCCTCCGTTTCGGCGGACGGCAGCGTCACGCCCATTGAAGGCGAGGTCTCCCGGGCGGACGAGCCCGGCCATGTGGCCCTGGCCCTGGGGGAATATTTCCGGGCCACCGGCGAAACCACGATCGACCGTGTCAATCTGGTCGAGCTGGCCGCCAGATCCATCACCGCGCAGGTCAGGATGAGCAGCGGTTCCGACAACGGCATGGCGTTCGCCTGCCTCGGACTGCTGGCCTTCGGACCGACGCGTGAACGCAATCCGGTCTGGGAAAGGCTGGATGAGGGCACGCGCAAGCTCATCGACGAACGTCTGGCGGTAGAGCTTGACCATCACGACCACGTGCAGGCCTTCGACGTCGCCAAGGCCGTCTGCCGTCATTCGTTCGGCCTTTCGAAGCAGGACACCACCGGGCCCCTGGTCGACCGTTTCGTGGAGCGCGCCGCCGCGGCATCCAGCAACGGTTTCCACGATGAGGCCTCCAAGGCCGCCTCGCCCGCGAACTTCGGCGGCGCCTTCGACCTTTACGGCGTCGTCTCGCTCATCTTCATCCGGCAGGCGCTGCAGCTGCACGCCAACATCCAGCTCCGCGATTCCAAGCTGCCGAAGCTCAGGACCCTCTACGACAAGTACCTCCGCGTCATCTCCGACATCGTCCGCGACGACGGGCTGGGGTGGTGCTACGGACGCGGCATCGGCGCCTACGGTCAGATGCACTGCATCACCATCATGCTGCAGGCCCTGCGCGACCGCTGGGTGACTGCCGCCCAGGAGCCCGTCCTGCGCGACCAGATCCGCCGTCTTTACACCCACTTCTTCACCACGTTCTTCGACGCGGAGCACGGGCTCGTCGTCGTGCGTGACGCCGAACGCGACACCATCCCGGGTCACACCACCCGCATGGCGAATTTCGACGCCGCCCGCTATCTGTCCCAATGGTCCCGTCTGGCCAAGACGGTCGGCGGCGGGATGGACCCCGTCCCTGTCGCCGCCAGGCAGCCGGTCTGCCGGCTGCATCTGTTCGACCGTTCCCCCCGCAAGGAGCAGGGGGTGCTCATCTATCAGGATTCCGTCAGCGGGATGCACGTGATCCTCCCGCTGGTGACCTCCGGCAACCACAGGTTCTCGGATTCCCTCGCCTTTCCGCACATGCCCGGGGTCTTCGACTGGCCCTCGAATGTCCGGGTGCCGGCGTTCATTCCCGAATACACCATCGGTGGACGCGCGTACACTCCCTCACATTACGGCAAATCGGCGCAGGTCGCCATGGGGACCAAGCAGGGCGTCTACCTGTTCCGCTACGAGCAGCCGGACCTCATCGGGGCCGACGAGTCCCTCTCCCAAGGGGTCGGATCAATGAAGGTCGAGTGGGAGTTCTCCCCCGGCCGTATCGTGGGACGATTCACGCTCACGCCGAAGGCCGCCGCCGTGCTCGAAGATTTCCGCCTCGTCCTGCCCATCGCCGCGACCCATTCGCGCATGACCCCGGGCAACGCACTCGTGCTCGGCCAGGAATCCCACCGCTGCGAGGTCCTGCGCGACGACTTCGGCGCCGGCTGGAAAGAGACGAAGGTCGTCAGCGAGGATCCCCGGCACCGCGGCTGCTGGGGCAAGGTGCATTTCTACCAGGAGCTTGAACGCGACCACCCGATGCCCTTGCGCGCGGGACAGGCCTATGTGTTCGAAATCGCCTATCAGCCGGACATCCGGCGGGCCGCAGGCTGACCCTTAGGGGTTGAGGCCGCACGATTTTACGGCCAGAAAAGGCCGGTAACAGATGCCGGAATCCTTCTACATCACCACCGCGATCGATTACGCGAACGGGGCGCCCCACCTGGGGCACGCCTACGAGAAGGTGCTTGCCGACGTCCTGGCCCGCCACGCCCGCATGTCGGGACGCAAGGTGCACTTCCTGACCGGCCTCGACGAGCACGGCCAGAAGGTCCAGCAGACGGCCATGAAGCGGGGCGTGACTCCGCAGCAGCTGGTCGACGAGGTCGCCGTCGGTTTCCGCGAGATGCTGTCGGAGCTGGGCATCTCCCATGACGACTACATCCGCACGACCGAGCCGCGCCACCGCAAGGTGGTGCAGGAATTCCTCTCCAAGCTGCATGCGGACGGCCTGATCTTCAAGGACACCAAGTCCGGCTGGTACTCCGTTCGGCAGGAGCAGTTCCTGTCCGACAAGGACCGGGATGAGAACGGCGCCTGGCCGGAGATCTACGGAGAGGTCACCCAGACGACCGAGGAGAACTACTACTTCCGTCTGTCGCAGTTCCAGCCCTGGCTCATCGAGCACATCCGTTCCCACCCCGACTTCATCCTGCCGCGGTTCCGGCAGAACCAGGTCCTGGAATTCCTCAAGGAGCCGATGAACGACCTTTGCATCTCGCGACCGAAGTCGCGGCTGACCTGGGGCATCGAACTTCCGTTCGACAAGGAGTTCGTGACCTACGTCTGGTTCGACGCGCTCACCAACTATTACTCCGCCGTGGCGGACAAGGGGCTCTGGCCCGCCGACGTCCACGTGATCGGCAAGGACATCCTTTCGCCGCCTCATGCGGTCTACTGGCCCTGCATGCTCAGGGCCATGGGCATCGAGGCCCCGCGCCGCCTGCTCGTCCACGGCTGGTGGACCATCGACAAGAAGAAGGCCTCCAAGAGCGCCGGCAACGCCACGGACAGCCTCTCTTTCGCACGCTCACACGGCAAGGACGCGTTCCGCTACTACCTTTGCCGCGAGATGGTGGTGGGGCAGGACGCCGACTTTTCCGAAACCAGTTTCAACGGCCGCTACAAGGCCGACCTCGGCAACAGTCTGGGGAACCTCGTCAACCGACTGCTCAACATGGTCGGCCGCAACTGCGCGGGCGTCGTGCCCGCCCCGGCCGCGGACGAGGACCCTGAACGCTCCGTGCGCTCGCTCTGGGCCGATGCGCGTCGGACTTACGACGAGGCCTTTGCGGAGCATCAGGTCAGCCGCGCCCTGGAAGGCCTCTGGACCTTCATCAACGGGCTCAACGCCTACATTGAGACGCGTGCTCCCTGGAAGCTGGCCAAGTCGGCTGAGCCCGCCGACCGAGCCCGTCTCGACTCGTGCCTCGCGCACGTCTCCGAAGGATTGCGTCTCGTCGGGACCGCGCTGCTCCCGGTCATGCCGGACACCGCAGCCACCCTGCTCCGGCACATCGGACAGCCCGTCCCTTCGGATTTCGGCTCATTCGACTGGTCGCTCGCGGGAAGCGGCGTGAAGGTGGCCGAGAAGTGCATTCTTTTCCCGCAAATCGATCCTCCGCCGGCTCCGGCCGCCTGACCCATGTCGGAAACCGCCGCCAGCAGGAACCTCCTCGAACAGGCCGAGGCTGACCGAGGCGGGGACGGATGGGTGTCATGGTCTTTCGCCGTCACGGAACTGGACCCGCTGGCGGTGCTGGAGACCCTCGATCCGTCAGGACACCGTGGGTATTTCGAAAACCCTTCCCGGAGCCGTTCCCATGCCGCCGGAGCCCCCGCCGCGGTCTGGCGTGGACGTGGTGAGAGACGATTCATCGAAGCGGACCGGTGGGTCCGTGATCTCAACGCCCGTCTGACCTGCGTGGGCTCGCCGCCGAGGCTGATCACGGCCTTCCCCTTCTATCCCGGAAGCCCCGATTCGGGCCAGGACGCTTTCGTCTTCCTTCCTTCCTGGCAGGTCGTGACCGAAGAGGGGCGCACCACCGTCACGCTGGCCGAACCCGCCGGTCCCGGATGCGCCGAGCGTCTTGCGGTGCGAGCTGAGACGTTCCTGAAATTCACCTATCGCCCCCGGCCCGTCCCCGTCCGGCCGGCTGCGCCGACGGTGCTGAGCGAAGTCGGAGGCCGCTGGTTCCCGTCGGCCGTCGGCAGGGCGACGGAGCTCATCCGTGAGGGCGCCTTCGAGAAAATCGTGCTGACTCGCGCGTTCGACTGGCGGCGCGCCGAACCTTTCGACGTTTACGCGACCTTGCATCGGCTACGCCGGGCCAACGCGCCCTGCCATACCTTCCTGATCGACGAGCAGGACGGCGCGATGGTCGGTGCGACGCCCGAGACCCTGCTTTCGCTGTTCGACGGCGAGGTCCGGACGGAGTCCGTGGCCGGCACCACGCGGCGCGGCGATTCCGCCGCCGAGGACGCGCGTCTGGCCGAGGCGTTGCTTTCCAGCGACAAGGACCGTCGTGAGCATGACGCCGTGACCCAGTCCATCCTGCGCCGGCTCGGCATGGTGGGCGTCCTGGCCGCCACCCGTCGCGATGCGGAGCTGCTCCGTCTCGGGAACCTGATGCATCTCCGGACTCCCATCGTGGGGAGAATGCCAGCAGACCGCAGGTTCCTGGAAGTAGCGGGGGAACTCCATCCCACCCCGGCGGTGGGCGGCAAGCCCCGCGCGATGGCCCTGCCCTTCATTCCCGGTTTCGAACCCCATGACCGCGGCCTCTACACGGGCGCAGTCGGTTGGATTTCGGCCGACGGCAGGAGCGGCAAGCTCTTCGTCGCGCTTCGTTGCGCCCGACTCCGCGGGGACGAGGCGCGCGCGTACGCCGGCGCCGGCATCGTCGCCGGGTCGGACCCGGTCGCCGAGGCGGCCGAAACCGAGATGAAGCTGCGCACTGTGCTCGACGCGCTCACCTGAATCCATGGTGGTGGTCGTCCAGCGCGTACGGGAAGCCAGCGTCTGCAGGAAGGCGGAGCCGAATTCTCCCGTTTCGATCGGACGAGGCTATGTCCTGCTGGTCGGCGTCGCGGCCGAAGACACGGAGTCCGACGTACGCCGGCTCGCGACGCAGGTGTCCAAGGTGAGGCTCATGGAGGACGACCAAGGCAGGATGGGCCTCTCGCTGCGAGAGGCAGGGGCTGAAGTCCTGGCCGTCAGCCAGTTCACGTTGCTGGCTGACTTCGCGAAAGGCAACCGGCCCTCCTTTCACAAGGCCGCGCGCTCAGACGCGGCCCGGCCGCTCTTCGACCTGTTCGTACGCGAACTGGAACGGGAGATCGGAAGATCCGTCCCGACCGGCTTCTTCGGTGAGGACATGGAAGTCCGGCTCTCCAACGACGGCCCCGTCACGGTCGTGCTTTACTAGCCGCCCGCCCTGCCCTACCCATCCTGGAGCATGCTGTCCGTCCGCATCATACCTTGCCTTGACGTCCACGGCGGCCGGGTGGTCAAAGGCGTCAAGTTCGAGGAACTGCGTGACGCGGGTGACCCCGTGGCCGTCGCCGCGGCGTACGAGCAGCAGGGTGCGGATGAGCTGGTCTTCCTGGACATCACGGCTTCCAGCGACGGAAGGAGGACCATGGTCGACGTCGTCGAGCGGACGGCCGACCAGGTGTTCATGCCGCTGACCGTCGGCGGAGGCCTGCGCTCCGTGGAGGACGTGCGGACCATGCTGAATGCCGGAGCGGACAAGGTGTCACTGAACACCTCCGCGATCAAGGATCCTTCCCTCGTGCTTGAAGCCGCGCGCAAATTCGGGAGCCAATGCATCGTCGTGGCCATTGATGCCAAGAGGACGGCCGAAGGACGATGGGAGGTCTACACCCACGGCGGAAGGAACGCCACCGGACTCGACGCCGTGGAATGGGCGCGCAAGGTGGCGTCGCTGGGCGCCGGAGAGATTCTGCTGACCAGCATGGACCGTGACGGAACCGCCTCGGGCTACGACATACCGCTCAACCTCGCGGTCTCACGGGCCGTCGAAGTGCCCGTGATCGCCTCAGGCGGCGCCGGCAACCTCGACCATCTCGCCGAAGTGCTGCGGGACGGCGGAGCCAGCGCGGTCCTGGCCGCCAGCATCTTCCATTTCGGCACCTTCACCGTGCGTCAGGCCAAGGAAAGACTCAGGTCGGCCGGCCTGCCCGTTAGGCTCTGAACTCAGACGGCTGGGGCCGCCTTCGGCATCACCAGCACCTTGTCGACGCGGTGGCCGTCCATGTCCACCACTTCGAAGACATGGCCGAGCGCCTCGACCCTGTCGCCTTCCTGCGGGAGACGTCCGAGTGAGCGCATCAGGAAGCCGGCGATGACCGTATAACGTCCCAGTCCCTCGTCGGGGAACCTGCCGATGACGCCCGTCGCCTCGCGGAAATCATCGAGCGAGACCGAGGCGTCGACCAGCCAGCTGCCGTCCTCACGGCGGCGGACCGGCCGTGAGTTCTGACGGAGCGCCGAGGCCTCGTTGGGCAGTTCGCCCATGACGCACTCCAGCACGTCATTGAGGGAGACCACTCCCCGCACGCGGCCGAACTCGTCGGTCACCACGGCCAGATGGATGCGGTCCCGGCGGAACCTTTCCAGCAGCTCGGTGCCGGTGAGTCCGGGCGGGACCGTCGGAGGGTCGGTGAGGACGTCCTTGATCGTGACCGTTCCGGTCAGGGAGAGATTCGCCCAGAGGCGCTTCACGGAGACCACGCCCAGCGGACGGTCGGGCGTGCCCTGATAGACCGGAAACCACGTGTGCCCTGAGGCGACGATCTTGCGCCAGTTGACCTCGTCACCGTCGTTGACGTTGAGCCAGACGACCCGGTTGCTGGGCGTCATCAGGTTCTCGGCGGTCACCTGGTCGAGCGACAGCGCGCCATGCACCATGCGGTGCTCATGGGCGTGAAGGACGCCCGAAGCCATGCCCTGGTCGACCATCATCCGGAGTTCGTCTTCGGACATCTTGTCCTCGTCGGCGTTCTTCTTGCCGAAGGCGAACAGGATGATGTCGGCGAGGAAGCTGAGGGCGGAGACCAACGGGGAAGCCAAGGCGGCCATCAGGGACATCGGTCTCGAGACGGCCACGGCCAGGGCCTCAGGATTGCCGAGGCCGAGCCGTTTCGGGACGATCTCGGCGCAGACGATGGTGAGGGAGCCGATGAGGAACGAGACTCCGCCACGGGCGATGCCCTCGGCGTTTTCCGCGATCCATGCGACGGGAACCTGCGCCAGCAGCGGAGACAGCCTGACGGCCAGCGGCTGGCCTCCGTAAGTGGCGGCGATGATGCTGCCGAATGTCAGTCCCACCTGCACGGTCGACAGGAACTTCGAAGGATTGGCCAGCAGGGCCAGCGCCTGGGCGGCGCCCTTGCTCCCCTGCTCCGCCAGTCTGGCCAGACGCCGGCGGTTGGACGACACGATGGACATCTCCGACAGCTCGAAGAGCCCCACCATCAGCCAGCACGCCAATATGATCGCTATTTCCACTGCTTCGTGGGTAGCGGAAGCGATTACGCGCGTCAAATCCGCACTTGTTGCCCGGCGGCGAGGAGGTAACTTGCACTTTTTCCATGTCAGAACGGCATGACGCCATCGTGGTGGGAAGCGGCATCGGCGGTCTGAGCTTCGCGCTCAGCCTCGCCCGGATGGGCATGAGCATCGCGGTGATCACCAAGAAGACCGGATCCGAATCCAACACGAACTGGGCCCAGGGCGGCATCGCCTGCGTCACGGACGGAGGCGACGATTTCGACAGTCACGTCAAGGACACCCTCGCGGCCGGCGACGGTCTTTGCGATGTCGACGTGGTGAGGCACATCGTGGAGCGCGGTCCCGCGCGGGTGGCCGAGCTGATTCAGTGGGGAGTGCGTTTTGAAAACGGTCCTGACGGACGCCCCGACCTGGGACGCGAGGGAGGCCATTCCAAGCGCCGCATCCTTCACGCCCGGGACATGACGGGACGTGCGATTGAGTCGGCCCTGCTGCGGGCGGTGTCCGCCGCCCCGGGGGTTCGCATGCTCGAGCATCATCTGGCCATCGACCTCATCACGCGCTCGAAGTTCGACGCTCGCACGCCCATGGGCGGCAAGGACGACCGGGTGCTCGGGGTGCACGTGCTCGACACGAGGTCCGGCACGGTCCGTACCATGGCCGCCAAGATCGTGGTCCTCGCCACCGGCGGCGTCGGGCAGGTCTACCAGTTCACGACCAATCCGGACATCGCCACCGGGGACGGAGTCGCGATGGCCTACCGGGCCGGCGCAGAGGTGCGTGACATGGAGATGGTCCAGTTCCACCCGACCGCCCTGAAGGCCCCCGACGGCGGCCGTGCGCTGATTTCCGAGGCGGTGAGGGGTGAAGGCGCCGTGCTCAAGGACCTCTCCGGCAAGGCCTTCATGGCGGATTTCCACCCCCAGGGCGACCTGGCCCCGCGCGATGTCGTGGCCCGGGCGATTGACGCGGTGATGAAGCGAACCGGCGCTCCGCACGTCCTGCTCGACGCCACCAAGGTGGGGCATGGAGGGTTCGCCCAGCGCTTTCCCCACATCCACGAGACCTGCCTCAAGGCCGGTTTCGACCCCGCCCGTGAACCCCTGCCCGTCGTGCCCGCGGCCCATTACCTTTGCGGCGGCGTCGCCACCGACCTCAGCGGGAGGTCGACCCTTCCCGGCCTCTATGCCGTCGGGGAGGTCGCGTGCACGGGACTCCACGGTGCCAACCGTCTGGCCTCGAACTCGCTGCTCGAAGCCGTCGTGCTTGCCCATGACGGCGCGGAGGCGGCGCGGGCCGAAGTCGCGCGATTCAGCGGGGAATGGCCTGAACTGCCCGGATGGGTCGACGGTTCCGCCGGAGATCCGGACGAACGGGTGGTGCTCACGCACAATTGGGACGAGCTGCGTCGGACCATGTGGGACTACGTCGGCATCGTCCGAAGCACGAAGCGACTTCAGCGCGCCCGCACGCGCATCGGCACCCTCGCCGAGGAGGTCAGGGAGTATTACTGGAATTTCAAGGTCGAGCCGAGGCTGCTGGAGCTCCGCAACCTCATCCAAGTGGCCGAGCTGATCGTCGAATGCGCCCTGCAACGCCGGGAGAGCCGCGGGCTCCATTACACGCTCGACCATCCCGGACGTCTTCCGAAGGCCGAGCACTCCTCCGTCCGGCGGAGGCCGACCGGCGCATGAAGATCGGGGTCGTGGGCGCGGGCGCGGTGGGGTCCTGGTACGGAGGCCTGCTCGCACGGTCCGGCCATGAAGTGCACCTTCATACCCGACGGAGCGCCGGGCAGATCAACCGCCAAGGCCTGGTGCTGGAAGACGCCTCCGGCCGGTTCCGTCCGCCACTGGCCGGGGCCCACGACTCCACCGCAGCCATCGGCAAGTGCGACCTCGTCATCGTCTCGCTCAAGGCCACCGCCAACGATTCCCTGCCCCGGCTCCTCGGTCCCTTGCTCGCACCGACCACGGTCTGCCTGACGTTGCAGAACGGCATGGGCAACGTGGAGGCGCTGATGCGTTCGGCGGAGGCGGACCGGGTCGTCGCCGGACTTTGTTTCGTCTGCATCAATCGTCTGCCCGACGGCACCGTCCGCAACATGCTGCCGGGGCATGTCCGCATGGCTTCGGCCCGGGGGCCGGCCGGTCCCGCGGCCGAACTTTGCGCCACCGCCTTTTCCGCCGCCGGAGTCGACTGCCGGACGGAGTCCTCGTTGGACCTCGTGCTCTGGAAAAAGCTCTGCTGGAACATCCCCTTCAACGGTTTGGCCATCGCGGGCGGCGGGCTGAGCACGGACCGCATCCTCGCCGACCGCGCCCTGAGGCGGCGCGCTCACGAGCTGATGCTGGAGGTCGCGGCGGCGGCCGAGGCCAACGGCTGTCCCTTCGACCGACGGCACATCGAATGGCAGTTCGAAGTGACCGCGGGCATGGGCCCCTACCGTCCCTCGAGTCTCATCGACTACGTGGAGGGCCGTGACGTCGAAGTCGAAGGCATCTGGGCCGAACCTCTCCGACGGGGTGTCGCCGCCGGAGTCGACATGCCGGAGCTGACCCGCCTGCTGGAGGAGATCAGCGAGCGGGTCCGGGCGCGCCAGGCGAAAGGTCCCTGAGAATTCCGGCGCAGATCCTCGCGGCCGTGTCGCTCGCCCGGGACGCTGTCCAGAAATGCGAGGACATCGCGAGCCCCTCGGTCGCTTCGCCCGATCGGCCGTCCGCAGCGGACCAACGGCAGACGAGACGGACCTTTCCGGGCGTGGCACCGGAGTCCTCCGACCAGAGGAAGCTCATCCTGACCCAGGCTTCAGCGGGCGATGCGGAGTCAGTCCAGCCCGCGGAACGGCCCCCGCGCACCGCCTCGTCGTGGATCGCAGGCGCCAGATCGTCCTGCGCCGGGAGGCGTGCGACTGCTGGCTCAACGTGAAAATGGCGGGTTTGGGCGGGCGTGGCGCAACCGCAGGCAAGCAGGGTCAGAGACGCGATCAGGCAGGCCGGCAGTCGGTGCATAAAATGTTCATTAACCGCTCTCGACCGTCTGACAAGCCGCGGCATTGTGCGCGGTGATGCGCAAGGTACAGGCAGTCACTTTCGATCTGGCGGGCACCCTGCTGCATCCCAAGCCCTCCGTCGGCGCGGTCTATGCCCGATGCGCCAAGGAGCTGGGCGTGGAATGTGATCCGCTCCGTCTCGAGAGGGACTTTCCGCTGGCTTTCCGTACGGCCGACCGAACCAAGCCGGTGAAGGAATTCTGGCACGACGTGGTCGTGCGCTGCTTCGGTCCGACACTGCCCCCATCACGTCGGCAGGCCGTCTTCGAGGCCTGCTGGTCGGCCTTCGGACGGCCCGAGGCATGGCGGCTCAGCACGGGCGCCAGGCAGGCCCTCGCTGCCGTGCGATTCCTCGGCCTGAAGACGGCCGTGCTGTCCAATGCCGACGGAAGGATGCGAGCCGTGATGGACGGGCATGGGCTCACGCCTTTCTTTGACGACGTCTTCCTTTCCGACGAGACGGGGAAAGCCAAGCCCGACCCTGCGGCCTTCAGCGGGGCGGCCAAGTCGCTGGGCGTGCCGATCTCCACCCTTGTGCACGTCGGAGACAGCACGAAGGAGGACGCCGAGGCGGCCCGTGACTCCGGAGCCACGGGCATGCTCCTGGGCGGCGCGGCGCCGGAGCGTTGCCTGTCAGCCGCCACGCTCCGAGACGTCCCTCTGGCCGTACGTGCCATCCTCACGCAGGGGCGCTCCAGCGGGAAGTTCTCCCGGACCGTGGCCAACCTGCTGGCCGAGCTTTCAGGGCTGCCCAAGGATCGCAGCCGTTCGTCCGACCGCCCAATCAAGACCATCGACGAGGCCGTCCGGGAGGCGGTCAGCAAGCTCCGGCTTGACCGTCCTGTGCCCGAAACGGCCATCGTGGCCCATTGGGCGGAACTGCTGCCGTCGCGGCTGGCGCGCAGGTGCGCGCCTCTGAAGGTCCTCGAGGGCGGCAAGCTCACCGTCCAATGCGAGAACGCGGTGGTGCGGTCCGAGGCGAAGTTTCATGAGCGTGCGATGCTCGCCAAGATCCGGGCCCTCCCCGGCTGCGCCGAGGTGAGGAGCATCGCGTTCATCAGCGCCTAGGTTCGGCCGATTCGAAGGGCTTCTGGAAGGCCTCCTTGAAGTCGATCACGTCCTCGAAGTCGGTCAGACTGTCTTCAGGGGAGCTTCCGAAAAGCTTGGCTTCGATGAGGTTGAACACCACGTGGCCGACGTCGATGCTGCGCTTCAGTCCCCAGTTCGCGATGAGCCGGTAGGAGACGGGGCCGTAAGTCTCGAGCACATGCTGGCGGAAGCCCTCCACGAGCTGCTGGCCGGTCACGTGACGGTTGTCCTTGGACTTCCCCTTCTTGGGCTCTCCGTGGACCAGTTTCTGGGAGTGATCAAGAGCGGCACGCACCAGCTCATAGGCCTGCGGAGAATACCTGGGGTCCTTGGCGACGATCTCTCGGATGACGGCTTCGTAGTCCATCAGCGGAACTTCGAAAGTTCGGAGAGCAGCCTCTCATTCTGGGCAGGCGTCCCCACCGTGAGCCTGAGCCATCCGCCCATGCCGTATCCCTTGAGCGGACGAACGATGACGCCGGCCTTCTGCAGGGTCGTGAAGGCCTCCTCCGCATTGGGAATCTTCGCCGCAAGGAAGTTCGCGTGCCCGGGGATGAATTCGAAGCCGAGGCGCCTGAGGCCGTCGGACAGCTGGGCCACGCCCTCGGCGTTCGCCCGCCGTGAACGGGAAAGGAACTCGGCGTCGTCAAGGGCGGCCTCGGCGCCGGCCAGAGCGGGCAGATTGACGTTGAACGGCTGCCGGACGCGGTTGATCAGCCCGCAGACTTCCTCGGACCCGACCAGGTAGCCGACGCGCAGTCCCGCAAGTCCGTAGGCCTTGGAGAACGTCCGGGTCACGACCAACTTCCTTCCCTCCGCCATCAGCGGGCGCAGGTCGGCGGTGCGGTCGAGATACTCGGCGTAGGCTTCATCCAGGCAGAAGATGACGTCCTCGGGCAGACTGCGGGCCAAGGCGACGATCTCCTCGGGCGAGTCCGTGCCGCCGGTCGGATTGTTGGGACTGGCGAGGAAGACGATGCGGGTGCGGGGTGTCACCGCGGCGCGCATCGCGGCGAGGTCATGGCGGAAGCCCGGCATCGGCACTTCCACCGGAGTGGCGCCGAAGAGCAGCGTGGCCAGCTTGTAGACGATGAACGCCTGGGATCCGAAGACGACCTCGTCTCCGGGCCGCAGGAACGCCTGCGCCAGGAGGATCATCACCTCGTTGGATCCGTTGCCGATGACGAAGTTGGAGGGCCGGAGGGACCATTTGGCGGCGAGTTTCTCCCGGAGGAACGTGCAGCCACCGTCGGGATAGAGGTGTAAGTTCTCCAGGGCCTTGCGGGCGGCCGCCAGTCCCAGCGGCGACGGTCCCAGAGGGTTCTCATTGGAGGCGAGCTTGATGACGGAGGCAGGGTCGAGTCCGAACTCGCGCGCCACGACTTCGATGGGGCGACCCGCCTCATAGACCGGCTGGGTGAGCACGGGCCGGTTGGCCAGTTCGGAATAGGATGCCATCTCGCAGGACACCAATGCTAGGGCGGACGTGATTGGCAAGTGCGGGCTCATCCCGCTTGCCAGCGTGGCGCAGGCGTGGCACGTTGCGGCATGAAGCTCGTCGTCACGGGGGCGACCGGTCTGCTCGGCCGTGAGGCCGCCCTTTCCGCCATCCGTCGCGGCCACCAGGTGATCGCCATCGGAAGGTCGAAGGAGCCGGTCATCCCCGGCGTCACCAGGGCGCTGAGGATGAACCTCGAGGACTTCACCCAACTCTCTTCGCTGATGCTTGAGGAGTTCCCTGAGGCCGTCGTGAACTGCGCCGCGCTGGCCACGGTCGACGGATGCGAACGGGAGCCCGATCTGGCCCGAGTGCTGAACGCGGAACTCCCCGTGCGCCTCGCGGAGCTCGCTTTCCACGTCGGAGCCAAGCTCGTGCACGTGTCGACCGACATGGTCTTTGACGGAGTCTCCGGGCGCTACGGCCACACTTCCACCCCCTCCCCTCTCTCCTGCTACGGCAGGACGAAAGCGGCCGGCGAGGTCGGCGCGCTCAGGGCGGGACGGGAGCACGCGGCGGTCATCCGCACGACGCTCATCAACGGCAACTCCGTCGAGGGCGGGAAAGGCCTGCACGAACGCATGTTCCG
>CAIOPO010000017.1 GCA_903860195.1 uncultured Opitutia bacterium | reverse complement strand
GGGCTGGGAGCGGGAGGTCCCGGCCAAGGTGGCCGACGCCATCCGCAGCCTCCGGCTCTGGGTCTCCTGAACGCCTTGAACTCGCCGCTGACATCGCTGCCCCCGGGCGGAGGCGCCGAGCTCACGCTCTCGGTCGAGCGCGCCTACCGGGAGGCCGTCGTGCTCGACCGTCTCGGCGCGCTCTGGTCGCTCATCCTTGCCAAATGCCTTCTCGCCCAGTGGGCCATCGCGACCTACTCCATCCCCGTCTCAGGTCTCGCCTACGTCTGGTCGCTCTCGATCCTCATGGCGGTGATGGCGTCGGCGCTCTACCTCCGGGCCAACCGGCTGCCTCTGTCCGTCATCCCTGAGACCCGCAGGGTGGGGGGCGCCGTGCTGCTCGCCCTGCTGGTCGCCTGCGGCTTTGTGCTTTACGCCCGGTTCGCGCTCGGCGCCTTCAGCTCGGCCGTGGCCGCCGGCATCTGCGCCGCGCTCGCCGGCGCCTGGTCCCTGGCCCGCGCCTCGATCCGCCGGGCCTGGGAGCCGTTCGCGGGCGCGCTGCTGTGGTGGGGCCTTGCCGGAACGGCCCTGCGGAGCCCTGATTCGGAAGCCCTGCTGTGGAGCGGCCTCGGGTGGCTGCTCGCCTCGGCGCTGCCCTCCTTCGCCCTCTCGCTGCGCGCCGTCCGGCGGCCCGCGGCTCAGGCCTGACTCTTGCCGCCGGCGCTGTTGAGCAGGTGCGCCATGAAGCGCTTCATGGCGGGCGTCAGCACGCGTCCCTTGCGGTGAAGGATGGCCAGCGGCCGGGCCACGCGCCGGTCGCGCAGGCGCAGCATCACCAGCGTGCCCTGCTCGACTTCCTGACGGATCGTGCCTTCGGGCACGAGCGCCACGCCCGCGTCCACCTCGACGGCGCGCTTGAGCGTCTCGATGTTGTCGAACTCCATCGACGGCTCCAGTTCGATGCGCTGCTCGCGGAAGAACTGGTCGAGCGCCTTGCGGGTGGGGATGTCCTGGTCGAAGCCGATGAACTTGCATCCCTGGAGGTCGGCGAGCTCGATCTCGCGCTTGCCGGCGAGCTTGTGCCGCGGTGAGCAGATCGCCACCAGCTGGTCCTCCATGAGCGGGATGATCTCGATCTGGCGAGTCTTCTGCGGGAAGGCCACGAGGCCGAAGTCGACCGCGTTCGAGACGACGTCCTCGTAGACGAGGTTGGAGCGGCGGTACTCGACCCGGACGTTCACGTGCGGGAACTCCTGCATGAAGCTCTTCACGTGCGGAGGAAGCTCATGCAGGCCGATGGAGACGATCGTGGAGACGTGCACCGTGCCGCTCACCACCTTGCGCATCTCCTGCATCTCGCTGAGGACCTGCTCGTAGCGGTTGAGGATGTCCTTCGCCGCCTCATAGAGGCTCCGGCCCTCCCGCGTCAGCCTGAACTGCTTCTGGCTGCGGTCCACGATCAGCACGTTGAAATGCTTCTCCATCGAGCGGAGCTGCTGGCTGACCGCGGACTGCGTGATGTCGTTCAGCTTGGCGGCCTTGGAGAAGCTTTCGTTGTCCACCAGGTCGCGGAAGATCTTGAGATTCTCGATGTGCATGACGGAGAAAGGGCGGTCAGATTAATTAAACTAATGGGAAATGGGTTCAAGTGTAGTTTTCCTAATCAAACGCTCGGCCGGGCTTCCCGCCGCGTTGACTCCCTCGCGGTTCTGCTCCCCTGTTTCGACAGGATGCCGACCCCTGAAGAGCTCAAAAGCCGTCTGGACGTGCTGATGGGCAGGGTCCGTGAGGCCTGCGCACGTTCGGGCCGGGATCCGGCCTCGGTCAGGGTGCTTCCGGTCACCAAGACGCACCCCGCGGAGTTCGCGGCGCTCGCCCACGCGCTCGGGTTCCCCGCCGTGGCCGAGAATCGCGTCCAGGAGGCCGCCCAGAAACGTCCGCTTTGCCCCCCGGGGCTGCGTTGGGAGCTCATCGGGCACCTTCAGTCCAACAAGGCCAAGGCGGCTCTGCAGACTTTCGACGTCATCCAGTCCGTTGATTCCGCCGAACTGGCCGCCCGGCTGGGCCGACTCGCCGCCGAGGCCGGTCTGACCCGGGAGGTCCTCATCCAGGTCAATTCGGGACGCGATCCCGCGAAGTTCGGATGCGAACTGGAGGAGGCGCCTGCGGTGCTTGAGGCCGCGCTCGCCTGGCCCGCCCTCAAGGTCCGGGGGCTCATGGCGGTGGCGCCCCTTTCCGATGACATGGCCGTGGCCGACCGCGCCTTCTCCGAACTGCGTCTCTGCCGGGACCGTCTCGCGCAAGGGTTCGGGGTGTCGCTGCCCGAACTTTCCATGGGCATGAGCGGAGACCTTGAATCCGCGGTCACGGCGGGTTCGACTTGTCTGCGCGTGGGCTCCGCCCTTTTCGGAGCCCGTCCTTCCGCATGATCCGCCGCCTTCTCATCCGCGACCTCGCCCTCATGGACCGGGCCGAGCTCACGCTCGGCCCCGGCTTCACCGTCGTCACGGGCGAGACCGGCGCGGGCAAGTCGGTGCTGCTGGGCGCGCTCTCACTGCTGGCCGGCAATCGCGCCCCCAGGACGATCGTCCGCAAGGGTGCGGAGGAGTGCGCGGTCGAGGCGGAGCTGGAATGCGGGGAGGACCCGCGCTTCGCCGCGCTGCTCAATGAGCTGGACCTGCCCGCCTGCGACGACGGGCTTCTCATCCTCAAGCGCTCCGTGCACGCCACCAAGGCGGGCCGCATCTCCGTCAACGGCGGTTCGGCGACCCTCGCCCAGCTGGAGAAGCTCGGCGAAATCTGGATCGATTTCCACGGACCCGGTGAGCCCCAGAAGCTCATGCGGCCCGCCACGCAGATGGAGATGCTCGATCTGCACGCCGGTCTCGGCGCCCGGTTGGACGAATACCGCGCAGGCTGGCGGCGCCGGCAGGCGCTGCTGCGCGAGGCCGATGAGGCGACGGGCGCGGAGCGGCTGTCGGAAGACGAGGAGACGTTCCTCCGTTCCCAGCTCGACCGCATGGATTCGCTCGACCTTTCGGACGAGGCCGTGGTCCGGCTGGAGCGTGAGCACGGCCGCGCGTCGCGGGCCCAGGAACTTTCAGCGCTCTTCTCCCAGCTCGACGCCGGCCTCGGGTCGGACGGACTCGGAGAAGTGCTGCCCAGGCTGCTCAAGGCGGCGGAGGACGCGGCGCGCATCGATCCGGAGGCCGCCGCCCTGCGTGACCGGCTCCGTTCGCTCGCGGCGGAGGCCGACGACCTCCGGTCCGATTTCTCCCGGCTCGCCCGGGGGCTCTCGGTCGACGAGGAGGGCGTGGCGGAACTCGAGGGCCGCATGAACCTTTGGCTGGAACTCCGGCGCAAGCACGGTCCCGACGCCGCGAGCGTCCGCGAGCGTCGCGAAGCCCTTCGTCGTCGCCTCGCGTCCCAGGGCGACGTCGAGGCCCGGGTCGCCGCCGTCCGGGCCGAAGCGGCCGCGCTGGAGAAGGTTCTCCGCGGTCAGGCGGGAGCGCTGCGCACGGCGCGGACCAAGGCCGCGGAGAAGCTGGCCTCCGCCGCCCGCAGGATGCTAGGCTCACTCGGTTTCAAGAAGGCCGACCTCCGGGTGGATGTGGCTTCCGCGGAACTCGGACCGGACGGCGCCGACGCCGTCAGGTTCCTCTTTTGCCCCAACGCCGGACAGGACCTTCTCCCGCTCGATCAGATCGCCTCCAGCGGCGAGGCGGCCCGCGTCATGCTCGCGCTGAAGACCGTCCTGGCGGCCGTCGACCGCACCCCCGTGCTGGTCTTCGACGAGGTCGACGCGAACGTCGGAGGGGAGATCGGCGCCCAGGTCGGGCGAGAGCTCGCCGCGCTCGGCGGCGGGCATCAGGTGTTCTGCGTCACCCACCTGCCCCAGGTGGCCGCGCTGGGACATTCGCACCTCGTCGTCACCAAGACCCAGGACGCCCGGACCACCGCGGTCGCCATCGACCCGGTCCACGGCCGGCGCAAGGAGCGGGAATCCGAACTGGCCCGCATGCTCGGCGACCGCAGCAGCAAGGTGGCGCTCGCGCACGCGCGCGAGCTTCTGGACGGCGCCTCCTAGTCGGCCGGTTTCAGCAGCCGGTCCAGCCGGAGGCGACGGATCATCCGAAGTCCGATCGCCGCCGCCCAGGGTTTCGGCAGGCGCGCCGACAGCACGCTCAGCAGTCGATGACGCAGCCCCGTCACTCTTTCCGGCGCTCCCGCCGCCATCGCGTCCAAGGCCTCTTCGGCGCATGCTTCCGCGCTCTGCCCGCCCAGTCCGGTCGAGGAGGCGAAGCCCGCGGCCTTTGAAAAGTTGGTCGACACCGGCCCGGGACAGATCGCCACGCAGCGCACGCCGTGCGGCCGCGCCTCGGCGTCGAGCGCCACGCTCCAATTGAGCACGAACGCCTTGGTCGCGGCGTAAGTGGTCATGAGCGGCGTGGGCTGGTAGCCGGCCAGCGACGCCACGTTAGCCACGACTCCGCCGCGGGCGCGCAGGTCCGGCCAGAGCAGGCCCGTGAGGTGCACGACCGCGCGCACGTTCAGGTCGATCATCTCCAAGTTTCTCGCCACGCCGGGCGCCGGGAACTCCCCGTAGGACCCGAATCCGCTGTTATTAACCAGTAGCATCCGCCCTTCTCGCGGCATTAGGCGCCTTAATCCCTCGGCAACCTGCTCGATGGCAGCCGGTTGCGTGAGGTCGCAGGTTACATGAGTCAGGTTGCCCTGGATTGAGCCCGGGGGCGGCGGCGTACGCGACAGGTTGAAGACGGGGAGATTCGGCGCATGCTCATGGATGCGCGAGACAATCGCGCGTCCGATGCCCGACGAACCGCCCGTGACGATCACGCAGGAGAAGTTCCGGATGAAGGCCGTGACGGTCGACGGTGCGGGCATGGACGCAGATTGGACCGCCCAGAACCTCAACACAACCCGCATGAACAAGGCCCAGATACTGGTGTCCGGAGTCCACATGGAACTCACGGACGCCCTGAAGGAGACCGTGTGCGCCAAGGTCGAAAGACTGCTGCGCCACAACCCGCGGATCGTCCGCGTGCACGTCGAGCTCATCCACGCCCGCAGCCGGGACCGCAGCCGTGAATTCGGCGCCCAGATCCGCCTGGAGGTCCCGGGGCCGGACATCGTCGTCCGGGAGGAATCCGAGGACCTCTACAAGTCCATCGACGTGCTCGTGGACAAGGTCGACCGCCAGCTCCGCCGCCGGCATCGGCTGGACAAGGAGAAGCGGAACCACCCGCACTCCACCGATCTGGGCGACCTGGGCCGGGTGGCCTGAGGTCCCGCCCGTGCGGTCAAGGGGCCGGCGCGAGCCGGCCCCTTTTCCTTGTCCGGATTTGTCGGCTCGCACCCGGCCCCGGCCGCTCTTTATCTGGCCGCATGCGCATCTACTTCATGGGCGTCTGCGGCACCGCGATGGGCAACGCGGCCCTGTTGATGCGCGCCCTCGGTCATGAGGTCATGGGCTCCGACGTCGGCGCCTATCCCCCGATGTCGGATCATCTCCGCGCCGCCGGCGTGGAGATCCTGGAGGGGTGGGACGCCGCCCGGCTCGAAAAGCTCCGGCCCGACCTCGTGGTGGTGGGCAACGTGGCCTCGCGCGGCCATCCGGAGGTCGAATGGCTGCTGGAGAAGCGCTCCCAGGCCTACGTCTCCCTGCCCGAACTGCTGCGCACGCGGCTCCTGTGCGACCGGCGCAATCTGGTCGTCGCGGGCACGCACGGCAAGACGACCACGACCTGCATGGCCGCGGTGCTGCTCAAGGCCAACGGCGGCGAGCCCGGCTGGCTCGTGGGCGGAGTGCCGCGCGACCTGCCGGACTCCTCGCACCCGGGGCGCAGCGGAGGCCCCTTCGTCATCGAGGGGGACGAGTATGACACGGCCTTCTTCGACAAGCGTAGCAAGTTCATCCAGTATCTCCCGCACGTGCTCGCCGTGAACAACTGCGAGTTCGACCATGCGGACATCTTCCGCGACCTCGAGGACGTCCTGCGCACCTTCTCGCACGTCCTCCGCATCGTGCCCCGCGACGGCGTCGTGGTCGCCAACGGGGACGACGCCAATGTCGCCCGTCTGGTCGGCCCGGTCTCATGGGCTCCGGTCGTCCGCGTGGGCACGGGCGCCGGCAACGACGCCGTCATCGCCGATTTCCGCGAGTCGGCGGAGGGCTCCTCCTTCACGTTGCTCTGGAAGGGCAGGGAGTGGGGCAGGGTGAAGTGGGCCCTGCCCGGTCTCTTCAACGCCCGCAACGCGGCCATGGCGGCCGTCTCCGCCGGCCTGCTGCTGGACTCCCGGGATCCGACCCGTCTCAGGCTCGACGCGCTGGCCGGCTTCCAGGGCGTGCAGCGACGTCAGCAGGTCCTGGTCGACCGCCCGGAGCTCACGGTGATCGAGGACTTCGGGCACCATCCCACCGCCCTCGACCTGACTTTGGAGTCGCTGCGCGCCCGTTACCCCGGGCGGCGTCTGGTCGCCTGCTTCGAGCCGCGCAGCAACACCGCCGCCCGCAAGGTGATGCAGGACGGCTTCCGTGAGGCGCTCAAGCAGGCCGACGTGGCCTTCCTCGCTCCGCCGCATCGCGCCGAAAAGCTCGGTGAGGAGCGTTTTGACAGCGCCGGCGTCGCCGCCGCCATCACCGCCGCCGGCAAGCAGGGTTTCGCGCCGGCTTCGAATGACGCCTTGTTCGCCGAGCTCACCGCCTTGGTGAAGTCCGACCGGACGCCGCGCTGCGTCGTCTTCTTCTCGAACGGCGCCTTCGGAGGCATCATCCAGAAGTTCGCCCAAAGCATCTGAACTTGGAAGCGTTCATCCGTTCGAACAAGGCCGTCTGGCTGTTGCTCATCGGCGATGTCCTCGCGGTCGCCGGGTGGTTCATCGTCAAGGTGAACGGCGGCACTGAGGGCGAGTTGCCGCTGTTCGCCTTTTCCGGGCTGGGCGGTTGGAATGTCCTGTTCTTCTGGGCGCGGGCCAGGCTGAACGCCCGCGACTGACTCAGCTCAGCAGGCCGAGCGCCCGTCTGGCGGCGTCCGTGTCTTTCGCGATCTGGGCCTGCAACGCGGTCAGGTCGGGAAACTTCCGCTCCGGCCTTATGCGTCGCATCCAGCGGACTCTCACGAAGTCGCCTGCGTTCGGCGCTCCGCCGCGCAGAACGTGGGCCTCCAGCAGCGGTGAAGTGGGGCCGGTCTCGACGGTCGGCCTGAGGCCGTAGTTGATGACGGCCGGCAGGGCTTCGCCGTGCAGGATGATTTCCGCGGCGTAGACGCCGAAGGCCGGGCGCAATTCCGGCTCCCAGGGGACGTTCACGGTCGGGAAGCCGATCGTGCGTCCGAGGCGACGTCCTGCGATGACGCAGCCCTCCGCCTCGTAAGGGCGGACCAGCATGGCGTTGGCCATATCGAGTTCGCCGTCCGCGAGGCAGCGGCGGATCCGTGAACTGCTCACGGCGTCATCCGCCAGCCGCACCGCCGGCACCGTCCGGACCTCGATGCCCGCCGCCCCGCAGTGCGCGGCGAGCGTCGTGCCGTTTCCGGCGCGCCCCTTGCCGTAGCGGAAATTCTCCCCCACGTGGACGGAGCGGACGTTCGGGAAAGTGCGCCGGAGCCAGGCGGGGAAGTCGGCCGCTTCGATGGACGCGTGTTCGGCGTCGAATTTCTGACGGTGCACCGCTTCGGCGCCGGCCTCCAGCAGCCTGTCCTCGTTCTGCTTCGGCGTCAGCATGGTCGGCACCGGGCTTTCCGGCCGCAGGAACCGGCTGGGGTGCGGTTCATAGGTCAGCGCCCACGCCGCGCCGCCTTGCGCCCTTGCCGCCTCTCGGGCTGAGCGCACCACCGCTCGGTGTCCGAGGTGGACGCCGTCAAACGCCCCGAGGGCGAGATGCAGGGGGCGGCCGGTCATTCCTGGGGAAGAAGCCCCGAGGGGCTGATGAGTCGGCCGGCGAGCCCTTCGGCGTCCAGCGCGCCGAGCGCCGTCAAGGTGACCGCGGCGTTGACGTCGAGCGACCCCGAGCGGGTGCGACGCAGCATGGAGAGGTGCGCGCCGGGGCCGAGGCGTCGGCCGAGGTCATGCGCCAGCGTCCGCACGTAGGTGCCCTTGCTGCATCTGACGCGGAAGCGGATGCGCGGGCTTTCCCAGGCGAGCAGTTCAAATTCCGAGACGCGGATCGCGCGAGGCTCCCGCGCGACCTCGACGCCCTTCCGGGCCAGCTCGTAAAGCTTCCGGCCCCCGACCTTCTTGGCCGAGTGCATCGGCGGCACCTGGTCCTGGTCGCCGACCATCGCCGCGAGGGCCGCCCGCACCTGCGCTTCCGCGATCTCCGGGACGGCGTGCGTCTCGACGGCGGCGCCTTCGGCGTCCTGGGTGTCCGTCACCACGCCCAGCGTGGCTTCGCCCAGATACTCCTTGTCCTGGGCCATCAGGCGGTCCGAGCACTTGGTGGCCTTGCCCACCAGGACGATCAGCAGGCCCGTGGCCATGGGGTCGAGCGTGCCCGCGTGGCCGACGCGGCGCGTGCGGTAGAGCCGGCGCACGCTGTCGACGACGTCGTGCGAAGTGCAGCCCTGCGGCTTGTCGACGAGCAGGACGCCCTCCGGTCCGTTCTCCTGCCCGCTCATTTTCCGGCGCGTTCGCGGACGTGCTCGATCACCTGCCCGATGATGCGGTCGCGGTCGCGGTCGAGGCTGCAGCCGAGCATGTTGAAGCCGGCGGCCAGCATGTGTCCTCCGCCGTTGAGCTTGCCCGCGAGCTGGTCGAGCCGCAGGCGGGGGTCGCGCCCCCGGAGGCTGCCGCGGATGCCGTCCGCCCCTTCTTCGAGCAGGACCGCGACCTCGACGCCCTCCACCGAACGCGGAAACTCCACCAGGCCCTCCTTGTCCTCCTTCGTCGTGCCCGTGGCGGCGTAGTCCGCCTGACGGATTTCGCCGGAGCAGATCCTGCCGCCGTCGTGGAAGCGCAGGCTGGCAAGGAAGCGCTGCGTCAGGGCGAGCTTGCCCCGCGACTCCTGCTCGAACACCCGGAAGTTGGCCTCCGCCGGATCGGCACCCTTGCGGAGCAGCCGTGCGGTCAGTTCCAGCAGTTCCGGCGAAACGCTGGAGTAACTGAAGCGTCCCGTGTCGGTGAGGATGCCCAGATGGAGCGCCTTGGCCGTGGCGGCGTCCACTTCCAGCCCGATCATTTCGGCGCAGGCGGCCAGCACGTGGCAGGTGGCCGCCGCGTCCTTCACCACGGCGTTGTGGACGGCGTAGCCGGGATTGGAGGCATGATGATCGACGTTGCCCAGCAGTCCTTCGGGGAACCGGGCGAGCAGTTCCGTCCCGATGCGTGACGCATCGGCACAGTCGACGGCCACCGCCAGACGGTCATTCTCGCCGTAATCCGACCCTCTGATGAAGGTCACCCCCCTGGCGTAGGCGCTGAGATTGGGCGGGACCCTGTCCCGGTTCACGCAGACGGCGTCCACGCCGGCGGCGGTGAGCATGCGGCACAGGGCGACCTGCGAGCCGATGCAGTCGCCGTCCGGGCGCATGTGCCCCAAAACGGCGGCTTTGCGTCCTTTGAGCGTCCGGAGGACGGACTTTAGGGCCTCGGCGGCCTCCTGCATGCTGGTGCCCATCTTGATGCCACCCAACAAACAGCGGCCCGGCTGGGCTGGCAAAGGGAAAAGCCGACCGCCCGACGGAGTTGGGGGTCACGCTTGAACCCGCCGTTCTCCCGGGCATAGTCCCTGCTAACAACCCCTCTAGCCCATGGACAAGGACAACAACAAGAACTTCACGCCCCGTGCCCGCAAGGTGATCGAGCTGGCGCGCGCCGAGGCGCGCAGGTTCAACCACAACTACGTGGGCACCGAGCACATCCTGCTCGGCCTGATCAAGCTCGGCGACGGCGTCGCCGTGAACGTCCTCGGCCGCATGGGCCTCGACCTCAAGACCGTCCGCGCGGCCGTCGAGAAGCAGGTGGGGCCCGGACCCGACGAGGCCAAGAGCCCCGAGGCCATCCCGCTCACTCCCCGCGTCAACAAGGTGTTCGCCCACGCCGCCACGGAGGCGCGCAATCTCGGTCACGCCTACGTGGGCACCGAGCACATCCTGCTCGGCCTGCTCAAGGAGGGCGAGGGCGTCGCCGCCCGCGTGCTCCAGCAGCTCGAGGTCGACCTCGAGCGCTGCCGCAAGGAGATCATGTCCGACATCGACACCTCCGCCTCGGGCGACTCCGAGTCGAAGTCCGCCGAAGGGGACTCCTCCGGCGAGTCGGAACAGGGCGAGGATCCTCCCTCGCGCAAGTCCGAGGAAGGCGGCCGCCCGGGTCGCGGCGAGCGGCTCTCGCTCCTCAAGACCTTCGGGCGTGACCTGACCGAACTGGCCAAGGCCGGCGAGCTCGACCCCGTGATCGGGCGCAAGGAGGAGATCCGCCGCGTCGTCCAGATCCTCTGCCGCCGCACCAAGAACAACCCCGTGCTCATCGGCGAAGCCGGCGTCGGCAAGACCGCCATCGTCGAGGGCCTGGCCCAGGAGATCGCCTCCGGCATCGTCCCCGAGATCCTGCTCGACCGCAAGGTCATCACCCTCGACCTCGCCCTCATGGTCGCCGGCACCAAGTACCGCGGCCAGTTCGAGGAGCGCATCAAGGGCGTGATGGACGAGATCCGCCGCGCCAAGAACGTCATCCTCTTCATCGACGAGATGCACACCATCGTCGGGGCCGGGGCCGCCGAGGGCGCGATGGACGCCTCCAACATCCTCAAGCCCGCGCTTTCGCGCGGCGAGATCCAGTGCGTCGGCGCCACCACGCTCGCCGAATACCGCAAGCACATCGAGAAGGACGCCGCCCTCGAGCGCCGCTTCCAGTCCGTCAAGGTCGACGACCCGACCCCCGAGGACGCCATCCTCATCCTCCGCGGCATCCGCCAGAAGTACGAGGACCACCACAAGTGCGAATACAGCGACGCCGCGCTCGAGGCCGCCGTCCGGCTTTCGCACCGTTACGTGACCTCCCGCCACCTGCCCGACAAGGCGATCGACGTCATGGACGAGGCCGGCGCCCGCGCGCGCATCCGCTCGCTCAACCTGCCGCCCGAGCTCGACGCCGCCCAGGCCGAGATCGACCGCGTCATCCGTGAGAAGGACGAGGCCTCCCGCAACCAGAAGTTCGAGGACGCCGCCAACCTGCGCGACCAGGAGAAGAAGCTCCGGGCCCGCCGCGAGAAGATGCTCGAGGAATGGCGCAAGAAGCGCGACGAGAAGCGCGTCAAGGTCGGCGAGGACGAGATGCTCCACGTCGTCGCCGACTGGACCGGCGTGCCCGTCGGCCGCATGGAGAAGAAGGAGTCCCAGAAGCTGCTCGAGCTCGAGAAGGACCTCCAGGGCTCCGTCATCGGCCAGGACCGCGCCTGCGAGGTCGTGGCCCGCGCCCTCCGCCGCTCGCGCGCCGACCTGAAGGATCCGCGCCGCCCCATCGGGTCGTTCCTCTTCCTCGGCCCCACCGGCGTGGGCAAGACCCTGCTGGCCCGTTCGCTCGCCCAGCTCATGTTCGGCGAGCAGGACGCGGTCATCCAGATCGACATGTCCGAGTACATGGAGAAGTTCACCGTCTCCCGGCTCATCGGCTCGCCTCCCGGCTACGTCGGCCACGACGAAGGCGGCCAGCTGACCGAGGCCGTGCGCCGCAAGCCCTACTCCGTCGTCCTCTTCGACGAGATCGAGAAGGCGCATCCGGACGTCGTCCAGCTGCTGCTCCAGGCGCTCGAGGACGGACGCCTCACCGACTCGCTCGGCCGTACGGTCGACTTCCGCAACACCATCATCATCCTGACCTCGAACGTCGGCGCCGACGTCCTCCAGCGCAGCAGCTCGCTCGGGTTCGGCAACGCCGACGCGACCCGCGACTACGAGAAGCTCAAGGAACGCATCATGGACGAGACGAAGCGGGCCTTCAAACCGGAGTTCCTCAACCGTCTCACCGACATCGTCATCTTCCAGCAGCTCGCCAAGGAGCACATGTCCAAGATCGTCGACATCGAGGTGGCCAAGGTGGCCAAGCGGCTGCTCGACCTCGGCATCAAGCTGGTCGTCAGCGAGCCCGCCCGCGTCTACCTCGTCGACAACGGCTGGGACGAGAAGTACGGCGCGCGTCCTCTGCGGCGCGCCGTCGAGCGTCACCTCGAGGACCCGTTGGCGGAGGCCATGCTCCGTGGCGACTTCCACAAGGACGAGCCCGTCATCGTCGGGGTGGGGGAGAAGGGCCTGACGTTCACCCAGAAGAAGCCCGCCGCCGACGCCGGCGCCTGAAATGGGCGCGCGGTCCGTGCTGGCCGGGCTCATGGGATCCGTCGCCATCGGGCTCGGCGCCTTCGGCGCCCACGCCCTGAAGGCGCGTCTGGCAGCCCTGCCCGAAGCCGCCGGCTGGTGGGAGACGGCCACTTTCTACCTGCTGGTGCACGCCGTCGCGGTCGGCGCGGTCGGCGCCGCCTCGCCTTGGCCCGCGCGACTCTGGTCCGCCGGAGCCGCGATCTTCGCCGGCACGCTCTACGCCATGGCCCTCGGCGGCCCGCGTTGGCTCGGCGCGATCACCCCGCTGGGCGGCAGCCTGCTCATCGCCGGCTGGATCGGGTTGGCCTGGTGCGCCCTGCGGCGTCCCGCTCCGGGCGGGCTTTGATTTCCCGCCGGGATGAGCACTTCATCCCTTACGCCTCTTTTTCATGTCCGCCGCCGTCCCGCCGCCTCTTGAAAAAGCCGAAGGGGCCGACGCCGCCCTTTCGATGATCCTGCCCGTCAACCGGTCCGGCTGGGCCGTTGCGGCGGGCTATTTGGCGCTCCTGTCCGTCCTCTGCCTGCCGGCGCCGTTCGCGCTATTTTGCGGCATCATGGCGCTGCGCGACCTGAAGAGGCGTCCGCACCTTCAGGGGGCCGGAAGGGCTTGGTTCGGCATCCTTCTGGGGGGTCTTGTCACCCTGATGATGCTCGCGTTCGGCCTGCTTTACGTGATCGCGGGCCTCTTCGCCCTCGCGGTGGGAGCGGGCGGACCGTGATTTTACGGTCAGGTCAAATCGGCGCCGTTGCTTGATTCGGAGGCGTTACGCGTTAGCGGTTGTGCATGCGCTTCCTTGCTCTCCTGTTCGCCATGACCTCCCTTTCCGCCGCCCCCGACCTTCTGCGCATTCCCGTCAAGGACATCGACGGCAAGGACACGACCCTCGGCGCGGGCAAGCCCAAGGCCGTGCTGGTGGTGAACGTCGCCAGTGAATGCGGCTATACCCGGCAGTATGCCGGACTGCAGGCCCTTCACGAGGCGTTCAAGGACAAGGGCCTGACGGTGGCCGGCTTCCCCTGCAACGATTTCGGCGGACAGGAGCCCGGTGATGAGAAGGAAATCCGCCGGTTCTGCTCCGCCAACTTCAAGGTCACCTTCCCCCTTTTCAGCAAGGTGCGCATCAAGGGTGACGCCCATCCGCTGTACGTGGCGCTCACCTCGAAGGAGTCAGGCCGGCCAGGCGCCGTGGGCTGGAACTTCGCCAAGTTCCTGATCGGCGCGGACGGCAAGCTCATCGCCCGCTATGATTCCGGCGTGGAACCGGACGACCCCAAGCTGCGGGCGGACATCGAGAAAGCCCTGAAGTGACCGTGTGACGGCCCTGCAAAGCCGGGGTCGCATTTGCGGGGCGGGGTGGAGGTGTCGTTGACTTCTGCCGCCCATGCTCATTTTGGGGCACACCCCCATGAATCTCCGCCGAGACCTCCCCGCATCCATCGTGGTTTTCCTCGTGGCCGTGCCGCTCTCGCTCGGCATCGCCCTCGCTTCGGGCGCACCCATCATCGCCGGTCTGATCGGGGCGGCCGCCGGCGGCATCGTCACCGGACTCCTGGCCGGCGCGCCGTTGCAGGTCTCCGGCCCGGCGGCGGGCCTGACCGTCGTCGTCTTCGGCATGGTTCAGCAGCTCGGCTGGGAGGTCATGTGCGTGGCCACCGCCTGCGCCGGCGCCGTCCAGCTCCTTCTCGGCTGGTTCAAGGTCGCCCGAGGCGCGCTGCTCATCGCTCCCTCCGTGGTCCACGGCATGCTGGCCGGCATCGGGATCTCCATCGCCCTCGCGCAGCTGCACGTCATGATCGGCGGCTCGCCGGACAGTTCGCCTCTTCGCAACCTGATCGCGCTGCCCTCCAAGCTCGGCGGCATGAACGTCGACGCCGCCATCCTCGGCGTGGTCACCATCGCCGTGCTCGTCCTGTGGAAGCGGATTCCCTGGCCCGCCGTGCGTTCCGTGCCCGGAGCCCTGGTCGCCGTCCTGCTGGGCACCGCGCTGTCCCTGCTGGTGAAGATGGACGTCAAGCGCGTCGACCTTCCCGACGCGCTCGCGTTCACCCAGCTCAAGCTGCCCGCCGACTGGGGCGTGTTCATCGTCGCCGTGCTCACTCTGGCCGTCATCGCCAGCGTCGAGTCGCTCCTCTGCGCGGTGGCGACGGACAAGCTGCATTCCGGGGCGCGCTGCGACCTGGACAAGGAGCTCTCCGCCCAGGGCGCCGGCAACCTGGTCTCGGGCCTGCTCGGCGGCCTGCCCGTCACGGGCGTCATCGTCCGCTCCTCCGCCAACATCGCCGCCAACGCCGCCTCCCGCTGGTCCGCTGTCCTGCACGGCGTCTGGGTGGTGCTCAGCGTGCTCCTGCTTTCCGGCTACATCGAGGCCATTCCGCTGGCCGTGCTCGCCGGCCTGCTGGTGCACGTCGGGGTCAATCTCGTCAACTTCCATCACATCCGCGACCTGACCGTCCACAACGAGGTCAAGATCTACTGGGTCACGGTCATCGGCGTGACCTGCATCAACCTCCTCGCCGGCGTCGGCCTGGGAGTGGCCGTCTCCGTCTTCTTCGCCCTGCGCAGGCTCTCGCTCTGCCAGGTGGTCGTCACCGAGAGGGGCGGCGTCCAGGCGGTCCAGATCCGCGGCACGCTCACCTTCGCCACCGTCCCGCGGCTGAGCGCCGAGCTCGCCAAGCTCCCCGCCGGCTCCTCGGTCGAGGTCGACCTGGCGGTGGATTACATCGACCACGCCGCCTTCGAGGCGATCCAGAGCTGGGCCCAGAACCACGGTCGTACGGGCGGCAAGGTCTGCATCGAGGAATCCGGCGAGGAGTGGTACAAGCCCGCCGCCGAAGGGCGGCCGAGGTCCTGCAGGACGGTCGGCGGGAAGTCCGCCTGAAATGTCCGGCTCCGATCCGTCCGTCCGCCCGCCCAAGGGCCATGCCGCCCGGATCCGCGAAGCGGTCGCCCGCGCCGCCCACCTGCTGCCCGCCCAAGGTCCCATCGGGGTGTTCATCCACCACAACACCCTTCATGCCTTTGAGAATCTGACTTTTGACGACGCCGTCCGGAAGGGGGCGCAGGTCTTCGGTTGCGAGCCTTTCCTCGCCGAGGACCGTTATCGCGAGGAGCTGCGGCGAGGACGCATCCTTTTTTCCGAACTCCGTGAAGTGCTGCGCCAGGACCTCGGGCGCCGCTCCGATGAGACGCTCCAGGGGCTTTCGACCCGGTGGGAACTGAGGCTCGCCATGCTGGAGCACCCGCTGCGGATGGGGGAGGGGCCTGAGCTGGACTGGCTCATGGCGGAAAGCGACGCTCTTGACCGCGCGCGGCCCGACGTCTCCGAAGTCTCCCGACGCCGACTGGTGACGGCGACGCGCCACTGGGTCATGTGCCGCCTCAGGAGCTCCGCTCCGGAACAGGCCGCTCCCGAGTGGGCGGCCCGCCTTTTCCGACGTTTCCAGGAAGGACGCATGGAGGAGTGGGACGACGCCCGCTGGGAGTCCTTCTCCCTCGCCGTGCTCTGGGAGGTCTGCGTCGCGGGCGTGTCCCGCGCGGCGGAGCGCGTGCATGTGAACGAGCCGCCCCTCCGGCATCGCGACCGGCTGCTCGCCGCCGGCGGCGCGGACAGCGACCTGCTCGTCCATGAGCATCTCGTCAGATTCTGCGGCGCGTTCCTCGACCAGGGCATCGCGCACGCCGAACTCCCCCGCCGTGACGAAGGGTTCTTCAAGTCCTTCTGCCGCCTCTACGCCGACGGACGCGGCTCAGCCGCATGGTGGTCCGCGGACCTCGGGCCGATCCTGCGCGACATCGAACGGCGCGGGCTTTCGCCCGAGGAATCCCTCGGCGACTCGCTGGCCGCCCTCGGCGTCCAGGAAGAGGAGACGGAGGCCTTCGTGGCGGCTTCGTTGCTGGCCCTCAAGGGCTGGGCCGGGATGCTTTGGCATGTCGAGCAGCGCTCCGACCGGGTTCATCGTCCGGTCCCTCCCGGCACGTTGGTCGAGTTCCTCGCGGTGCGGTTGCTGCTCGAGCGGCTGGCCCTGCGGGCCGTAGCGCGGGATTCGCTCGGCCTCGACCTGCCGCTCACCGAGCTGCGCGACGAGCTCTGGCTGATGCGCAGCGCCGCGCCCGAGGACCGCGACAAGCAGCGGGCCTTCCTGGTCTTCCAGCTCGCCCAGGTGCTGGGCTGGGCACCTGAGTCGCTGTTCCGTCTGAGCCCGTCCGGCTGGACGGCGCTTCTCCTCGAGATCGAGGGCTTCTCCTCCTTTGAGCGCCGGCGCATCTTCCATCTCGCCTATGAGCATCGCTTCCGGGTCCAGACCTTGGACGCGCTCGCCCTTTCGGCCGCGCGTCGGTCCGCCCGGAGCGGACGCCCCTCCTTCCAGGCCGTGTTCTGCATCGATGAGCGCGAGGAGTCGGTGCGTCGGCATCTCGAGGAGGTCGCCCCGGCGTGCGAGACGTTCGGCGCGGCGGGCTTCTTCGGAGTCGTGATGTACTACCGCGGGGCCGCGGCGGCGGATTTCGTCCCGCTCTGTCCCGTCGTGGTGCGCCCCGCGCACTGGGTCTCGGAACGCGTCGAACGGAGCCAGGAGCGGGAGGCCGACCGCCGCCGGGCGCACCGTCGGCGGCTCGGGATGGCCTTGCGCGGTTTCCACGGCGGCAGCAGGCGCATGGTCGGCGGCGCCTTCTTTTCGGCCGCGCTGGGCCTGCTCGCCACCGTGCCGCTCGTCATGCAGGTCCTGTTCCCCCGGCTCAGCGCCAAGGTTCGATCCTCCTTCGGGCGGTTCATCGAGCCTCCGCCCGCCACGCGGCTGCAGCTGGAGCGGACGGGCGAAGCGCCTTCGCCGCACGAGGACGGACATGGCTTCAGCTGCGCCGAAAGGCTCGCCATCGCCGAACGCCTGCTCGGCGACCTCGGCCTGCGCTCCGAGTTCGCCCGGCTGGTGCTGATCTTCGGCCACGGATCCACGAGCATGAACAACCCGCATGAGTCCGCCCATGACTGCGGCGCCTGCGGCGGCGGCAGAGGGGGCCCCAACGCGCGCGCCGCCGCCGAGATCCTCAATGACCCGAGGGTCCGGTCGGGCTTGCGCGCCAAAGGATTCACGGTGCCCGAGGACACCGTCTTCGTCGGCGGCATGCACAACACCTCCTCGGACGACTTCGCCTTCTATGACACCGACCGCGTGCCGTCCTCGCTGCGGCAGGAGTTCGACGCCGCCCGCGCCGCGGTGGAGGAGGCCGCGCGCCGCAACGCCCATGAGCGCGCCCGCCGCTTCGGCTCCGCCTCCCTCGGCCTGGACCACGACGAGGCCAAGCGGCACATGGAGGCGCGGGCGGAGGACCTCTCGCAGGTCAGGCCGGAGTGGGGTCACGCCACCAACGCGGTCTGCGTCGTCGGCAGACGGGACCGCACCCGCGGCCTTTTCCTCGACCGGCGGGCCTTCCTCGTCTCCTACGACCCGGACTGCGACTCCGAGGGCGTCCCGGTGCTCTCACGGATCCTCGGGGCGGTCGTGCCGGTGTGCTCCGGCATCAACCTCGAGTACTATTTCTCCTACGTCGACTCGCCCGGATGGGGTTCGGGCTCCAAGCTGCCCCACAACATCACCGGTCTCCTCGGGGTGATGGACGGCGCCCAGAGCGACCTTCGCACCGGACTGCCCTGGCAGATGGTCGAGATCCATGAGCCGCTCCGGCTCCTCTTCGTCGTCGAGGCTTCGCAGGACGCGGTGCTCGGCGTGATGCGGTCCAATCCGGCCGTCCGGGCGGCCGTGGCCAACCGGTGGGTGCAGCTCGCGGTGATGGATCCCGCGACGGGCGCGATCGCGCTCTACCGGGAGGGCGCCTTCGAGCCCCATCGTCCCGCCGTGGCCGCCCTGCCTGCGGCCGCCTCCTCCCGTGAATGGTACGCCGGATGGCGTGACCATCTCGAATTCGCGGAAATCAAGCCACCCGCCGCCTGAACCGTGCCCGCCGCCGAACAGCTCCTCACTTTCCTCGGGCTCGCCGTCCTGGTCGCGCCTTTCGTGCCTTTGGCCGCCTTCCTCGGCGCGGCGCTGGCGGGGCGCACGCTCTCGGAGCGGACGGTCGGCGGACTGATCCAGGGAGTTGCATGGTCCGGCCTGATCATGGCTTCTGCGGCCGGCGCGGTCATGCTGGCCACCGGCACTCCGTGGCACGCCATCGAGCTCGGTGACTGGGTCATCACTGCGGACTACCATCTCAAGTTCCAGTTCCTCCTCGACGTCCTGTCGCTCTCCTACGTGGTCCTGACGTTCGTCCTCTGCTCGGTCATCGCCGCCTTCTCGACCCGCTACCTCCACCGCGAACGCGGGTATGCCAGGTTCTTCGTGCTCTTCTCGGTGTTCCTGCTCGGGATGCTGCTGGCCTCGCTCGCCGACACCTGTGAGACGCTCTTCGTGGGCTGGGAGATGGTCGGCCTTTCCTCCGTGCTCCTCATCGCCTTCTTCCAGGACCGTCCGGCTCCGCCGCGCAACGGCTTGCGCGTCTGGATCGTCTACCGGTTCGGCGACGCCGCGCTCATGCTCGCCGCCATCGTCATGCACGAGCTCAACGGCGCCGGAGACTTCGACCACATCGTGGGAAGGCACGCCTGGCCGGAGCACGACCCCCTGCTCATCGGGCCCCATTTCGCGCTGCTGGGCGTGCTCTTCGTGCTGGCCGCCGCCGGCAAGTCCGCGCTGGCCCCGTTCTCGGGCTGGCTCCCGCGCGCGATGGAGGGGCCCACGCCGTCGAGCGCCATCTTCTACGGGGCGCTGTCCGTGCACCTCGGGGCGTTCCTCCTGCTGCGCGTGAGTCCGATCCTCGACAGCGCCCCCTGGCTTTCCGCGCTGGTCGTGGGCCTGGGGCTCGTGACCTCCGCGGTCGCCTTCCTTTCGGGCCGCGTCCAGACCGACATCAAGTCGGCCCTGGCCTTCGCCTCCTTGACGCAGGTCGGACTGATCATCGCCGAAATCGGACTCGGCCTCAGGTGGCTGGCCCTGATCCACCTGCTCGGACACGCCTGTCTCCGCACGCTGCAGTTCCTCCGCGCCCCCAGCCTGCTGCACGACCATCACCAGCTCGAAGACGCGATTGGCGAACGCCCCGCGCCCGAGCGGCCGGGCTGGGAGGACCGTCTGCCCGAGGGACTCCGCCACCGACTTTACCGTTTCTCGATCGAGCGCGGACATCTGGACGCCCTGCTGGACCGGCTCGTGGCCCGGCCCTTCCTGGCCTTGTTCCGCTGGTTTGACGCCCGTGAGCGCGCATGGTCCGGTTTTCTGGAGGGACGGTCCGGTAGGACAGATGACCGATGAGCGTCGAATCCGGACAGTGGCTTCTGCTCGTGCTGGCCCTGCCGCTGGCCGGGGCAGTCAGCCTCCTGAAGGCCCAGGGCGCGGAGTCCTTCGCTTCGCGGACCCTGACCGCGCTGTGGGCCCAGACGGCGGCGGCCCTCGGCGTCTGGCTGACGCATGCCGGCAAGGATTCCCAGCTGCCCGGGGTCGGCACGGTGTCCGTGGACGCGCTGGCGGCCCCGATGGTCCCCGTGCTGGCGTTCCTCCATCTCCTCACGCTGCTCGGCACGGCCAAGTCCGACGTCACGCGGACCGGCTGCGTGCGCGTTCTCCTTTCTTCCGTGCTCACGCCGCTGCTCTTCTGCTGCGTCGACGGCGGAATGCTCATCGGCACGATGGCCCTGTTCTCCTTGCTCCCGGCCTGGGATCTGCTGTCGGGTGGCCGGCCCGCCCGGGTATTCCTTCTCTATTTCACTCCGTTTATCCTGCTGCTCGCCTCCGGATGGCTGGTCCGCCAGGACGTCGGTCAGGTCTGGACGGTCGGGCTCCTGCTCCTCGCCCTCAAGCTTTGCGGAGGCATCTTCCCCCTGCACGGCTGGATGCCGTCCCTCTTTCAGCGCGCCAGTTTCGCGGCGGCTTCGCTCTTCGTGCTGCCGATGGTGGAGGTGGTGGCGACCGTCCGCCTGGTGCTGCCTTCCGCCCCCGCCTGGATGCTCGAGTCCGGCTCCTGGGCCTGCATGGCCACGGCCATTTATGCCTCCGGCATGGCGGTCGTGCAGGCCGACGCCCGGCGCTTCTTCGCCTTCCTGGCGCTGAGCAAGACTTCACTCGTCATGTTCGGCGTCCTCTCGGGCACGTTGTCGGGCTTGACCGCTTCGCTGTGCCTCTGGGGTCCGGTGGTGCTCTGTCTGGCCGGTCTCGGGTATTCGCTGCGGGCGCTCGAATCCCGTTTCGGCCGGCTGTCTCTCGCCGAACATCATGGGCATTATGACCAAGTGCCGGGCCTGGCCCTGGTCTTCCTCGTCTCCGGCCTCGGCGTCGTGGGCTTTCCGGGCACGGTCGGCTTCGTCCCGATGGAGCTGCTGATCAGCGGAAGTTTCCAGCATGGACTCTGGGCCTGCGGCCTGCTGGCCGCCGTCGCGTTGCTGAACGGGGTCTCGATGCTCCGCGCCTACTTCGCCTTCTTCACCGGTAAGCGCCCCGCCACCTCGGTCTCCTTGCGCGAGACCTCGCGCGAAAGGGTCGGCATCGTGCTCATCCTGGTCGCCGTGATCTTCGCCGGATGGTTCAGTCCCTCGGTGGTGGAGGCGAGGCATGAGCTCGCCGAGAGGCTGCTGGCGCCCAGGGCCCGGCTGCCCTGAAGGGCCGCCGGACCCTGACGTCCGCTCATTCGCGCTTCATCGCCGCGACTGCGGCCGAGGCGAAGGCTCCGACGTCCTCATTTTCAGCCGTCGCGGTGAAGATGGGGACGGCAGGGGAGGACGCGGCCGTCACGGTGAGGGTCAGGACCGGACCGTTGGTCGTACGGTCGTAGGCCACGCCGTTCTTGCCGCCAGTGTGAAGGCGCCGCGTGACCGGACGCTCTTCACGCGCGACGGTCATGATGAAGTCGGCGCGCCCTTTTTCGCCCTGCTTCATGCCGGCGGACTTCAGGGCTTCCGCGACTTGTCCGGCCGCGCCTGAGTCGCCGTCGATGGTGAAGCTACGGCCTTGCAGGCGGGCGCTTCCGATTTCGCCGGTGGTGCGGACGTTCTGGGCGTGTGCGCAGCCGAACAGCAGCGCGGCCGCGAGGAGGATGAGGTGGGTGTTTTTCAGCATAGCGGGGGTTAGCCTGAAAAACACCAAGCCCTTTCAATGCAAAATAGTTGCGTTAAGTTTATAAATAATGGTCCGACTTACTTTGCCTTAAACCATTGTTAATCAGCAGTTTGATTTAAATGAAATCAGTCTTATTTTCCCGTCATGGGTGAATTAAAATCCCAAGCCGTCTCGACCGCGGCTTCCCTCGGCTTGGATCGGACCCGGCGTCACATCTTCCTTTGCTCGCGCTCCTGCGGGCAGGCCTGCGCCGACGAGCGGACGGGCGCCGCCTCCTGGGAGGCTTTGAAGGCGGCCTTGCGTGACAGGGGACTGGCGGGTCCCGGCGGGATTCAGCGCTCCAAGGCGGACTGTCTGCGCATCTGTTGCGAAGGCCCCGTCGCGGTGGTCTACCCGGAGGGCGTCTGGTATTCACGCTGCACGCCCGAAAATATCGTGCGCATCGTGGAGGAGCACCTTGTCGGAGGCCGGATCGTGGAGGAGCTGAGGATCGCCGGCCCGTCGTCGACTTGACCCGTTTCAGCCGAACTTAGGAATCAGTCCGTCCCGCTCGAGCTTGAGATACAGCTCCCGGCTGAACCAGGCGTCATTGGCCGCGTAATGGATCTGCCTCTCGTCCAGCGGACGCGCCCAGTTGGAGGTCTGCACCTTCTTCGACTTCTTCATCTGCAGGCCGAGGTAATGGGCGGCCAGCGCCCGGAGGCCCGTGTTCTCGACTCCCGCCCGCTTGGTGTGGTCCGAGATGTCGATGAAGGCGCGGTCGTCGAAGGGCGCGCGCGCCCGGAGGTTGCGCACGTCATCGCGGACGGCGACTCCGACTTTCGCCTGTCGCTCGTTGCAGAGCAGGGGGAAGGCGAGGGGGATGCCTCCGCAGTGGTCCAGGCGGAAGATGAAGATGCGGCTCTCTCCGGCGAGCTGCAGGATGGAGGGCAGGTTGTATTCCCCTCGGGTGTGCGAAGGCTTGGTCTCCGTGTCGAAGCCGAGCACGCGTTCGCCGAGCAGCGAGGCCACGGCTTTCTCCGCGTCCCGCTCGGACTCGATCAGGTCGACGGGTCCGTCCCAGCCGCCGACGGGAAGGGTCTCGATGAAATCCTTCTCGATGCGCAGCCCGCCCCTTTTTTCGGGCGGCCGTGCCTCCTCCTGCTCCTGGTTGTCTTCCACGCGTGAAGGGCAATCCTGCCCGGCCCGATTGGCAACGCGAGACTTGGGAAACAGGGAAAAAAGCGTTGACCGTGACCATCCCCGCACCTTTGTTCCATGTCCCCTTTGAGGGGCCATAGCTCAGTTGGTAGAGCGCTTGCATGGCATGCAAGAGGTCGTCGGTTCAAGCCCGATTGGCTCCACCATTAAGAACCGGCCGCACGAAACTGACGTCGTGCGGCCGGCCCGTCTGGGCGGTTCAGCGGGGGAGTCGGGCGAGGACCGCCTGGGCCTCGGCGGTCAGGCCGGATTCCATGGCCGTGGCCTCACGGGTCACTTTCTCCAGACTGTCGGCCAAGGTCGTGACGGCCTTGCGGAAGACGGCGATGTCCCCTTTGGCGGTCTTGTCCTGCAGCCGGTCGGACAGTTCCGCGGCCGCCGCATCCTGCCTGCGCAGCGCGGCGATGATCTGCCGCCGGTCGTCGGAGGCCCGGCGCAGCATCGCCCAGGCGAACCTGGCCTTCGTGGCGTCGGACAGGAGCTTCAGGTAGCCCGTTCCGGTGAAGGGGCGCACGTCGTTTTCAAAGTCCGCCCGGGCCTTGGCCGCCCGCGCCTGGATTTCAGCCAGCTGGGCCGGGGAGCGCGAGGAACTGGTGGCCTTTGACTTGGAGGAGGACTTCGACTGGGACTGGCCGGAGCCGCTCGTCTTGGACTGAGGCTCTTCGCCGTCGTCGCCGGCCGCCTTGGCGATCTCGGGCTCGGAGCCCGCCGGCCGGCCGCTCAGCTTGCGCAGCTCCTCGTAGACGCGCCAGAAGACCAGCTCGTCGATGTTGGATTCGCGGGAGGCGACCGCCACCGAGGTCACGGGAATGCCTTTGAGCCCTTCGCTGAGCTCGCCCTGCAGGTTGCGGGAGAGGTCCTGAGGAGTGTTGGGCTTGGCCGCGGCGGCGAAAGGATCGTCGTCTTCGGCCTTCTTCTTCATCCCGGACGATTCAGGGGGCTTGATGAGCAGCAGCCGCTCTTCCCAGAGTCGCGGGTTGTTGGTCTTGGCATGGTCCTGGTCGAGCTCATCCCAGCGGTAGACCAGCACGCCGTCGCGCCCCGGGATCCTCACCATGACCGTCTCCTCGTCCTGGGTGATGTATTCAAAAGTGACCACCGCCGGGTTGCCCGCCTTGCGCAGCATGACCGTCTCGGCCGGGAGGAGTCCCGGGATGCAGCAGCCCAGAATCAGCAGGGTCCTTCTCATGGCCTGATATCCTAGGGTCGGGACTGTCGCAGTAAAGCCCCGCGTGGGGCGTCACTTCCCGGCCTTGGCCTGGAACTTGGGCAGGAGGTAGTCGGCGCAGGAATCGAGGGAGGCCAGCTGGACGTAATCGGCCTCAGGGACCTCGATCCCGTGCTTTTTCCGAAGCTCCATCACGATGTCCAGGAAGTCCATCGAGTCCAAGGACAGCTGGTCTCGCAGCCGCACCTCGGGCTTGACCGAGGAAAGGTCCTCGTCCGGCGCGATGTCGGCGATGATGTCGAGAACGACCTTCTTGATGTCTTCCTTGGTCATGGTCAGCGGACTCCCTTGAACCCGACTGTCCCCCCTCAGGCAACCCCATATTTCTTCACGATCAGGGCCGAATTGATGCCGAGCATGCCGAAGGAGTTGTTGAGGATGGCGTCCACTCTCGGGGCCTGTACGGGCCGGTTGATCACCAGTCCCGGGACTTCGCATTCCGGGTCGAGCTCCTCGACGTTGATCGTGGGATGGATCCAGCCGTCCACGAAGGAGGGGAGGTTGCCTGCGAGTTCCAGCGCGCCGGCCGCTCCCATGCAGTGGCCGATGTAGCTCTTGGTGTTGTTGACGTAGGTGCCCGGGCAGTCCGCGAAGACTTCGCGCACCGCCTTGCATTCCTGCACGTCGCCGAGCGCGGTCGCCGTGGCGTGGGTCGAGACCAGGTGCACGTCGGCGGGGGACATGCCCGCGCGCCTGAGCGCCAGGCGCATGCACTCGGCCTGACGGTCGGGGTTGGGCAGCACGGCGTCGGTCGCGTCGGAGTTGATGCACCAGCCCGCGATCTCGCCGAGGATCCTGGCGCCGCGGGCCAGGGCGTCGTCCAGTCGCTCCAGCATGTAGATGGCTCCGCCTTCGGAGATGACGATGCCGTTGCGGTTGCGGTCGAAGGGGCGCGACGCCTTGGCGGGGTCCGGGTGGGATCCGAGCGCCCCCTGGTTCTTGAACCCGGCGAAGATGCCGAACGTGTGGATCGATTCGGAGACTCCGCCCGCGAAGGCGACGTCCACTTCCCCCAGCTGGAGCATCTGCGCGGCCTGGATGAGGCCCGCGTTGCCGGCCGCGCAGGCGGCGCCGATGGTGTAGTGGGGCCCGGTGATCCCCATGTTCATGGTCACCTCGCCGGCGGGGTTGTTGGCCACGGTCCGCGGGTTGTGATGGTGGGTCCAGTACTTGGTGTCGTTCCCGAACTGCGAGATGTTGTGGATCTCGTTCTCGGTCTCCACGTTGCCGTGCTCCGTGATGCCGAGGTAGACGCCGACGCGTGAGCGGTCCAGGGAATCCCAGGCCAGTCCGGAGTCGGCGAGCGCCTCGCGCGCGCACCAGATGGAGATGGAGCCGACGCGGGTCCCGTTCCGGATCTCCTTCCGTTTCTGCCAGCGGGTCGCGTCGAAGTCGCAGACGCCCGCCGGCTGCCGGCCCATGTGGCGCACGTCGATCTCGGCGATGCGCGCCTTGCCCGCCAGCAGGTTGGCCCGGAACTCGGCCAGCGAGTTCCCGTTGGGAGCGGTGAGGCCCACGCCGGTGATGACGATGCGCGGAAGGGGGGACATCGGACGGACCGTCATCAAGCCGCCGCCGCGTGCCGAAGTCAAACCCGCCCCCGCTTGCCCTTGCCATCGTCCGCAGGGCCGTTTTTGCTCGGTGGCGAATGGGTGACACCCGCCAATGCGCCATCTGCGGCCAGCCGGCCACGGTGCACGTCAGCCACATCGCCGACGGCAAGATGGTGCAGATGCATTACTGCGAGGCATGCTCCCAGGAGAAGGGGGCCACCGACCCCGCCGTCTTCAAGCTCGTCGACGTGCTCGCCGCGCAGTCCGCCCAGCCGGTCCTGGTCTGCCCGTCCTGCGGTTTTTCCGACGTCGATTTCCGCAAGCGGGGCCGCCTCGGCTGTCCGGCCTGCTGGGAGGTCTTCGGCGAGGCCCTGGGCGGGCTGCTCGCCAAGGTGCAGCACGAGCCCGTGCACCATGGCCGCGCCCCCGCGGGACTTCAGCCCGACGAGGCGACGCTGCGGGCCCGCATCGAATCGGCGCGCCGGGAGCTGGCCGCGGCCGTCAAGGCCGAGGACTTCGAGTCGGCCGCGCGGCTGCGCGATGAGATCGCCCGGCTGGAGTCCTCCGTGAAGACCTCCTGAACATGTCGGTCCGCGACATCCTTTCCGCCGAGAACGAGCTGACCAACATGCTCGGCGCCCAGCAGGCCGTGGTCCTGAGCACGCGCGTCCGGCTCGCCCGCAACCTCGCCGGCCTTCCGTTCCCCGGCTGGGCCAAGCCCGCCCAGCGCGAAGAGGTCGCCGACCGCTGCCTGAAGGCCCTCGAAGCGCTTCCGCGCTTCCGCCGCGGCCATGTCCTCAGGATGTCCGGACTCTCCGACCTCGACCGCGCGGTGCTGGTCGAGCGGCATCTCGTCTCGAAGGAGCTCGCGAACGGAAAGTCCGGCGCAGCCGTGATCAGCCGGGACCAGACCTGTTCCGTCATGGTCAACGAGGAGGACCATCTCCGCATCCAGGTCGTCAAGGCCGGCTGGCATCTGCGCAGCGCCTGGCATCTCGCCGAGCAGCTTGATGACGCCCTCGCCCCCCGTCTGGGCTTCGCCTTCTCCGAACGGCTCGGCTACCTCACGGCCTGCCCGACCAACGTCGGCACCGGGCTGCGGGCCTCGGCCATGCTCCATCTGCCCGCGCTCTGCCTTTCCGGCCACATGGACAAGGTCACCCGCGGCCTCGGCCAGGACGGGCTCGCCGTCCGCGGCTGGCTGGGCGAAGGGACCGAGGCGGCCGGCAACGTCTTCCAGATCTCCAACCAGCAGACCTTGGGAAGGTCGGAGGAGGAGATCATGAAGCACCTCTCCGGCTGGATCAAGACGGTGGTCGAGCAGGAACGGAACGCCCGCCGCCGTCTCGCCGCGGAGGAGGGCGAGAAGTTCACCGACCGCGCGGCCCGCGCCCTCGGCGTCCTGCGGCATGCGCGGCTGCTGAGCAGCGCCGAATCCATGAACATGCTCTCCCACCTCCGGCTGGCCTGCGACATGGGCTGCCTGCCCGAGGAACGCCGTTCCGCCGTCGACCGGCTGATGATCGAGGGACAGCCCGCCCACATCCAGGCGCTCACGGGCGCGGAGCTCGACAGTGACGCCCGCGACGTCCGCCGGGCGGCCGCGATCCGCGAGGCGCTGAAGGACTTCCCCGAGGTCGGTCCGCCTTCGGCCTGAGGCGTCAGGCCTTGTCGCCGGCGGGACGGTCCTTGCGCGACATCTCGTCCAGCAGGGCCTGCACGCGCGCCACTCCGCCGGTGACGTCGTCCTCGACGAAGGTCAGTTCCGGCGTGCTCTTGAGCCCCAGCGTGTGCCCGACGGTCGAGCGCAGTTCACCGCGGATGCGGCGCAGCAGCGCGCGCGCCGCCTTGCCCGCGGCGGCGTCGCCGGAGACCGCGTAGCCGACGCGCACCTGCCGGAGGTCGGGGGTGACCGAGGCCCGCGTCACGGTGATGAGCGCCGCCTCGGCCGTCCAGCCCTGCCGCAGGGCGAGGGACACCTCGCGCTGGACGAGTTCGGCGACGCGCAGCTGGCGCTGGGACATGGGTCAGAGCGAGGGGCGGATCTGGAGCATCTCGACCGCCTCGATGACGTCTCCGGCCTCGTAGTCGTCGTAGCCGCCGAGCTTGATGCCGCATTCGAAGCCCGCCTTGACCTCCGAGGCGTCGTCCTTGAAGCGGCGGAGCGTCTCGACCGGGCCCTGGTGCACGACCTGCCCCTTGCGGACGAGCCGGGCCTTGGCGCCGCGGCGGATGAGCCCTTCGGTGACCATGCAGCCGGCGACCTGGTGCTCCTTGCCCAGCGGGAAGACCGCACGGACCTCGGCCGCGCCGAGCTTGTTCTCCCGGATCTCGGGATCGAGCAGTTCGGCCATCGCCTCCTTCACCAGCGTGATGAGCTCGTAGATGATGTCATGGGAGACGACGCGCACGCCGCTCCGCTTGAGGTGCGCCTGCACGCCGTTCTCCAGCTTGGTGTCGAACGCCACGATCGAGGCCTTGGCGGCCTCGGCCAGCGCGACGTCGCCCTGGGTCACCGGGCCGACCGTACCGCCGACGATCTCCAGCCTGACCTTGGAGGACTTGATGTCGCGGAGGCAGCCGTCGAGCGCCTCCAGGGTGCCGTTGACGTCGGCCTTGAGCAGCACCCGCAGGATCTTCTCCTTGTCCTTCTCGAGGGCCGCCATGAGGCGGTCGAGGTCGGACATGCCCGGCTGGCCGGAGGGCGCGGGAGCGTCGCCACGGGCCTCGGCCGCCTTGCGCGCGGCCTGCACGGCCTCCTCGGCGAGCTCCCGGGCTTCGCGGTCGTTCTTCACGCAGCGGAAGCGGCTGCCGGGGGCGGGCACGGCGTCCCAGCCCAGCACGAGGGCGGGGGCTCCGGGCGCGGCGGCGTTGAGACGGCCGCCGCGGTCGTCCATCAGCGCCCGCACCTTGCACCAGGTCTCGCCGCACACGAAGGCGTCGCCCGGCTTGAGCGTGCCCTTCTGGACGATCACCGTCGCGGTGGGTCCGCGGCCGGTCTCCATCTGGGATTCGATGATGACGCCCTGGGCCGGGCACTTCGGGTTGGCCTTGAGGTCGAGGATCTCCGCCTGGAGCAGGATGGACTCGATCAGTTCGTTCATGCCGGTGCCCTTCAGGGCCGAGACGGGATTGGTGATCGTCTCGCCGCCCCAGTCCTCGGGCGTGATGCCGCGCTGCTGCATCTGCTGCTTCACGCGGTCGACGTTCGCGCCCTTGGCGTCGACCTTGTTCACCGCGCACACGATGGCGCCAGCGTGCTTCTGGGCGAACTTGAGGGCCTCCTCGGTCTGCGGCATGAAGCCGTCGTCAGCCGCGACCACGAGCACGGCGACGTCGGTGACGCTGGCGCCGCGCTCACGCATCTTGGCGAAGGCCGCGTGGCCCGGAGTGTCGAGGAAGGTCACCGTGCGTCCCTGGTATTCGGGCTTCTCGCCCTGGTACTTCACCGAGTAGGCGCCGATGTGCTGGGTGATGCCGCCGGCCTCGCCGGCGACCACGTTGGTCTTGCGGAAGAAATCGAGCAGGGTCGTCTTGCCGTGGTCGACGTGGCCGAGCACGCAGACCACCGGGGGCCGGGGCGACATGAGGGCGGGATCGTCCTCGTTCGGCTTCTCCTCCTTCTTGACGGGCTGGACGCCTTCGCCGCGGTGGCGGATCTCAAGGACGAAGCCGTGGCGCTCGGCGACCTTGCGGGCGTCGGCCTCCTCGATGACGGAGGTGGTGCTCACGACCTTGCCCAGCTCCATGAGCGAGCCGATGACCTGGAAGGGCTTGAGGTTGAGCGCGATCGCGAAGTCGCGCACGACGATCGGCGGACGGACGGTGATCGTGCCCTTGCTGCCGGGGGCCACGGGACCGGGCGAGGCCGGCTTGCCCACGACCGGGGTGACGGGCGGTCGCACCACGGGGGGCGGAGTCGAGGGCCGCGAGGCCGAAGGCGTGGTCACGACCACGGGAGGCAGTTCCGCTCTCGGGCCGGCGGGCCGGGGAGGGAGCGAGGGAGGCGTCGCCGGGCGGGAGGGGGCGGGCGGAGGGGTCGGGGCGCGCAGCGTCGGCGTCACCGGGGCCGGCGCCGGGGCGGCGGGCTTCACCGGAGCGGCGGCGGGCTTGGGCGGCTCGGGCGCCTTGGGCGGCTCGACCACGGGGGCCGGCGCCGGTTCCGGCTCGGGCGCCTTCTTCGGAAGCTTGTCCCCGGCGAACTTCATGAAGTCGTCGCGGATGAACTTCGGGAAGTTGTTCGAGGCCGCGGGCTTCTTGCCCTCGTTGTAGACGTAGTCCTTGAAGTCCGGGTGCGCGTCGACGAACTGGTCGACGAGCGCGAGCAGCGCCTTGACCTCGACGCCGAGCTCCTTGGCCACGTCGTTGTAACGGGCCGTCGCCGCCTTCTTCGGGGCGGCTTCGGGCTTCTTCTTCTTATCGGTCATGCGGCGTCTGTTCGGGGGTAGTGGGAGGGAATTCGCTGCGGATCAGGACTTGGTCGCCTTGGCGATGGCGGCGAGGAAGGCCTCGATCTCTTCCGCGGGAATGTCGGTGCCTTCGAAGTCTCCGGCGGTGGCGCCGGCGACGGCCCCGAGGTCGGAGATGCCGAGCGCGACGAACTTGGCGACGAGCTCGAAAGGCAGCCCCAGCTGCTCGCTCAGGCGCTGGGCGCGCTCACCGAGCTGCTGTTCCTGGGATTCCGGAGCGTGGCTGGCCTTGGAGATGTCGAGGCCCCAGCCCATGAGCTTGCCCGTCAGGCGGGCGTTGCGGCCCTTGCTGCCGATGGCGATGCGCATGTCCTCGTCCTCGACCTCGAAGTGGATGATGCGGCGGGATTCGTCGACGCGGACGTTGCGCGGACGGGCGGGCCGGATGGCCTCCTCCAGCAGCTTGAGGGGCTCGTCGTGCCAGCGGATGATGTCGATCTTCTCACCGCCGAGCTCCTTCACGATGTTGCGGACGCGGGCGCCGCGGGCGCCGACGCAGGCGCCGACGGGGTCGACCTTCGGGTCCTTGGAGTGGACCGCCACCTTGGTGCGGTAGCCGGGGTCGCGGGCGAGCTTGCGCACCTCGACGGTGCCGTCCGCGATCTCCGCCACCTCGAGCTGGAGCAGGCGGCGCACGAAGTTGTCGTCGGACCGGGAGAGCACGAACTCACGCCCGCGCTGCGGGTCGTCCTTGATCTCCTTGAGCAGGCAGCGGATGCGGTCGCCGGTGCGGAACTCGTCCCCGTGGCAGCGCTCGCGCTGGGTGAGGACGGCCTCGGCCGTGCCCAGTTCAATGACCACGTTGCCGCGCTCGGTGCGACGGACGGTGCCGGTGACGATGTCGCCGACCTTGTCCTTGTATTCCGCGAACACCTGGTCCTTCTCGATCTTGCGGAGCTTCTGGTTGAGCAGCTGCTGGGTGGTCTTGGCGGCGATGCGTCCGAGTTCCGCGACGGCGATGGGCTTGCGGATCTCCTCGCCTTCGGCGGCGTCGGACTTGATCTCGCGGGCGAGGATGGTGTTGATCTGCTGCTTGGGGTCGTTGACGTTGTCGGTCACGCGGTAGACCAGCCAGGCCTCGAGCTTCCCCGCGGCGGCGTCGGCCTTCACTTCGACCCTGTGCCCCGCCATGATGGACTTCTCGACGGAGGAATGGATGGCTTCCTGGATCAGGTCGCAGGCTTCCTGACGCGGGATGTGCTTCTCCTTCTCGAGGTACTGGAGGAAGGGCTTGATGTCGACGCTGCTCATTTTGGTGCGGTGGTTGGAAAGAGGGGACAAAAAAGGCGGGTCCGGCAGGACCCACCTCGGTAAAGGTGACTGAGCCTCACTGTGGGACTTCCGGCCCCGGTGTCAAGGCCGCTCCCGGGTTCCGCTTGCCCCCGGCGGCGGGCTCGGGACGCTGGGGGCATGGCCGACGAGAAAGTGATCTTCACGATGACCGGGGTGACGAAGCACTTCGAGCGCAAGCCGGTCTTCCGCGACATCTCGCTCTCCTACTACTACGGGGCCAAGATCGGCGTCCTCGGTCTCAACGGTTCGGGAAAGTCCACGCTGCTGCGGATCATGGCCGGCGAAGACGCCGAGTTCGACGGCTCGATCAGCCGGGTGCCGGGACACACGCTGGGCTACCTGCCGCAGGAGCCGCGGCTCGACGAGACGCTCACCGTCCAGGCCTGCGTGATGCAGGCCGCCGCGCCCATGAAGGCCCTGCTGGAGGAGTATGACGAGACGTTCGTGAAGGTCTCCGAGACGGACGACGCGGCGGAGCAGGAGCGCATCCTCGCCCGGCAGGCGGAGATCCAGGCGGTGCTGGACACGAAGGGCGGGTGGGACCTCGACGCGCGCATCGAGATGGCCATGGACGCGCTGCGCTGCCCTCCGGGGGACGCCGCGGTCGCCTCGCTTTCGGGCGGGGAGAAGCGCCGGGTAGCGCTCTGCCGGCTGCTGCTCATGGAGCCGGACATCCTCCTGCTCGACGAGCCGACCAATCACCTCGACGCCGACACGGTCGCCTGGCTCGAGCGACATCTGCAGGGCTACAAGGGGACGGTCATCGCCATCACGCACGACCGCTACTTCCTCGACAACGTGGCGGGCTGGATCCTGGAGCTCGACCGCGGCCGCGGGATCCCCTGGAAGGGCAACTATTCGTCCTGGCTCGACCAGAAGCGCCGCCGGCTGGAGGCCGAGGAGAAGCAGTCGGCGGCGCGTTCACGCTCGATGGAGCGGGAGCGCGAATGGGCCGCGTCCTCGCCCAAGGCGCGGGTGGCCAAGAACAAGGCCCGGCTCCGCGCCTACGAGCAGATGCTCACCCAGGACCAGAACCAGCTGGAGAAGGCCGCGGAAATCTGGATCCCCCCGGGTCCGCGCCTCGGCGGCGCGGTGATCGAGGCGCGCGGGCTCCGCAAGGGCTACGGGGACAGGCTCCTGATGGAGGACGTCGACTTCTCGCTGCCCGCCGGCGGCATCGTGGGCGTGATCGGACCCAACGGCGCCGGCAAGACGACGCTCTTCCGGATGATCACCGGACAGGAGCGCCCCGACTCCGGGGAGCTCACGGTCGGAGACACGGTGAAGATCGCCTACGTCGACCAGAGCCGCGACGCGCTGCCTTCGGAGGCTCCGCTCTGGTCGGCGATCTCGGACGGCCAGGAGATGGTGCACCTCGGCAAGGTGATGGTTCCGGCCCGCGCCTACGCGGCGCGCTTCGGCTTCACGGGCGACGTGCAGCAGCGCAAGGTCGGCGTGATGTCCGGCGGCGAACGCAACCGCATCCACCTCGCCCGGCTGATCAAGTCCGGCGCCAACGTCCTGCTGCTCGACGAACCGACCAACGACCTCGACGTGAACACGATCCGGGCCCTGGAGGACGCCCTCGAGGGCTTCGCGGGCTGCGCCGTCATCGTCACGCACGACCGGTGGTTCCTGGACCGGGTGGCCACCCACATCATGGCGTTCGAGGGGGACAGCCGCGTGGTCTGGCACGAGGGCAATTACGCCGACTACCTGGAGGACCGTCGTCGGCGGCTCGGCATCGAGTCCGACACGCCGCGTCGGCCGAAGTACCGCCGGTTCACGCGCTGATCCGCCGCGTCCGGAGCAGGAGTCCGCGCCAGTCCGTCGCCGACGATTCCAGCCGTCCGCGCTCCTCCGCGGTCATCCTCCACTTCCAGTTGCCGTCGGGCCTGCCGGGGGAGTTGAAGCGGGCGGCGGAACCCAGTCCGAGAAGGTCCTGGACGGGCAGGAACGCCGCCACCGCGGGCGAGTCCAGGACGGAATGGATCAGCCGCGCGACGGACGGCGTCTCGCCGCCGAAGGCTTCGCGCAGGGCGGAGGTCTCCTCCTCGGAGGCGGCGCCCAGCCACCCCAGCAGGGTGTCGTTGTCATGCGTGCCGGTGTAGGCCACACGGTCCGCGGTCACGTTCTCAGGGTGGTGCGGATTGCCGGCCTTGGCTCCGCCGAATCCGAACTGGAGGACTGACATGCCCGGGAGCCCCGCCTCCTTGCGCAGCTCCTCCACTCCGGGCGAGAGCATGCCGAGGTCTTCGGCGACCAGGGGGGCGTCCCCCATCGCGCGGATGAATTCCATCCCCGGCCCTTGCAGCCACTCCCCGCCGCGGGCGTCGGCCGCTCCGGCGGGCACGCTCCAGTAGTCATGCAGGCCGCGGAAATGGTCGATGCGCACGGCGTCGAAGCGGCCGAGGTCGTGCCGCACGCGCGCACGCCACCAGGCGAAGCCGTCGGCGGCGTGACGGTCCCAGCGGTAGAGCGGATTGCCCCAGAGCTGGCCGTCGGCGCAGAAGTAGTCGGGCGGCACGCCGGCCACGGCGCGAGGCCGTCCGTTCGCGTCGAGGTCGAACAGTCCGGGTCGCGACCAGGCGTCGCAGCCGTCGGCGGAGACGTAGATGGGCTCGTCGCCGAAGATGCGGACGCCCTTCTTCAGGGCGTAGGCGCGGAGCGAGGCGAACTGGCGGGCGAAGAGGTGCTGCAGGACGGCGGCGCGTTCGGCCTCCGCCGGATCGGGACGCGCGTCCCTGTCCCAGTCGGCGGGGGCGCGGAAGCCGTGCGCCACGCGCAAGGCCATGAAGCGCGACCAGGCGTCGAGCCAGGCGTCCTGGGACTCGCGGAAGGCGGCGAACTCGCGGTCATGGCGCAGCGCCGTCGCCGCCCGGCCGGCGGCCAGGTCCAGCGCGGGGCGCAGCTGGGCCCACAGTCTTCCGTAATCGGTGTCGGCGTCGCGCCCGCGGCCCAATGCGGTCGTCTCGGCCGACGTGAGCAGTCCGTCCGACCTGAGCGCCTCCAGGTCCAGCAGGTACGGATTGCCGGCGAACACCGAGAGCGCCTGATACGGCGAGTCGCCGTAGCCGGTCGGTCCGAGGGGGCAGACCTGCCACCAGCCGAACCCGGCTTCCGCCAGCACGTCGATGAACGCGCGCGCTTCGGACCCCAGCGACCCGACGGGGCCTTCGCCGGCGAGGGAGGTGGGATGAAGCAGCAGGCCTGCCGAGCGCACGGGGAAGGCCCGGCAACGGAAGGCGTTCCGGCTGCCCGCAGGGACGGACGCCGGAGTCCGGGCCATCTCAGCGGAACTCAACGTGATGCTTCGCGCGCAGGTCGTCCAGCCACTCCTTGACGGCCTGCTGCACGCTCGCCGTGCGCACCTTGTCCTCGATCTGCGCGAGCACCTCGGGGTCCTTCAGCGTCGCGAAACCCTGGGGGCGGTAGCCGCCGCGGCGGACGATGAACCAGACGGCGCGGCCGCCCGGAAGGTCGAACTGGAGCGGCGTCGACGTCTCTCCGTCCTTGAGGCCGCGCAGCACGCCGGCCACGCGCTCATTGAGGTCGGTCAGGTTCCGCCAGCCGGCGTCGCCGCCTTTGGCGGCGTAGTCGTCGGTGCTGACCGCCTTCGCCACGTCCTCGAAGCCGGGCTCCGAAGCCGGAAGGCGGAGGCCGGCCTTGGTGAAGGCCTCCTTGATCGCGGCGGGAGAGCGCAGCGAGGCGGCCCAGCCGTCCGCCCGCGCCTTGGCTTCGGCCAAGGTCTCAGCCGCGCCCTGGGCGACGGTGATCTGGCCGAGCTTCACCTGTTCCTTGCGTTCGAACTCCGGTCGGTGGGCCTCGTAGTAGGCGGAGAGCTTGCCGGGCGAGACCGTCATGGCGGAGCGGCGCACCTGGCCCACCATGTAGTCGAAGATGATGCGGTCCTCGATGAGCTTGCGGTGGGAGAGGGGCGTCATGCCGGCCGCCCGGAGCGAGCTCACGTACCGGGAGCGGTCTCCGCCGAAGTCGCGCCGCACGGTCTCCTCGATGTCGGCGTCCACGTAGCTGGAGGGCAGCTGTCCCGTGCCCGACCTGAATTCCGCCAGGACGATCTGACGGTCGGCCATGTTGCGCAGGATCTCGTCCGCGGCCTGCTTGACCGTGCGCTCGAACTCGGCGTCGCTGCGGACGGCCGAACGGATCTGTCCGATGACGGGCTCGATCTGGCGGCGGACGTCGGACATCGTGATGCCCTGGCCGTCGGCGGTGCCCGCGATGCGGTCGGAGTTCATCTCGGACCAGCGCCGGGCGGCCGCTTCCTCAAGGGTCGGCGGCTTGAGCTGGGCGGCCGAGGTGGCGGCCAGGATGAGCAGGGCCGGGAGGAGTAGGTTCTTCATCGGACTTCGGGAGCCGCCAGCCTCGAAAGGAAGCCGCGGAGTTCCTTCAGTTTCCGCAGGGGTTCTCGCACGGTCAAGCGGGGAAACCTCGAGCCGAGCCTCACGGTCTCCGGCGCCATGCCTTTCCTGACCCGGACGCAACGGATGACTTCGCCGTCGGTCGCCAGGGAGGCCACCTCCTTCCGCTCCGCCAGGCACCGGATCTCGGCCATGCCGAGCAGCGCCTCCGCTTCGGGCGGTATCCTGCCGTACCTGTCGCGCAGCGAGCGGCGCAGTTCGGCGACCGCCGCGGCGTCCTGCGCGAGGGCCAGCTGGCGGAACGCCTCGATCCTGAGCCTCGTCTCGGGAATCCAGTCGGAGGGCAGGGTGGCGGTGAGGCGGTCCTGGCCGCCGTCGCCCGACCGGGATTCCTCCACGCCGGTGGCCGCGACCGAGTGGTCCACGAAGTCGAGCGCGAGTTCGCAGCGTTCGGGCCCCGTCGCCGTTCCGCCGAGCCGGGCCACGCTGCGCCGGAGGAGCTGGCAATAGAGGTCGAAGCCGACGTTGGCGACGTGGCCGCTCTGCTCCGCGCCGAGGATGTTGCCCGCCCCGCGCAGCTCCAGGTCGCGCATCGCCACGCGGAAGCCCGCGCCCAGCTGGTTGTGCTGACGGATCGCCGTCAGGCGCCGCACGGCCGTGCCCACGAGCGCGGCATGGCGGTGCAGGAACAGGTAGGCGTAGGCCTGGCGGTTGAAACGTCCGACGCGGCCCCGGAGCTGGTAGAGCTGCGCGAGGCCGAAGCGGTCCGCGCCCTCGATGATCAGGGTGTTGCAGTTGGGTATGTCGAGGCCGGTCTCGATGATGGTCGTGCACACGAGCACGTCGTGTTCGCCGGCGACGAAGGCCGACATGACCTCCTCCAGCTCGCCGGCCGCCATCTGGCCGTGCCCCACGGCGATCCGCGCCCCGGGCAGCAGGGCCGAGAGGCGGTCGGCGACCGCGCGGATGGTCTCCACCCGGTTGTGCAGGTAGAAGACCTGCCCGCCGCGCGCCAGCTCCGCCCTCACGGCGTCGCGCACCAGGCGTTCGTCGTAGGCGCGCACGACCGTGCGGATCGGCAGCCGTTCCCGCGGCGGAGTCTCGATCACGCTGAGGTCGCGGGCGCCGACGAGCGCGAGGTAGAGCGTGCGCGGGATGGGGGTGGCGCTCATGGCGAGCACGTCCACCTCGGTCCGGAGCCGCTTGAGCCGCTCCTTGTGCCGGACGCCGAAGCGGTGCTCCTCGTCGATCACGACGAGGCCGAGCTTCGCGAACGAGGTTCCGTCCGAGAGCAGCGCGTGGGTGCCCACGACCACGTCGACGGAGCCCGCCGCAGCCCGCGCGCGCACGGCCGCCTTCTGCCTGGCGGTGCGGTAGCCGCTGAGCAGCTCGACGGACACCGGCCACCGCGACATCCGTTCGCGGAAGGTCTCGAAGTGCTGCTGGGCGAGCACGGTGGTCGGGGCGAGCACGGCGACCTGGCGTCCTCCGACGACGCACTTGAAGGCCGCGCGCAGCGCGACCTCGGTCTTGCCGAACCCGACGTCGCCGCAGATCAGCCGGTCCATCGGCGCCGGCCGTTCCATGTCGGACTTCACTTCCGCGATGGCGCGGGACTGGTCCGGGGTCTCACGGTGCGGGAAGGACCTCTCGAACTCGCCCATCCAGGGGCTCTCGTCGTCCCTCGGATGCGCGTCGCCCGGACGGGAGGACCGTTGCGCCTGCATCGCCAGCAGCTGCGCCGCGAGGTCTTCGGCCGACTTTTCGGCGGCCTTGCGGGACCGGTCCCAGCCCCCGCCGCCGAGCTTCGAGAGCTTGGGCTGGGCGCGCCCGATGCCCACGTAACGCGTCAGCAGGTGCGATTCACGCACCGGCAGGTGCAGCATCGAGCCCCCCGCGAACTCCAGGCCGATGAAGTCCTCGGTCCTTCCGGCGTGCTCATGGGCGCGTATCCCCCGGAAGAGGCAAACGCCCTGGGCGGCGTGCACGAGCGGATCGCCTTCGGCCACCTCGCCGAAGTCGAGGGCGCGGCCGATCTCGGTGCGCACGGCGGTGCGGCGGCGGGGCAGGGAGGCGAGCGGACGTCGCCGCCGGCCGAAGAGTTCGCGCTCGGTGAGCAGGGCGAGCCCCGCCCGCAGCGGGCCCGGCAGCGCGCCGGGCGGGATCAGCACGCCCGCTCCGAAGCGCGCCCGTTCCACCCGGGCCTCGAATCCCCGTATACGTTCCGCCTTCACGTCGGCCGTCAGCCGTTCCACGGCGCCCTCGGTGTCCCCCGCGAGCAGGCACGGCCGTCCGTCGCGGCAGAGTGACGCGGCCGCCCTGATGAGTCCGGCGCGGGCGGCGCCCAGGTCGCCCGCGGTGCCGATGAGCAGGGATTCGGCGGGCTCGCTCACCAGGCCGGAGCTCCCGAAGCCGACGGGCGGCTCATCGGTCTCCTCCAGCGCGAGCAGGTCCGCCGCGCTTTCGCCGAGTCCGGCGAGGACGGGATCCTCCAGGCAGCCGTCCGCGGCCACGATGAGCGCGCCGGCGGGCAGGTGGGTCCAGAAGGGCGTCTCGGGGCGGCCTTCGGAGCCCGGCGCGCAGATGACGACCCCGTCGGCCTCGCCTTCGCTGAGCTGGGTCGCCGGATCGAAGGGGCGCAGCGATTCCACCGTGTCGCCGAAGAGGTCGATGCGCACGGGCGCCTGGGCGTTGAGCGGATAGACGTCGATCACGCCGCCGCGCACCGAGAAGTCTCCGGGCTGCTCGCAGAGTGCCTCGTGCGAGTAGCCGAAGTCCTCCGCGAGGCGTCGCACCAGCTCGCGCGGCGAGACCTCCGCCCCCTTGCGCAGCACGAGCTCGCCGCGCGTCGCCTGGTCGGGCGCGGGCGAAGGCCTCGCGAGCGCCCCCGGGGTGCATGCGATCAGCAGCGGTCTCCCGGGGGCGTGCCCGCCGTGGCGCAGGAGCGAAAGGGCGCCCAGCAGGTCGCAGTCCGCTTCGAAAGCGGGCACGGCGGCGTCCGCCTCGGTCAGGGTGCGCGCGGTGGCGGGGACGCCCGCCAGCAGGCGCAGCAGCTGCGAGGTCTCCTCCGCCAGCGATTCGGCCGCGCCGAGGTTGCTCGCCAGCAGCACGATCACGGCCCGGTCGGCGCCTTCGGCGCAGGCGCAGGCGGCGCGGGCGTGCGTGGGCACGCCGGTCAGTGCGTGTCGACGCCGCGCGGTCATGCGTTCATCGAGGTCGGAAGGGGCCGCAGGTCAAACGCTCTCCTCCCGCTTGCCCGCCGCCGCCCCGACGTCCAACCTGTGCGCATGCCGCCCCGCCTCGCCGCCTTGCTCCTCTCCGTCTGCGTCCTCCCGGCCGCCGAGCCGCTCGGTCATGGCGCATGGCGTTACCGGCTCGACCTCGGGTGGGCCAAGGCGGATCCGGCCGTCGCTCCGGTGGTCAATGCGCACGCCCTGGCGGAAGCCTCCGACGGCCGCATCTACCTCGTCACCGACCATCCCAAGAACGACTTCATCGTCTTTGAGAAGGACGGACGCCACGTGCGCTCGATCAGCGCGGGGCTCGGCGGCGGCCACGGGCTGGAGATCTTCACGAAGGACGGCGCGGAGTATCTGGTCCACGTCGACTCCGGCTGGCACATGGCGGCCGAGGGATGGAACCCCACCCCGGTCGAAGGACGCGTCACGTTGCTGACGACCGAGGGCAAGGTCGTGCGCAAGTTCCCGACGCCGAAGGAGCTCGGCCTGAGCGACGGCAAGTTCATGCCGTGCGACGTCGCATGGACGCCGGCGGGCACGCTGCTCGTCGCCGACGGCTACGGCTCCAATCTGGTCTACGAGTTCTCATTCGAAGGCCGGCTGCTCAGGAAGTGGGGCGGGCCGACCAAGGACGCCGCCAATCTCAGCAACGCCCACGGCATCTCCATCGACGCCGCCGACCCGCGCGGGCCGCTCGTCTGGGTGCCTTCGCGCAGCCAGAACCAGGTCAAGGCGTTCACCTTGGAGGGCAGGCACGTCGACACCATCGACCTGCCCGGCGCCTTCGCCGGTCAGCTCTTCTTCCGCGGCGACAAGATCTATACCGCCGTTTGCTGGAGCAAGGACGCCCAGGGCAAGCGGCTGGCCAAGTCCGGCTTCCTGCTCGTCCTCGACCGGGCGACGAAGAAGGTGCTCAGCGCGCCCGGCGGCAAGGAGCCCAAGTATGTCGACGGCCGGCTCCAGCCGCTCGCCCAGGACGCGCCCGTGTTCGTGCACGGCCACGACCTGTACGTCGATTCCGCCGGGGACATCTACCTCGGGGAGTGGAACGCCGAACGCCGCTATCCTTCCAAGCTGACGTTGGTGAAGTGAGCGCGGCTCACTTCAGGCCGAACTTGGCCGCGAACTCCTTGGCGAGGGCGGCGTAGGCCTTGGCGCCCGGGGACTGGGCGTCGTATTGGAAGATGGTCTTGCCGTGGCTCGGGGCCTCCGAGAGACGGACCGTGCGCGGGATGACCGTGTCCATGACCTTGTCGGGGAAGTGCTTCCTCACTTCGTCGACGACCTGCTTCGAGAGGTTGGTGCGGCCGTCGAACATCGTCATGATGATGGCGCCCAGCGTCAGACGGTCGCCCGCGCCCGCGGCCTTCAGCTGCTCGACGACGCCGACGATCTGACCGAGCCCTTCCATCGCGAGGTATTCGGTCTGGAGGGCCACCACCAGGTGGTCGGACGCGGCCAGCGCGTTCATCGAGAGCATGCCCAGCGCCGGCGGGCAGTCGATGAGCACCGCCTTGTGGGCGCCGGAGTCGATCAGCGGCGCGAGCGCCGCGCGCAGCCGGCCCAGGTAGTTTTCGCCCTGCGCGAGTTCGGACTCCACCGCGGCGAGGTCGACCTCCGAGGGGATGAGCGAGAGGCCCTTGGTGGAGGTCGTGACGACCATGTCCGCCGCCGCCGCCTCGCCGTGCAGCACGGGATAGAGCGAGCGCCCCGGCGTCTTCTCCAGCCCGAGCGCGCTGGTCGCGTTCGCCTGCGCGTCGAGGTCGACGATGAGCGTGGGGACGCCCAGCCGGGCCAGGCCCGCGCCGAGGTTCACCGTGGTGGTGGTCTTGCCGACCCCGCCCTTCTGGTTCGCGATGGCGAAGACCTTGGTCATGTCAGGCGTCCGTGATGGGTCGTTCGACCTCGGTCGGCGCGTCGCCGTCCACGCCTTCGCAGCCGAAGCCGAAGTTGCCGAGGAAGTCGCGCTGGTAGCCTTCGAAGTCCGCGAGCTTGTCGAGGGTCTCGGTGGTCACGTCCGGCCAGATGCGGAAGACCTCGCGCTGGACGTCCTCCGCCATCTCCCAGTCGTCGATGCGCACGCGGCCCTTGTCGTCGAAGTCGAGGGCGTTGCCGTTGTACATCTGCTTCTCGAAGAGGCGCTGGATCTGCTCGATGCAGCCTTCGTGCGTGCCTTTCGCCTTCATGACCTTGAACAGGATGGAGACGTAGAGCGGCACCACGGGGATGGCGGAGCTGGCCTGCGTGACGACGGCCTTGTTGACGGAGACGAACGCGCGTCCGCGGCGCAGCTTCATCAGGGCGTCGATCTTCGCCGCCGCGCGGTCGAGGTCCTCCTTGGCCTTGCCGATGGTGCCGTCGCGGTAGATCGGCCAGGTCACTTCGGGCCCGATGTAGGAGTAGGCCACGGTCTGGCAGCCTTCGGCGAGCGCGCCGGCGGCCTCGAGCGCCTCCATCCAGAGCTCCCAGTCCTCGCCGCCCATGACCTTGACGGTCTGGAGCACGTCGTCGCCCGCGGCGGGCTCGAGCGCGGCCTCGTTCACCACCTTGCGGTCGGTGTCCAGGTTCTTGGCCTTGAAGGGTGCGCCCACCGGCTTGAGCACGGACTTGTAGGTCGTGCCGTCCGGCGCCGTGCGTCGGGGGGAGGCGAGGGAGTAGACGACGAGGTCGACCTTGCCGCCGGGCATCTTGGCTTTGATCGCAGCGATGGCCTGGGCCTTGATGTCGGCGGAGAAGGCGTCGCCGTTGATGGACACGGCCTTGAGCCCCGCCTTGCGGGCCTCGTCATGGAAGGCGGCGGTGTTGTACCACCCGGGCGAGCCGGTCTTGTCGCCCTCTCCGGCCCGCTCGAAGAAGACGCCGACGGTGGCGGCGCCGGACCCGAAGGCGGCCGCGATGCGCGACGCCAGGCCGTAGCCGGTGGAGGAGCCGACCACGAGGACCGACTTCGGGCCGTCCTTGAGGGGCTTGCGGGAGCGGACGTGGGCGATCTGCGACCTCACCTGCGCGGCGCATCCGTCGGGGTGCGCGGTCAGGCAGATGAACCCGCGCACCCGGGGCTTCACGACTTGCAGCGACATGGGCTCACCTTTGGACGGGCGGGGGTCGAGTTCAACGGCATTTGTGGAGGTGCGGCCCGCGGGGTCTCGCAATCGCCCGTTGCGCCGCCGGTCCGGCCCGCTTTGCTCGCCCGCATGTTCAGCGAGCGGATGGCATTCGCCGAAGGCACCAACGCCCTGGCCGCCGCCCGGGAGCGGCGTCAGGGCAAGGGGCTGCCGCTGATCGACCTCGCCGACTCCAACCCGGCGAACGCGGGATTCGTCTGGCCGCCGGCGGTCCTCGCCGCCGCGCTCACGGGGCCGGGCGTCCAGAGGCAGGATCCGGATCCGCGGGGCCTGCCCTCGGCCCGGGAGGCGGTCCGCGCCTACTGCTCGGAGCGGGGTGCGACGGTCGGAACGGACCGCATTTTCCTCTGCGCCAGCACGAGCGAGGCGTATTCCTGGATCTTCAAGCTCCTTTGCTCGCCGGGCGACGAGGTGCTGGTGCCGGAGCCCGCTTACCCGCTGCTCGAAGTGATGGCCGCGCTCGAGTGCGTGACGCTGCGGCCATACCGCCTTCGCCCCGCGGGCGACGGCTGGTCCATCGACGCCGCGACGCTCGTCGCCGGCCCCCGCACGCGCGCGGTGGTCTGCGTGAATCCTTCCAATCCGCTCGGAGCCTTCGTCGACGAGCGGGACCGCGTCCTGCTGAGGGACTTCGCCGTCCGCCATTCCTTGGCGGTCCTGTGCGACGAGGTCTTCCTCGATTACCCGGCGGACGGCGGAGCCGTGACGTGGGCGGGAGAGAGGCAGGTCCCGGTTTTCGTGCTCAGCGGACTTTCCAAGGTCGCGCTGGCGCCCCAGGTGAAGGCCGGCTGGATCGTCGTCGCCGGCCCGGATGATTTCGCGCGGCAGGCCTGCGCGCGGCTCGAGCATGTCGCGGACGCCTTCCTTTCCGTGAGCACGCCCGCCCAGCTCGCGTTGCCCGGACTGCTCGCCGGCGCGTCCGGGTTGCGCCGGGAGGTGATCCTCCGTTGCGCCGATTCCGAGGCGGCTTTGCGGCGTTGGGCCGGACCGAACGGTTGCGCCGTCCTTCCGCGTCAGGCCGGGTGGACCGCGGTGGTCCGTCTTCCTCCGGGCGTCGATGAGGAACGGCTTTTGCTTGCGGCGATCGAGGAGGGGGCCTGGGCCCATCCGGGCTTCTTCTACGGCATGCCTGCGGGGAGCGCTCACGTCGTCCTGAGCCTGCTGACCCCGCCGGACATCCTCGCCCAAGGCCTGGTTTGCTTGGAAAAGGCCCTGCGCAGGGCCTGAAAGCCGGCCACTTACCGCTTGCCAAAGACGGCACGCCACCTTTGCTCCGACCTTCCAAAGGAGCTCGAAACACCATGTCCCGCATCTGCAGCGTCACCGGCAAGCGTCCCGTCAAGGGCCGCCGCATCATTCACCGCGGTCAGTCCAAGAAGAGCGGCGGCATCGGCTTCCAGCTCGTCAAGCAGACCAAGCGCACGTTCAAGCCGAACGTCCAGCGCATCCGCGTCCTGCAGCCCAACGGCAGCGTCAAGCGCCAGTGGGTCTCGGTCAAGGCCCTCAAGGCCGGACTCGTCACCAAGGCCTGAGCGCCCGGGACGGATCGGATGAAGGCCCGCCTCCGGCGGGCCTTCCGTTTTGGGACTCAGAGGAAGCGGGTCCAGATCACCGCGGCCCACGTCGCCGCCGCGACCAGGATGGTGAGGAAGACCGCCGCGCTGCCCATGTCCTTGGCGCGCTTGGCCAGAGGATGCCGCTCGAGCGAGATGTGGTCGGTGTTCGCCTCGATGGCCGAGTTGATCAGTTCCACCACGAGGATCAGCTGGAGGACGCCGAACAGCAGCGCCTTCTCGAGCACGGGCACGCCCGGCAACGCCCAGGCCGCGATGGAGAGGGGGATGACCACGAGGAGCTCCTGCTTGAAGGCCTCCTCGTGCTTCGCGGCCGCCTGCAGCCCGTGCCAGGTGTACTTCATCGCGTTCAGGAGGCGCGTGAGGCCTCCCTTGGACTTCATGGTCTCTCCGTATCGGGGGTCCTGCATGCCGGTGGGTCTCCTTGATAGCCGCGGAAAACGAGGCTGGGAAGGCCATTTGCAGCCCCAGAAACCGCTTGCCAGAGGGGGGTGGCGGCGTAGGTTCGGTGGTTCCCTTCAAGGGAAGCACCATGCGCGACGAATACCTCGAGAAAGCCCGCCGAGTCATCACCGACCCGAACATCCTGATCAATGTCGTCTCCAAGCGCGTGAAGCAGCTGCGCAGCACCGCCGACCACACCCAGACGCCTCCGGAGTACAAGCACCTCCTCGGCGACGTCTTCGAGAAGCTCTCCCCTGAGGACATCGCCCTGCGCGAGATCATCGAGGGCAAGCTGGCCTGGGAGTTCCGCCCGGAAGACAAGCCCAAGGCCTGAAGGCCTTGATGCGGCTCCCGGCGCGCCGCGCCGTCCCCTGACCGATGGCCGCCCGCCGTGAACAGAAGGACCTGCCCGAAGTGGGCAATCCGAAGGCCGGCCGTGACTATTTCATCGGCCAGACTTTCGAGGCCGGACTCGTCCTGCTCGGCACGGAGGTGAAGGCGCTGCGCGCCGGCCGGGCCAACATCGCCGACGCCTTCGTGCGGCTCACGCCCCGCGGCCCGGTGCTCTACCACGCGCACATCGCGGAGTATGATTTCGGCAGCCACAACAACCATGCGGCCTACCGCCCCCGGCCGCTGCTCCTGCGTCGGCCCGAGATCGAGCGCATCCGCTCCGAGGTGCAGTCGGGCGGCAGCGCCATCGTGCCGCTCAAGCTCTACTTCACCCACGGGCTGGCCAAGTGCCTCATCGCCGTGGCGAAGGGCAAGAAGCAGCATGACCGCCGTCAGGACATCAAGGAGCGCGAGGCCCGCCGGGAGATGTCCCGCGCGATGCGACGCCGGCGGTGAGCGCTCCGCTGCATCTGGTGCTGCTCCGGCCGGAGATCGCCCCCAACACGGGCAACGTCGGCCGCATGTGCGCGGTCACGGGCTGCGTGCTCCATCTGGTCCGTCCGCTCGGGTTCAGGATCGATGACGCGAAACTGCGCCGTGCGGGCATGGACTACTGGCGGCGCCTCGACGTGCGCGAGCACGGCTCGTTCGCGGACTTCCTCGTCTCCCCGGGCCGCCCCGAGCGGCTCTGGCTTTTCACCACTTCGGCCGGGCAGGCCCATTGGGACGTCAAGTATCGCGAGGGCGACGGACTGGTCTTCGGCTGCGAGTCGGCCGGCGCCTCCGCGGAGGAGCACGCCTGGTTCGGGGCCGATCGCTCGGTCAAGATCCCCCAGTATGACGCCCTCGCGCGCTCCTTGAATCTTTCGACGGCCTGCGGCATCGGCGCCTATGAGGCGCTGAGGCAGATCCGCGGTCCTTCCTGAGGGCCGATTTGCTTCCGCGGCGGAGGCCTTTTCTGTCTGTCGGCATGGACCGGCACGCCCGCATCCGCGCCCGCATCGCCCCCGTGAGGGACAGGCTGCTCGCCCATCCCGTGCACGGTTCGCTCGGCACGCTGGAGGACGTCCGCGCCTTCATGGCCTCCCACGTCTTCGCGGTCTGGGACTTCATGTCGCTGCTCAAGCGGCTGCAGCGCGAACTGACCTGCGTCGAGGTCCCCTGGGTTCCGGTCGGAGACGCCGAAGTCCGTTTCCTGATCAACGAGATCGTCTGCGGAGAGGAGTCCGACGTCGGTCCGGACGGCGCGCGCACCTCGCACTTCGACCTCTATCTCCGCGCCATGCGCGAGGCCGGCGCGGACACGGCCCCGGTGCTCGCGGCGGCGCGCCTGGCGCGGACGGGGGCCCCTGACGCCGGCGCGCTCACGTCGGTCGGCGCGCCTTCCGCGGCCGCCGCCTTCTCGGCCTCCACCTTCGCGCTCGCCGCGCGCGGGCAGGTCCACGAGGTGGCCGCCGCCTTCACTTACGGCCGGGAGGACCTCATCCCCGACATGTTCACGGGCCTCGTGGCCCGCCTGTCCCGGGAGCATCCCGGCAGGCTCGACACGTTCCGCTACTACCTGGAGCGGCACATCGAGGTCGACGGCGGCCACCATGGCGCGCTCTCGCTGCGGATGGTGTCGCTGCTCTGCGGGGACGATGAGCGCAAGTGGGAGGAGGCCGCGACGGCCGCCGAGGCGTCCCTGCGCGCCCGCATCGCCCTCTGGGACGGGCTCGCCCTCAGGGCAGGAGCCTGAGCCTGAAGTCCTTGAACTCGACCTTCATGGGCGGGCCGACGTGCACCTGCACGCCGATCCGGCCCTCGGGCCGCCGCGCGGCGACATCGTCGTCGATCACCATGCTCATCACCCGGCCGTTGACCAGATGGACCTGCGTGCCTCCCCGGACGACCACATGGTACTCGTTCCAGTCCCCGTCCTTGACCGCTCCGGCCAGCTCCGCCGGATCTCCGACTGAACCGACGACCTCGGCCTTGGCCCCCGGGCGGACGCGCGTGATCTGGCCGCGCAGGGCGTTGAAGGTCCGCCCACGCTCCTCGTAGTTCTGCCCGACGTGCCGCTTCGCGCCGTCGATGTCGCACTGCGGTCCGGTGAGCGCGAAGGGCAGTCCTTCCACGGGTCCGCTCCGATAGTTGATGCCGCTGTTGCCCCTGGCCGAGATCCGGCACGAGACCTTGAGCTCGAAGTCGCCGGACGCCGAGCCTTCCCAGATGATGAAGGTGTTGTTCTTGAGCAGCGTCTCCGGAGTCACCTCGCCCACCATGACGCCGGCCTCACAGCGCCAGTATTTCGGGTCGCCCGTCCATCCGGCGAGCGACTTGCCGTCCAGCAGGGACTTCCAGCCGAGCGCCGCCTCTTCCGAGGCGACCGGCAGCGTCTGCCTGGGTTTCGGAGGTCCTTCCTGGGCGTGGATCGCGACCGCCAGGAGGAGCGCGGGGAGCAGTGCGTTTCGCATCGACCGCTTATTAAGGTGGTCGTCCGACGCGGTCGCTTCTAAAAAGCGCCGATGACCTCCATGGTCCTGTCCAGGCGCATCTGCTGCGCCCTGCTCATGGCGCTCTCGGCTCATCCGGCCTGCCGGGGCGCGGGTCCGTCAACCGAGGAGGCCGCCATGCTCGCCGCCCGGGCGCTTGCAGAGACGGCGACGCCAGTGCGCCCCTTTGAGCCGGGCGTCCGGCCGGCGTGGAACCGTCGCGCCGTGCAGTTCCTCTATGCGCCCGCCTTCGATCTTCCGAGGGTGACGGGCGCGGTCCGCTACCGCTTCACCTTGAAGGACGCGGCGGGCAGGATTCATGCCTTCGAAGCGGATGCGCCTTGGCGTTCGCTGCAGCCGGTCTGGACGTCGGTCCCGGCGGGGCCCGCTGAACTGGTGGTGGAAGGCCTGGACGCGGCCGGCGTCGCGGTTCCCCCGGCGGTACGCCGAACTTTCCATCGCGCCAGCCCCTTCGTTCCCTTGGGCGAGGAGCCGTCTTCCGCGAGGCGCAGCGCCGACCGCGCGCTGTCCGCCCTGGTCGCCTCCCCGGATCTGCGCTGCTGGTTCGAGGGTCCTTCTCCCGACCCGGACTTCCCGATGTACCGCTACCCCGCGAAGATCATCGGCGCGGCGGCGGCGGCGCTGGCCAGGAGCGCGCTGATCGCCGGCGACCGGACCAAGGCGGAAGAGGCCCGTGGAGCCGCGCGCCGCGCCGCCGACCACATGCTCGGGCTGGCTTTCGGAGAGCAATCAGCCTGGGCCCATCATCCCCCGACCTATCACCCGACGATGTACGCCGAACGACTGAAGGGGCACATGTCGGCCGACCGTTACATGACCAACTGCGGGGCCGACGCCGGGCGCAGCCTGCTGGAGGTGCACGCCGCCACCGGGGACGTCCGTTATCTGGACGCCGCTGTGCGCATCGCCGAGACCTACCGCCGGAATCAGCTGCCGGACGGAAGCTGGTGGCTGTTCGTCAATCCGACGGACGGCAAGCCGGCCGCCCCGAACGTGCTCATTCCGACCGCCGTCATCAACTTCCTCGATGAGCTTGAGGCGGCGGCCGGCGACCGGGGATTCTCGCCGATGCGCGACCGCGCCCTGGCTTGGACGCTCTCGAATCCCGTCAAGACCTGGGATTGGCAGGGGCAGTTCGAGGACGTCCGCCCCGTGCCTCCCTATGAGAACCTCACGAAGCACGAGGCGTGTGACCTCGCCATCCACCTTTTCAATCTGAAGCGTCCGAGCGCGGAGCAGTCAGCGCTCGCGTCCGAGCTGCTGCGATTCGCCGAGGACCAGTTCGTGGTCTGGGGTTCTCCGCCCGCGGCGACGCCGGTGAGGCAGGGTGCGGACGGGTCCTCAGCCAAGGCCAGGCGTTGGATCACGCCTTGTGTCCTTGAACAGTACAGGTGCTACGCGCCGGTCAGCGCCAGTTCAGCCAAGCTGATCCGGACTTTTCTGGCCGCCTGGCGCGCCACCGGTGACCGGATGCACCTCGAGAAGGCCCGTGCGCTTGGCGCGGCCCTTGTCAGGGCCCAGGAGCACGTCAAGGCCCCCGGCAGGTATCAGACCTGGCTCATGACGCCTCCCGGCGCCATGTGGTTCAACTGCGAACTCGCCGCCGAGCGCGCGATGCGGGAGCTCGGCGAGGCCGGGTGAGGCCTGTTCATCGCGGTTCCAGCAGGATCACGCCGTCCTTGGCCGAGGCGCGGTACCCCACGCTCTGCGTGAGGATCTTGAGCAACTGCCCGAGACTGACCCCGTTCATGGTGATGCTGAACGAGGGGATGTCTTTAGCCGGGCCGGCGTAAGCCACCTTCACGCCGCCCGCCGGGTCCGCCTTGGCGGACAGGGCGGTGAGCTCCGCCGCGACCTTGTCCAGACGCAGGTCGTTGAACTCGACCTTGGACAGGACGATGGAATCGGCCCGGGAAAGCGGGGACTCCTTTTTGGCGGGAGACTGCTTGGCGGGCTGGTTCTGGGCTTGCGCAGGAGACGGCGCCAGGGCCAGCAGGCATGCCGACGCTGCGAGGATGACGAGGTTCTTCATGTGGCCCATTTTACCCCGCCCGCCCCTCGTGGCAAGCGTCCGGCCCGGCCGGAGCGCTTGGATTAGCATCGAAAACTTCTGCGTCCGGAGTAAGCAGGACGCACCCCAAGCTCATGGCTGAAACCGACCGCAACCTTTCCAACCGGATCCTCATCGGCCTCGCGGTCGGCACGCTGCTCGGGCTCGCCACGCTGCTGGCCGGCCGTTGGGAGCCGGCCGCGCTGACGTTCATGAAGGACTTCGCCACGTCCGTGCTGGACCCCTTCGGGCAGGTGTTCCTGCGCATGCTCTTCTTCGTCGTCATCCCCCTGGTGTTCACCTCGCTCGTCGCGGGCGTCGCCCAGCTCGGACGGCTCGACCGGCTGGGCCCGCTCGCCGGGCGCACGTTCACGCTCTTCTTCCTCAACATGGCCATCGCGGTCGGGCTCGGCCTGATCATGATGAACCTGCTCCGCCCCGGCGACCATCTCGACGCCGGCGCCAAGGCCATGCTCATGGAGGAGTTCGGCGGCGCGGCGCGCAGGCACGCGGCCACGGCCGCCTCCGCCCCGGCCGTGACCCTCTCCGGGCTGGTCGAGATGTTCATGCCCAAGAACCTCTTCGGCGCGGTCATGGGCCACACCAACGGCGCCATCGGCGACGTGCTGCCGCTCATCGTCTTCGCACTGCTGGTCGGAGTCGTCGGGGCCGGCCTGCCCGAGGAACGCCGCCGCGGCCTGCTGTCCGCCCTCGACCTCGTCTCCGAACTCATGACCGGCATCGTCCGGCTCGCCCTCCGGCTCGCGCCTTACGCGGTGCCGGCGATGATCTACAGCGTCGTGGTCAAGGTCGGACTCGACATCCTCGTGGCCCTCGGCGTGTTCGCCCTCGGCTGCCTGTCCGTGATGCTGCTGCATCTCTTCGGCACCATGTCGCTCTGGCTCAGGTTCTGGACCGACCGCCGTCCGCTGGAGTTCTTCCGTGACGTCCGCGGAGTGCTCGTGACCGCGTTCTCGACGAGTTCCAGCAACGCGACCCTGCCCGCCGCGCTCGAATGCTCGAAGGGCGTCCTCGGCCTCCGGCCGGGGGTCGCGGGCTTCGTGCTTCCGCTCGGCACCACCATGAACATGAGCGGCACGGCCCTTTACGAGGGCTGCGTGGTGCTCTTCGTCGCCCAGGTGTTCGGGGTGGACCTCTCCGTCGGCCAGCAGCTGACGCTCCTCCTGCTCTCCGTGCTGAGCGCGGTCGCGGTGGCGGGCATTCCCGGCGGGTCGCTGCCCCTCATCGCCGGCCTGCTCGCCACCTTCGGCATCCCGCCCGAGGGCATCGGCGTCGTGCTCGGCGTCGACCGCATCCTCGACATGTCGCGTTCGATGACGAACGTCGGCTGCGACCTGGTGACGACCGTGGTGGTGGACGCCCAGGAGCGGAAGGCCGAGGCGGGCTGACCTCAGAGCCGCCGCAGCAGCACCACCCCGACGATCGCGATCGCTCCGCCCAGCCACAGCCGCCAGGACGGGCGGACGCCCTCCACGGCCCACTGCATGAGCAGTCCGATCAGCGGAGTGAGCGCGACGACGCTGAGCACGAGCGCGGCGTCATGCTGCGTGAGCGCCCATTGGTAGCAGGCCACGCCGAGCGCCGGCCCGGCGATTCCGTTCATGAGCATCCAGCCGGACGCGGCGCGCCAGTCATATGGCCGCCGCACGCGCGCGAACAGCCCGCCGCGGCGGGCCGTCCAGAGGATGAAAAGGATCACCACGGGCACTCCGCCGAGCAGCCGGACGAACCCTTGCGCGAAGCCGTCGGGCATGGTCTCGTTCGCACGGGCGCAGGCGTCGGCCGCCATCGGCGTGCCGACCGCACCGCAGGCCTGACCGAAGGCGGAGAGCAGCCCGAGGGCCACTCCGGCGCGGCGGTCGGCCGGATCGCCCTCGGCGGGCTCGCCGAGGGCCACTCCGACGCCGATGAGGATGACCAGCGCGGAGAGCATCTGGACGCCGCTGGGGGACAGCCCCAGCGCCTCGTATTCCAGCAGGAGGGCGATCGGGGCCGCGAGGCACTGGGTGAGCAGCATCGTCAGCCCCACGCCGATGCGCGGCAGGGCGTGGAAGAGCGCGATGTCGCCGACGCCGAGGCCCAGGATGCCGCCGAGCAGGAGCCAGCCCCAGCCGGGGCTGAACGGATGCCGGTCGCTGAGCGCGACGAAGAGGCCGACCGCCACGAGCGCGACGAGGAGCCTTCCGAGGTTCGCGAGGTCGGGTCCGTGATGGGCCGAGCTGCGCCGCGCGCAGGTCACGGACCAGGCGTAGAAGAACGCGGCTCCCAGGGCGTATTCCATCAGGTGAACTTCTCCAGCACCGCCACGCCGGCGGCATCGGCCCGCAGCCGGCCTTCGGCCGTCAGCCGGAAGCGGTCGCCGGCGAGCTCCATGAGTCCTTCCTCGACCATGTCGGCGAAGAGCGTGGTGACGCCGGCGGGCAGTTCGGCGCCGAATCTCTCCGCGAGAGCGAAGGGGTTCACGCCCGCGTTCATCCTCAGTCCGAAGACCAGGGAGTCCGCGAGAAGGTCGGACCGGGAGAGCCGCCGCACGTGCTCGCGTGCCGGGGCGCCGGATGCCACGGCCCGCAGCCAGCCTTCCAGGTCGGCGGGGCTGCTCCAGCGTTCCTGCCGCCACTGGGAGGCCGCCGAGGGTCCGTAGCCGCGCCATTCGCCCATCTCCCAGGTGATGAGGTTGTGCCGGCATTCCTTGCCCGGTCTTGCGAAATTGGAGACTTCATACTGGGCGTAGCCGCGCTCCGCCAGCCGCTCCCAGGTGCGACGGTAGAGGAAGGCCTCCAGCTCACGGTCGATCTTCACCTTCCCCTGGGACAGTTTCACATACATCGCCGTGTCCTCCTCGAACGTGAGGCAGTAGGTCGACACGTGGTCCGGCGCCAGGTCGGTCGCGCGGTCGAGGTCCTCGGTCCAGCGTGATTCGTCCTGGCCCGGGATGGCGAACATGAGGTCGAGGTTGCGGGAAGCGAAGCCGGCCGACTCGATGAGCGCCCAGGCCTCCTCGACCTGCTTCGGCGAGTGGCGGCGACCGAGGGCCTCGAGCGTCGCGGCGTCGAAGCTCTGCACGCCGAGCGAGACGCGCGTCACGCCGGCCTCCTTGAGCGCCGCGAGCTTGTCCGCGCGCACGGAGGAGGGCGCCAGCTCGACCGTCCACTCCTCGGGCCTGCCCGCGGCGTCCGTCACGGCCCGTCCGAGCCGCGCAAGGTCCTCGGCGGGCAGGAGTCCGGGCGTGCCGCCGCCCCAGAAGACCGTCTCGACGCGGCCCGGAGGGTCGAGCGCCAGCTCACGTTCGACGCCGGCGAGGTAGCGTTCGAGGTCGGCCCGCTTCGGCTGCTCCTGGTAGAAGGCGCAGAAGTCGCAGCTCGAGGCGCAGAAGGGGACGTGCAGGTAGAGCGACGTGCCCCGGTTCACGGCGACGGAGCTCACTCCAGTCCGAGCTGCTGCCGGCCTTCCTCTGAAATCATGCGCGGATTCCACACGGGGTCCCAGACGATCTCGACTTCGGCGGATTCGACGCCCGGCACGGCCTCGAGCTTGGCCTTGGCGTCGCCGGCGATCACCGGCCCCATCCCGCAGCCTTGCGCGGTGAGCGTCATCTTCACCGCCACCTTCTTGCCCTTCGCGCCGTCGGTCAGCGCCAGGTGGTAGATGAGCCCGAGGTCCACGATGTTCACGGGTATCTCCGGATCGAAGCAGCCCTTGAGCGACTCCCAGAGCGCGTCCTCCGTCAGCGGGCCGGCCGCAGCCGTCGCAGGGGCGGCCGCATAGCGGGAAGCCGCCTCCGGCCCGAGCGCGTCCAGGTCGCCGCCGTCGATGCGGAACAGGCCCATCGGGGTGCGGACGGTCACGTTCCCTCCGAGCGCCTGGGTGACGTTCACGACGGCGCCCCTCTCCAGCACCACGATGTCCCCGGAGGGGATCACGGACGCCTTGCAGTCCCGCGTGAGCGTGAGTTCCGACATGCTTCCACGCTTGTTCTTCCGGGTCCGGACGCAAGCGCGGTCCGCGCCATGTGCGTTTGGCGGTGGCGGGGTTGCGCAGGGGAGGGGACTCAGGGGTTGAGGACTTCCGCCCGCCCTGACAGCATCGCCCCATGCCCCTCTTCCGCCTCCTGCCGCTGTTCCTCGCCGCAGCCTGCTCCGCCGCCCCCGTCTCCCTTTTCGACGGACGAACCCTCGCGGGCTGGGAGGGCGACGCCGCCTGGTGGCGGGCCGAGGAGGGCGAGATCCGCGGCGGACGTCCCGGCGAGAAGGTGCCGCACAACTACTTCCTCGCCACGGAAAAGTCCTATCAGAACTTCGAGCTCACCCTGAAGCTACGGCTCACGGGCACGGGATTCGTGAACGGCGGGGTGCAGATCCGCAGCGTGCGCGTCCCCGGAAGCACCGAGATGTCCGGCTACCAGTGCGACTATGGTCCGGGCTGGTACGGCAAGATCTACGACGAGAGCCGGCGCAACCGGGTGATCTCCGAGGTCCTGGACGCCGCCGCCCTCAAGGCGGCGGTCAAGGAGGGCGAGTGGAACGAATACCGCATCCGCGCCGAAGGCCCCCGCATCCGTTCCTGGATCAACGGCGTGCAGGCCCAGGACTACGTCGAGAAGGACGGCGGTGTCGCGCTCGACGGCCGCATCGGCATCCAGCTGCACTCCGGCGGCGTCGCGACGGTCCAGGCGAAGGACGTCGTGATCGAGGAGCTTCCGCCGACGCCGGGCGTGCCGACCTGGGCGACCGTGCCCGCGGTGAAGCCCGCCGCGCCCAAGGCCAAGGCGGCGCCGGCGCCCAAGGCCAAGGCCCGGGACATCAGTTACAACGCGGTGGAGGGCGTCCGCCGCTCGGCCGAGGAGCAGCAGAAGCTCTTCAAGCTGCCCCCCGGCTTTGAAATCGAGCTGGTCGCCAAGGAGTCCGACGGCTTCGGCAAGTTCATCATGCTCGTCTTCGACCAGCGCGGCCGCGCCTGGTCCAGCACGGCGCTGGAGTATCCGGTCGACGCCAATGAGAATCCCGCCGCCGCCGAGGCGCTCTACAAGTCCAAGGCGCGCGACAAGGTGGTCGTCTTCGACACTCCGTTCGCCGCCGGACCGCAGAAGGCCCGCGTGTTCGCGGACGGGCTCGCCATCCCCGAAGGAGTCCTGCCTTACAAGGACGGCGCGGTCGTGCAGCACGGCCGGGAGGTGGTCTTCCTCGGCGACGCTGACGGCGACGGCCGGGCGGACTCCCGCAAGGCCCTGCTGACCGGCTTCGGCATCCAGGACAGCCACCTCTTCCCGCACCAGTTCACGCGCGCCCCCTGGGGCTGGCTCTGGCTCGCGCAGGGGGCCTTCAACAGCGGCAAGGTCGTCTCGACCAAGGGCGAGGTCACGGACTTCCCCAACACGCGGATGGCCCGCTTCCGTCCGGACGGGAGTTACTTTGAGCCGACCAGCACGGGTCCGTGCAACATCTGGGGACTGGCGATGACGGGCGAGGGCGAGGTCTTCATCCAGGAGGCGAACGACTTCGGCTACCCCGTGATCCCTTTCCATGAATACGCCTGGTATCCGGGCTGCGCCGACCGGCTGGCCAAATCCTACCAGCCGCAGTTCCCGGTGCAGGCGCCCGACTTCAAGATGGGCGGCACGGGACTCAGCGGGCTCGCCCTCTCCGACGCCGGGGTCTGGCCCAAGGGCTTTGACGGCGTGATGTACGTGGCCAATCCGATCACCTCCAAGGTGAACGCAATCCGCCAGCACCGCGCCGGCTCCGGCTACCGCCTGGAGAAGCTCGACGACCTCGTGAGCTGCGACGACCCGTTCTTCCGCCCGATCGCGATGACGATGGGGCCCGACGGCTGCCTCTACGTCGTCGACTGGTACAACAAGATCATCAGTCACAACGAGGTCGCCCGCAATCACCCCGACCGCGACAAGCAGTCCGGCCGCATCTGGCGCATCCGGCCGCGGGACTTCGTCCCGCCGGCCGTCCCGGATTACACGAAGCTTTCTTCGGCGGACCTCATCGCCCGCCTGGGCTCCAAGATCGCGGCCGACGCCCATCTCGCCTGGCAGACGCTCGCCGACCGTCCGGCGGAGGAGGCGACGACTTCCGCGCTGACCGCGGTCGTCGGTGACGCCTCAGCTCCCGCCGCACGGCGGATCCAGGCGCTCTGGGTCCTGGGCGAACATCACCAGAAGATCGGCCCGCTCTGCCAGCGTCTTCTGAAGGATCCGGACCGCAACGTCCGGCGCGAGGCCGTCAACGGCCTTCGCCATGTCGGCGCCTGGTCGCCGCACGTCGCCGACCTGGTCGCGCTCGCTGAAGATTCCGACGCCGAAGTCCGCGCCGCCGCCATCAAGACCCTGGGAGAGGCCTCGGCCAAATCCTCCGACGCGCTCGGCGCCCTGATGGCCTTCGCCAAGCCCTCGCTCGACGGACCGATGGCGCCCGATCGGCGCGGACAGCCCGCCAAGGCGGGGATCGCCTATGAACGTGAGTTCGAGCGCTACCTCGTCCGCATGTACCTGGAGCGTCAGCCCGAGGCCGTCGCGGCCTTCCTCGCTTCGGAATCGGCGAAGTCCCTGCCCGCGGAAGGGCGCATGTTCGCCGCGCTCGCCCTCGATCCCAGGACCGGCGCCCCGCTCGTCGCCGCACTCGTCGGTCAGCTGGACCGCGCGCCCGGTCCGGACGAGCTCTTCGCCGTCGCCAGGACGCTCGATCAGCCGACCAGCGTCGCCGTGCTGCGCAAGCTCCTCGCCGATGCCGCCGTGCGAAACCGCGTCGTCGAGCTCCTGCTCGTCTTCCGCACCGACCTCGATGCGACCAAGGTGGGCCCTGTCGTCGCTGAGGCCGCGCAGGCCTTGCTCAAGCAGGGCGTCGCCGAGCGTGCCCTCGCGGCCCAGCTCATCGGCGGCTTCCAGCTCCTCGAACTCGAGGAAGGCCTGCTGGCCCTCATCGCCCGCGATGACTCGCGCCGCGAGGCTCTCCTTGGTCTGCAGCAGCTTCGTACGACCAGGCCCGAAGCGGTCGCCGCGCTCATCGGTGCGGCTCCGGCGGAGATCTCCCAGCTCGCTCTCCGCGCCTTGGTGGCTTCCCGCGCCCCGCAGGCTTCCGCGCTCGCGATGAAGCTGTACCCGGCCCTTTCGGTGAATGATCGCAAGGTCGTGCTCGACGGGATCAGCGGCACGCGTACGGGCGCGAAGACGGTGGCCGCCGCGCTGGCCGCCGGCGTCGTCGCCGTCGCGGAGGTGGACGCCTCCGCGGCCGAGAAGCTCGCCATCGCGCTCGGTGACAGTCCTGAGCTCGCCGAACTTTCTGCCCGTCTGGGCGGCGTCTTCCGCAGCGTGCTCCTGCTCGACGGCACCAACGACGCCGTCGCCAGGGGCGGGCTCACGCTCAAGGGGCCCTTCACCGTGGAGACCTGGGTGCGGCTCGACGGCAAGCTGGACAACAATGACAGCATCCTCGGCGCGCCGGGCGTGTTGGACCTGAACTTCGCCGGCGGCGTCTTCCGCGCCTACATGGGCGCTCAGATCCACGACGCCGCGGTCGCCTCCAAGCCCCTCTCTCCCGGAATCTGGACGCATGTCGCCGTCACGCGCGACTCCGCCGGCGTCATCCGTCTCTACCATGACGGCGAGCCCGCCGGTACTTCCAAGGTCGCGGCCGCCCATGACCTGCCCGGTCTCACGATCGCGTGGTCCACCCCGAAGGGCGGCACGCAGGGCGCGCTCGCGGAATACCGGATTTGGAACGTCGAGCGCAAGCCGGCCGAGGTCCGCACGAACATGACCCGCACCTTCGCAGGCGAGAAGGTGGCTCCGGACGGCCTCGTCTTCGTTTCCGCCGCCGGCGACGCCGCCTGGGGCAAGCTCGGCAAGGGCGCGAGGATCGCGCGCACCACCGACGCGCCTCCGCTCCTCAACGCCGAGCAGTTCGCCGCCCTCGAGTCCAAGACCGCGCGTTTCACCGCGCTGTCGGCCAAGGCTGGTGATCCTGCGAAGGGC
>CAIOPO010000016.1 GCA_903860195.1 uncultured Opitutia bacterium | reverse complement strand
ATCTTGCCTGAACGCAGGCCGTACACGAAGCGGTTCTCGACGAAGACGCCGGTGAGGTCGCCGTGGTTGGAGGGCACGCCGAAATGGTAGTCGAACCCGATGTCCAGAGGGCCGGGGGAGAGTTCGGCGGTGTAGTCGGTGCGCCACTTGGGGTCGTCGCTCTCGCGTCCGTAGCCCAGGTGCCACTTGCCCACGGCGGCCGTGGCGTAGCCCTTCGCCTTCAGCAACGAGGCGAGGTTGAAGCGGGCGGGCTCGATGTGGAGCGGCGAAAAGGTGCCGAGCACCTCGTGCTTGAGGCTGGTGCGCCAGCAGTAGCGGCCGGTGAGGAGGGAATAGCGGGTCGGTGAGCAGACGGAGGAGGTCGTGTTGCCGTCGGTGAAGCGCCGTCCCTCCGCGGCAAGCCGGTCGATGGCCGGCGTGCGCACCAGCTTCGGGTCGGCGCCGTAGCAGCCGGCGCTGGCGTAACCGTAGTCGTCGGAGAGGATGACGACGACGTTGGGCCGGTCGGCGGCGCCGGCCGCGGCGGCGAGGAGGAGCAGGAACGCGCGCATGTTGGGATTCATTTTCCTTCCGCGGCCCACTTCTTCATCTGGGCGATGTTGCGTTCGACTTCGGGATTCCCCTTGGCGACGTAGACTTTCATGTCGCTGTCATACATGGCCACGCTTTCGGGGGCGGGGTCCTTCGTGGCGGACAGCTTGGCATCCAGCCGACGGCGGTGATCTTCGAGGACGGCGGCGTAGGCCGGATCGCCGGCGAGATTGCGGATCTGCCAGGGGTCGGCGGCCAGTTCGTAGAGTTCCTCCCGCGGGCGTGTCGGGCTGAAGAGCAGCCTCTCGGACAGTTCGGGCAGCTTGCCGGCGGCGTGGAGTTCGCGGAGCTTCTGGACGATCTGCTTGCCGTCCTTGTAGGCGCAGGGCTGGAGGTGGGGACGGTCCGGGTGGTAGTTGCGGATGTAGATGAATTTGTCCGTGCGCAGGCTGCGGATCTTCTCGGTCGTCTCGTCGCAGCGGTCGCGGGCCGAGAAGGCCTCCTCCCGATGGCGGTACGATGCGGCGAGGACGTCCTTGCCCTGCATCCAGGCGGGGACGCCGATGCCGGCCGCGGCCAGCGACACCGCGGCGAGGTCGATGTGCTCGACGAGGTCGGTGCGGACCTGGCCGGCCGGGACGCCGGGACCGCGCATCACCAGCGGCACGTGGGCGCCTTCCTCGAAGAGGAACTGCTTGCCGCGCGCATGGCTGATGCCGTGGTCGGTCATGAAGATCACGAGCGTGTTCGCGAGCTGTCCCTCCTTTTCAAGCCGGTCGAGCACGCGGCCGACGTGCAGGTCGGTCAGGCGGACGGCGTCGAGGTAGTCGGCCCAGTCCTGGAGCAGCACCGGATCGCGCGGGTAGTAGGGCGGCAGCGTGACCTTCGCCGGGTCGGTGTTGGCGCCGAGCTCCTTCTTCACCCGCTCGCGATACTGCGCCCGTGCGGCGTCGGATCCTTCGCGCAGCTTGCCGCCGTGCAGCTGGACCTGCATGAAGAACGGCTGGCCGTCCTTGCGTCCGGCCCAGTCATGAGAGTCGTAGATGGCGGGATCCCATTCGAAGTTGTAGTCGGTCTTGCCGAGGCGGGCGGCGGACGAGGCCTTGGCCTTCTTTCCCTTGGGCTGTCCGAAGGACAGGCCTCGGAAATCGAGATCCGGCAGGCCGCTGCCGATGCACGTGTAGTAGCCGGCCTGCTGGAAGAGCTTGGGCGTCGGGGTGACCTCGGCGGGCAGGTGGATCTTAAGTTCACCGCGGCCGCTGCGATGGTGGTGGGCTCCGATGGTCGTCTGGTACATGCCCGTCACCAGCGCCGAGCGGCAGGGCGAGCAGACCGGCGCGGTCACGTAGGCGCGGCTGAAGCGCACGCCCTCACGGGCCAGCCGGTCGACGTTGGGGGTGGCGACGGTCTTCTCGCCGTAGCAGCCGAAGTTGGCCGACATGTCGTCCACGATGAACCAGAGGACGTTCGGACGGCCGGCGGCGTGAGCCGCGGCGGCCAGGAGCAGGCAGAGCAGGGTGCGCATGGGGCGGAGGCAGGTTGGGCGCAAAGAGCCCGTGGTGCAAAAACAATGGGGTCAGACCCCGTCAATAGGGTCTGACCCCATTGCGGGGCCCAGGAGGCGCGTCACTTCTGAGTGAAGACGAAGACTCCGTACTTGTTGGCCGTGACGATGTCCGGCTTGCCGTCCTGGTTGAGCTTGCCCGTCCAGAACTGCGTGCCTACGCCGCTTTCACGATCGATCTGGTGGGGGACGTACTTTGCGCCGCCCTTGCCGTCACGGACCAGCTCGAACCAGAAGAGCACCGGGTCGGCCATCGGCTCGTCGTCGCCCTTCGGACCGTGGGCCCAGCGGCGCTTGCCCGTGACGATGTCGAGGAGGCCGTCGCCGTTGACGTCGGCCAGCTGCACGGCGTGGAGCTGGCTGAAGCCGGCGGGATGGGAGTTTTCCTCCTTGGTCTTGCCGAGGATGACCTGCTCGGTGAACGACCCGTCCTTGCCCTGTTTGAACCAAGAGAGCCCGTAGCCGTGGGCCTTGATGCTGGTGATGACGTCGTTGATGCCGTCGCCGTCGACGTCGTAGGCGTACATCTGGGCGCCGCCCTGACCGAAGGGCGCGGCGTGGAACTTCCAGTCGGAGTCCTTGGAGGTGTCGGCGGGCTGCTCATACCAGCCGTCCTTCTCGAGGATGTCCATGCGTCCGTCGCCGTTGACGTCGCCGGCGCCGTATCCGTGGGTGTACTTGAAGATCTTCTGGTCGTTGGCCGGAGACTTCGAGGTGATCGGCCGGAAGCGCGCCTTCGCGAGGGGGTTGTTCCAGTCGATCTCGGCGTAGCCGAACTGTCCGCCGTGGCGCCCCTTGTTGCGCTTCGGGTCCTTCACGGCGTCGCTGGTGTGGCAGAGCAGCTCGGGCTTGCCGTCGCCGTTCATGTCCCAGAGCGAGGGCGATTCGCCGTCGGCCACGTCGAAGATGTTATGGCGTTCCCAGTCCCCTTCCTTGCCTTTGGGGTTCACGAACACGTAGGCCGGATCGCCGGGCAGGCCGAACACCAGGATGTCCTGCCAGCCGTCGCCATTGAAGTCGTGCGCGTACTGGATGAAGTAGTCGGAGTAGGTGATGGGATTGTAGGGCGTCTTGTTCGGGCCCGTGGGGTTGTCGCGTTCCGGCGTGTAGGCCGTCCGGTTCTTGAAGTCCGGTCCGAGCCAGATGTAGCGGCCGGCGGCGACGTCCGGCTTGCCGTCCTGGTTGAAGTCGGCGACGGCGCAGCCTTCGGCGACGAAGTCCTTGGTGACCGTCTGCTTGTCGAAGGCGACGGGCGCGGCGGAGGCCGCCGCGGCCAGGAGGAGGGGGGCGAGGGAACGCATGGGGGTGCCTCTAGGACAACCTCGGGCCGCCTTGGTTGCGAGGGGATTTTGGATTCAACCCGTAATGTAGGTCATCCCGGGACTCTGCCGCAGGCCTCCCTGACATTCCAGCCGCTGGCTTCGAGCGCCTGGCGGGCCGCGGCTTCGTCGGCTCCGGTGAGCTCGCGCACGATGCGGACCGCCCGGTCGCGCAGCTTGGAATTCGAGGGGTTCAGGTCGATCATCAGGTTGCTCATGACCTTGCCGGAGCGCGCGAGGGCGAGCGTGGTGATGAGGTTGAGGACGAGCTTCGTCGCCGTGCCGGCCTTGAGGCGCGTGGAGCCGGTGAGCACTTCCGGCCCGGTGTCGGGCAGGATGGCGCGGTCCAGCAGCGGATGGTCGCGGTAGGACGGATTGCACGAAACTAGCACCGTCTTGGCGCCCCGCTTGCGCGCCTCGGCGAGGCAGCCCCAGATGAAGGGCGCGTGTCCGCTGGCGGAGAGACCGACGACGACGTCATGCGCGCCGACGGAGCGCGACTCGATGGCGACTCGGCCGGCGTCGGCATCGTCCTCGGCCCCCTCGACCGCGCTCCAGAGCGCGCGATGGCCGCCGGCCATGATGCCTTGGACCAGCCAGGCGGGCGTGCGGAAGGTCGGCGGGCATTCGCTGGCGTCGAGCACGCCCAGCCGTCCGCTGGTGCCGGCGCCGCAATAAATCAGTCGTCCGCCGGAAGCGAAGGCCCGGACCACGGCCTCCACCGTCCAGACGATGTGCTCGGACTCCTTCTGGATCTGCCCGGGGATGGTCGCATCCTCCGTCAGCATGAGCCGGATGGCGTCCGGCAGCGGCATTTCGGCGAAGCCGGTCGACTTCGGATTGCGTCCTTCGGTCGGCGCCGCGGACACGGGGCGGAAGGGCTTGTCTTCGGTCACGGCCCGGACGCCTCCGCTCTCAGACGGCCGGCTCTTCGCGACGCCCGCACGCAGTGCCATCCGGGTGGCGCCCCACGCGCCTGAGCGGGAGAGCGGGGCTACGGACGTTCCCGGACGAGCGGCGAGGATGCGCGACTTCACGTCCTCGATGAACCAGTCGTTCTTGAGGATCGTGGAGCCGTTGAGCACCACCTGCACCTTGTCGTCCGGGCCGGCCACGCGACCGGCGCAGCTCACGGCGTCCTTGCTCAGGCGCTCGGCCGCCCGGTTCAGGATCGCCACGGCGATCTCATCGCGACGGGAGACGGCGGCCTCGAACACGACCTTCGCCAGCGACGCGATCTCGGTCTTGTTGGCCGTCATCGACCATTCGATGAGCGACTCCGGGTCGTTCATCTGCAGCGCCGACAGCATGTCGGCGCCCAGTCGCGGCCACTTGGCCTCGATGTCAAAGATGGTGACCGTCGACTTGAGCGCGTGCATGGCGATGTCGCAGGCGCTTCCCCGGTCGCCGATGATGTGGCCGCGTCCCCCGATCTTGACCGAGGAGCCGTCGCGGCGTCGGCCCAGGCAGCAGGAGCCCGTGCCGCTGAGCAGCAGCACCTGGGCCGCGCAGCCTTCCTTCCATTCCTCCGCTTCCAGCGCGACCAGCAGGTCGTCGCTCACGGCCGCCGGCACGCCCGGCCAGACTTCGTCCAGGGCGCGCAGCAGCCGTTCGCGGTCCCCGGCCGTGCGCACGCCCGCCATGCCGGCGCCGATGCGGTCAGGCGGAGCCGGGAGTCTCTCCCGGATGGAACGGAGCAGGGCGGTCAGTTCGTCGCCGTTGAGCAGGCGGACATTGCCGGGGCCGACGGTGAACTCGGCCAGTTGCCGGCCCTCGGCGTCCGTCAGGACGGCCGTCGTCCGCGTGCCGCCGCCCTCGATGCCCAGCAGGTTCACGGACGGTCCCCGGTCCGTTCAGGAGATGAGCGCCTTCACGACCTTGGTCGGCAGCACGCCCGTGAGCTTCTGGTCCAGCCCCTGATACTTGAACGTGAAGCGTTCGTGGTCATAGCCGAGCAGGTGCAGCACCGTCGCGTGGAAGTCGTTGATCGGGAGGGGGTCCTTGACGATGTTGTAGCTGAACTCGTCGGTCTCGCCGTAGATCCGGCCGCCCTTGGCGCCGCCGCCGGCCATCCACATCGAGAAGCAGCGCGGGTGGTGGTCGCGGCCGTAGTTCTCCCTCGAGAGCCCGCCCTGGCTGTAGATCGTGCGGCCGAACTCGCCGCCCCAGACGATGAGCGTGTCGTCGAACATCCCGCGCTGCTTGAGGTCCTCGATGAGCGCGTGGCACGGCTGGTCGATGTCCTTGCACTGGCTGGGCATGCGTCCGTTGACGTTGGCGTGATGGTCCCAGTTGTTGTGGTAGATCTGGACGAAGCGCACGCCGCGTTCGACGAGGCGGCGGGCCATGAGCACGCTGTTGGCGAAGCTGCCGCGCTTGCGGGCCTCCTCGCCGTAAAGCTTGAAGACGTGTTCGGGCTCCTTCGTGAGGTCGGTCAGTTCCGGGACGCTGGCCTGCATGCGGAAGGCCATCTCATACTGCTTGATGCGCGTGTGCGTCTCGGGGTCGCCCACGGTCTCGTAGTTGAGGCGGTTGAGCTGGTTGATGCCGTCGATGGTCTGCTTGCGCAGGTCGTCCGGCACGCCGGGCGGGTTGTTGATGAAGAGGATCGGATCGCCCTTGCTGCGGAAGGACACGCCGGCGTGCTCGCCCGGCAGGTAGCCGCTGGACCACAGTCGGCTGGAGATGGCCTGCTCCTGGTCGCGGTTGGTCGGGGTGGCGATGAGCACCACGAAGTTCGGCAGGTTGTCGTTCTCGGAGCCGAGACCGTAGGAGGCCCAGGAGCCGAGGCAGGGACGGCCGGTGATCTGGTTGCCCGTCTGCATGGCGCAGATGGCGGGCTCGTGGTTGATCGCCTCGGTGTTGAGCGAGCGCATCCAGCAGATCTCGTCGGCGTGCTTGCCGAGGTTGGGCAGCAGGTCGGAGTTCAGCCACATCCCGCACTGGCCGAACTGGGAGAAGTTGTACTTCGAAGGGGCGATGGGGAAGCGGGCCTGGCCGCTGGTCATCGTCGTGAGGCGCTGGCCCTTGCGGATCGAGTCCGGGAGGTCCTTGTCGTACATCTCCTTCATCTTCGGCTTGTAGTCGAAGAGGTCCATCTGGGCGGGGCCGCCGACCATGTGGAGGTAGATGACGCGCTTGGCCTTGGGCGGATGCTGCGTGCTGACCGCTCCCGGCGCGGCGTGCGCGAGGGACCGGCCGAGCAGGCTGGTCAGCGCGGCGGCGCCGAGGGCGTTGGCGCCCTTGCCGAGGAAGCGGCGTCGGGTCTGGAGGGCGTTCCACTCGTGGAGGATGGACATGGCGGTCACTTGTTGAGGATTTCGTCGAGGTTAAGGAGCTGGTTGCAGACCATGGTCCAGGCGGCCAGTTCCGGCTTGGGCAGGCTCTCGTCGGCCTTCGCGTCGCCGATCCCGAGGAGGGCGGCGGCATCGGCGGGCTGGGCGACATAGTGCGCGCGGAGCTTCGCCAGGCTTCCCGTGAGGATCGCCGTCTCGGCCGGCTTGAGCGGACGGCAGAGCACGCGCCGGGCGGCGGCGTCCAGCCGTGCGAGGTCGTCGCCGGCGGCCAGCAGCGTGTGCTGCGCCAGGATGCGCGAGGCTTCGACATACTGGGGGTCGTTGAGCATCACGAGCGCCTGCAGGGGCGTGTTGGTGCGGTCACGACGGACGCAGGAGACCTCGCGCGACGGGGCGTTGAAGAGGTCGAGGCTCGCGGGCGGGGCCATGCGGCGCCAGTAGTTGTAAAGCGAGCGGCGGTAGAGGTTCTCACCCGTGTCCGGCCGGTAGACCTGGATGCCGACGCCGACGACTTCCCAGATGTTCTCCGGCTGATAGGGCTTGGTGCCCGGGCCGCCCATGCGGGGGGAGAGCGTGCCGCTGACGGCGAGCGCCTGGTCGCGGAGCATCTCGGCGTCCATGCGGAAGCGCGGGCCGCGGCTGAGCAGGGCGTTGTCGCGGTCCTTCTCGATTTTCTCCTTGGTGGTGAGGGCCGCCTGGCGGTAGGTGGCGCTGGTGAGCAGCTGCCTGTAGAAGCGCTTCACGTCCCAGCCGTGCGTGCGGAAGTCGATGGCCAGCCAGTCGAGGAGCTCGGGGTGGGAGGGCGGACTGCCCATGATGCCGAAGTCCTCGGAGGTCCTGACCAGGCCCGTGCCGAAGAGTTCCTGCCACATCCGGTTGACGGTCACGCGCGCGGTGAGAGGATTGGCTTCGCTGACGATCCAGCGGGCCAGGCCGAGCCGGTTGCGCGGGGCGTCGGCCGGAAGCTTGCCGAGGGCGAAAGGGATCTCCGCCGGGACGGCGTCGCCCTTCTTGTCGTAGGCGCCGCGGATGAGGACGTTGGCCATCGCCGGGCTGTCCATCTTCTCCTCCTGGACGTGGGTCAGCGGGCTGCGGGCGCGGATCATGGTCTGCTCCGCGGTCAGTCTTGCGACGGCGTTCGAGGCGAGCCTGAAGGGCTCGTGGCGGTTGAGCAGGAAGTGCTCGCGCAGCGCGTCCCTCTGCTGGGCGTTGGGCTTGCCGGCCAGGGATTGGCGCAGCGTGCCGAGCTTGGAGAGCGTCGTCACTTCGCCGGGTTCGAGCGCCCGGGAGTACAGGAAGACGTCCTGGATGGAGCCGTGGAAGGGTTCGCTCAGGCTGCGCTGGCCGATGCGCGTCGGGGTGGCGGCCTTGCTGGCGGTCTTGAGCGTGTCGACCTCGCCGCGGGTTTCGGCGAGGGCGCCGTTGACGTAGATCTTCACGCCCGCGGCCTTGCCGCTGCCGTCATAGGTCATGAGGACGTGCTGATAGGCCGTGTTCACGGCGTTGCGCGTGGTGACCACCTTGATGGCGTCGGAGGGCCATTTGCTGATGATGTAGACGCCGAGGTTGCGGCCGGACTGGAAGAAGCTCCAGCCCTGCGCGGCCTTCGGGTCGTCCATGCGCGCGACGATCGTGCCGGTGCCTTCGACCTTGTCGGCCTTGATCCAGGCGGCGGCGGAGAAGGCCTGCCTGGTGCCGAAGTCGCCGGCGTCGCCGACGACGAGGTGGGAGCCCTTCTTGAAGACCGGCGCCGGGCCGGTCTTGCCGGCCTTGTTCCAGGTCACGGGTTCGCCCGCGGCCGTGGTGCCGGCCGGCAGGCCCTTGCCTTCGTTCAGCGCGAGGCGGGCGACCAGGTCCTTGGCGGGGATGTCCGCGTCGAGGTCGGCCGGCTTGGCGGTCGCGATCCACTTTTCGAAGAGGGGAGTGCCGAGCTTGCGGGCCGCGGCGAGCTGCTCATTGCCCTTGGCGATCTCGCCGGGCAGGGCGTTCCAGCGCGGGCGGTCGGCGTCCGAGGGCAGGTAGATCACCGGACCGCGGCCGTCCTTCACGTTGCCGTCGAGTCCGCCCTGGGTGGTGTTCCGGAAGAAGGCGGCCATCGAGTAGAAGTCCTTCTGCGAGAACGGGTCGAACTTGTGGTCGTGGCACTGGGCGCAGTTGGTGGTGAGTCCGAGGTAGACCCAGCCCAGGGTCTGCACGCGGTCGGCGGCGTAGTTGGCGAGGTTCTCCTCGACGATCGTGCCGCCCTCGTTGGTCGTCGGGTTGCAGCGCTGGAGGCCGGTGGCCACGCGCTGGTCCTCGGTGGGATTGGGCAGCAGGTCGCCGGCGAGCTGCTCGACGGTGAACTGGTCGAAGGGCTGGTTGCGGTTGAAGGCCTTCACGACCCAGTCGCGGTAGGGCCACATCTCACGGTAGGCGTCGAAGTGCAGGCCGTGAGAGTCGGCATAGCGCGCGGCGTCGAGCCAGTAGCGGGCACGGTGCTCGCCGTAGGCCGGGAGGGCCATCAGCTCGTCCACGAGCGCGGAGAGCTGGGCGTCGGACAGGCGGCCGGCGTCCTTGGGCAGATGCTTGGCGAGGAGCGCCGGGGAGGGCGGCAGGCCGGTGACGTCGAGGCTGACGCGACGGATGAGCGTGGCGGCGTCGGCTTCGGGGGCGGGCTTGAGGCCGACGGCGTCGAGCTTGGCGCGGATGAAGCGGTCGATGGGCTGCCTGGCCCAGGCGTCGTCGGAGGTCCTGGGCAACGGCGCCGCCTGCGGAGCGACGAGCGACCAGTGCGGCTGCCAGGGCGCGCCCTGCGCGATCCAGGCCTTGAGCAGCGCGATCTCGTGCTCCTTGAGTTCCTTGTGGGACTCGGGCGGAGGCATGTGGTCATCCTTGTCCTGGGTGATCAGGCGCTGGTAGAGCGGGCTCTTCGCGGCGTCTCCCTTCACGACCGGTGCGTCGCCGCTTTCCGCGGCGACGAAGAACCCGGCTTCGGTGTCGAGGCGGAGGCCGGCCTTGCGGGTGCCCGGATCGGGTCCGTGGCAGTGGAAGCACTTGTCGGCGAGGATGGGGCGGATGTCGCGGTTGAAGACGATCTTTTCCGGCACGACTTCAGCGGCGCCGAGGGAGGCGGCGAGCAGGAGGAGGGCGAGGGGCTGGCGCATTTGATTGAAAGGGGGTGCGGCGGCCTTTCCCGGGTGGCGGAAGTCGTCATGGCTTTGCCATGGGTCCTCCGAGGTCGGCGGGGCCGTCGACCTGGTCAGACTTGTCCAGCCCCCGCCAGGTTTCAAGGGGAGGTTTGGGGGTTGATTGCCCTACTGGGTCTTGGTGCGGACCGATTCCAGAAGGTCAGCGGGAGGAGAAGTCCCAAGACTTCTCACCATTCGGGCCCATGATGCGGAGGGACTTGAGGCCGACCGGAATCCCTCCTTTGGGCGCGATCAGGCGGAGATGGATGACCTTCTGCATGACCGGGAGCATGATCCTGGTCTCCTGTCCGTCCGTAGGCCAGTCGAAGGCTCGCACGTTGGCCGGCAGGAAGTCCGTCTCGCCTTCGATCCGCCAGCTCACCGAGCCCGGTCCGCCTTGTCCGGCTCCCTTGAGCACGATGCTGAGCGGTCCTTTCAGGTCGATGCCGGTCCGGGCGATGAAGGCGGGCTTGGCGCCATCCGGGGTGATGCGCAGGGCTCCGTCCCGTCGCTCGGCCTTGCCGTTGCGGCAGATCCATTCCTCCGCGGGGGCCGCGCGGCCTGGCACGACGATGGGGCCTGCCGGCGCCGCCGTGATTCCCGCCGTGGCGAAGAGCTCTTCGTGATGACGGTCGAAGGAGGTCGGCAGGCCGGGAGTCTTGAGCGTCGCGGCCCAGTCCTGGAGCTTCTTCTCGAGCGCGGCCGCGACCTCGGGACGTTGTTTCAGCAGATCGGTGCGGGCGGATTCTCCCGCGGGGTCGGTGATGTCGAAGAGCAGCTTCGTGCGGTCGCCGAGCAGGACGAGCTTATGCGGATGCTCCAGCGCCGCCGCCTGCGAGCCCCAGCGCCAGTAGAGCGTACGCGGCGCGGCCTCGGCTCCATTGAGGCGGGGGAGCAGGTCGACGCCGTCAAGCGCCGGGTCGGCGGGCAGGCCCGCCGCCGCCACGGCGGTCGCGGCTACGTCCAGCGAGATCACGGGCGAGCCATGCACGCTGCCGGCGGGAATGCGTCCGGGCCACGCGGCCACGAAGGGCACGCGGTTGCCGCCTTCGCTGACCATGCCCTTCTGTCCGCGCATGGGCAGATTGAGCGAGCCGTTCCACGCGCCGCCGAGGGGCGCGCCGTTGTCACCGATGAAGAAGACGAGGGTGTCCTTGTCCGCGCCGATCTCGGTGAGCTTGCGACGGACGCGTCCCAGTCCCTCGTCCATCGCGGCGATCATGGCCAGCGCCTGTCGGCGTTCCTTGGGCAGGTGCTCGGGGGTCTTTGAGTACCAGGGCTCGGGCGACTCCAGCGGCACGTGCGGCGCGTACCAGGCGAGGTAGAGGAACCACGGACGGTCGGGCTCGGCCTTGCGCCGGTCGAGGAAGGAGAGCGCGGCGTCGGTCTGGACGGTCACCCGGAAACGTGAGTCCTTGATGAGGGCCGGGGGCTGCGCCACGGGCTTGCCGTCAAGTCCGTGCGTGACGTGATACTGGCCGAGGGCGCCGGTGAACTGCTCATCAAAGCCCTGCTTGACCGGGAGGAAGTCTTTGCCGAGCTCGGCCGCCTTGCTTTTGGAGGAGCCCTTCGCCGCGTGGTCCAGATGCCACTTGCCGACCTGCCCGGTGCGGTAGCCCGCGGCCTTCAGCCTTTCGGCGAGCGTCACTTCGGCGAGGGGCAGAGGCCCCTTGTTGTTGTCGTCGACGCCGCAGCGCTGCTGGTAGCGCCCGGTCATGAGGCCGGCGCGGGAGGGCACGCACTGCGGTGCGGTCACGTAGCCCTGGGTGAAACGCACCCCGTCCCGCGCGAGTGCGTCGAGCTCGGGCGTCCGGATGTCCTTGTCGGCGCCGTTGGCGCCAAGATCGGCCCATCCGTGGTCGTCGCTGAAGATGACCAGGATGTTGGGCTGGCGGGCGGCCTCCGCGGCCGAGGCCACGGCCAGGATCAGCAGGAGTGCGCGGAGCATGGCGTCAGAGCAGCGACTTCATCGCCGAGAGGTCGAGCTTGTCGTCCAGCTCCTTCTGGAGGGCGGTGAGGCGGGTGAAGAGGGCCGTCCTGCGCTCGCGCAGCGCTGGGTCGGCGGCGAGGTCCTTGAGCTCCTCGGGATCCTTGGCGAGGTGGTAGAGCCGGAAGACGCCGGCCTTGGGGTAGGCGATCAGTTTCCAGCCGTCGTGGATGACGGCGCGCTGCAGCTCGAGGTAGCCGCCGTAGATGGCCTCGCGCCGGCCGGACATGTCGCCCTTGAGCAGCGGGAGCACGCTGCGGAACTCGACCTGCGGCTGGCGTTGCGCGCCCGCGACGTCGAGCGCGGTGGCCATGGCGTCCTGCAGGTAGATCGGGGCGTCCAGGCGCGCCCCGGGCGTCACGCCTGGGCCGCGGATGATGAAGGGTACGCGCAGGCTGTGGTCGTGCATGTTCTGCTTGCCCATCAGGCCGTGACGGCCGACCGCGAGCCCGTGGTCGGCGGTGAAGATGACCCAGGTGTCCTTGGCCTGTCCGTTGCGCTCCAGGGCGTCGAGGATGCGGCCGATCTGCGCGTCCATGTGCGTGATGATGGCGTAGTATTCCTGACGGTGCGTGCGCACGGCCAGCTCGGTGCGGGGGAAGGGCGCCAGGTCCTCGTCGCGCAGGCCCTTGCCGGCGCCGATGGCCTTCGCGTGGGGATATTCGGGCTGGAAGCTGGCGGGGATGGCGACCTTGTCGCGCGGATACAGGTCGACGTATTCCTTGGGCGACTGACGCGGGTCGTGGGGCGCGTTGAAGGCGACGTAGGCGAAGAAAGGTCGCGCGGAGCCCTTGGCGGCGTCGAGGAAGCCGACGGCGTTGTCGCCGACGACCTCGCTCCAGTGCTTGCCGCCCTGCCAGTACCCGCCGAGCGAGGTGTCATACGGGCTCCACTCGTCGTGGTCGGGCGAGGTGGGACGGCCGTAGGCGGCCTTGGTGTCCTTGGGCATGCCTGCGCGCAGGTCCTTGACGACGTCGAAGCACTTTTCGGCGTCGGCGGTGATGTGCCACTTGCCGGTCATGGCGGTCGCGTAGCCGGCTTTCGACATCATCTGCGGCCAGAGCCGTCCGGCGGCGCGTTCGGCCTCGGTCTTCTTGCCGTAGACTTCGTTGGCACGCCACACGGAGCGTCCGGTGATGAGCATGGTGCGGCTGGCGACGCAGACGGCGCCCGACCACGAACCCATGTTGTAGGCGTGGGTGAAGACCGTCCCGTTGCGGGCGAGTCGGTCGAGGTTGGGCGTCCGGACTTCGGTGCCGCCGAGGGCGTTGATCGCGTCGTAGGCGTGGTCGTCGGCGAAGAGGAAGAGGACGTTGGGCTTGTCCGCGGCCCTCAGGAACGGGGAGTGGAGCAGCGCGAGCAGCGCAAGGAGCAGGGGTTTTCGCATCGAATCAGAAAGTCCAGCGGCGCGGTTCGCCCTTCGCGGGCGTGAGCACGATGTCGTCGAACTCAACGGCGGCCGATCCGGTGGGAAGGTAGAGGCGCAGGATGCCCGCCTTCTCCTGCACGGGAAGTTCCAGGGTGACGGTCTCCCACGTCGAGTCGCCGGTGACCTTGTAAGGGACGGCGAGGGTCTCGGCCGAGCCCGCTCCGTTGAGCAGCGTCACCTTGCCTTCGCCGGCCTGAGGGGCGCGAATGCGGAAGGTGAACTTGGCCGAACCGGCCGCCAGGCCGGCGCCCACGCCGAGGAAGGATTCCGCGCCCTTGGACTGCACGCTGAGGGCTCCGTCCTTCACGGACGCCGCGCCGGCGCGGTTCTTCCATCCTCCGGGGAGGTCATCCGGAGCGGCGGCCTTCTTCTTGGGCGCCGCTTGGGCGGCCTTGGCCTTGCCGGATTCGGGATTGAATCGCGGCACGACGGCCTGGGTGTCGGCCAGATAGAGCTGGATCAGGTCGTTGAGCTCGGCCGCCTCGGCCGGCCTCTCTCTGGCGAGGTTGTTCCGTTCTCCGGGGTCCTTGGCGAGGTCGTAGAGTTCCAGCTCGTCCGAGCCGTCATCGGCGCGGGCGTAGAAGCGGATGAGCTTGAGATCGCCCTGCCGCACGTACGAGCCGGCGTAGAAGCCGTCCATCACCGAGTCGCGCGCGGCGTTGCCGTGCGGGAAGTGACAGAAGACGCGCTGGCGGGGCGAGGCGCCGCCCTGCAGGGCCTCGGACTGGTCGAAGCCGTCGAGCTTCTGTTCGGCCTTGCGCTCCGCTCCGGCGACGCGGATCAGGGTGGGGTAGAGGTCGGTCGACTGGATGAGGAAGTCGGCGGTCGTGCCGGCCTTCACCTTGCCCGGCCAGACGACGATGCCGGGCTCGCGCGTGCCGCCGTCGTAGAGCGAGGCCTTGCCGCTGCGGTAGGGAAGGTTGCTCGTCGCGGGGATGTCAGCGTAGCCGACGGGATCGGTCTGCTTGGGCGGGTAGGCGTAGCCCCCGTTGTCGGACCAGAACACGATGATGGTGTTCTCGGCCTCGCCGGATTCGTCGAGGTGCTTGAGCAGACGCCCGACGGCGTCGTCCATGCTCCTCACCATCGCGGCGTAGAGCGGGTTCTTCTGGGCGCTGGACGGGTCGGTCTTCTGCTTGAAGTGCTCGATGTAGTCCGTGCGCGCGTTCCAGGGGGAATGCACGGAGAACAGCCAGAAGTTCACGAAGAACGGCTTTCCTTTGCTGGCGCGGATGAACTTGCCCGCCTCGTCGGCCATGCGTTCGTCAATGTGGCGCCCCGGCTCGTCCTTGATCTCCGGGTCGGTGATGAACTTGTTCCAGGGCGCGAGGTAGCCTCCGCCGGGACCGGGGGCCCGGGGCGTGTGCGGCCAGTCGAAGTCGAAGCCCTGGTCCTTGGGCTCGTAGGCCTCCTTGGGGTCCTGATTGTGACCGAGGTGCCATTTTCCGAAATGCGCCGTGGCGTAGCCGGCGGCCTTTAGCGATTCAGCCAGCGTGAAGTAGCCTGGCTTGAGCCGGGTGACCGAGTTGGAGACGTGCACGCGGTCGGGGCCGACGACCAGTCTCTTCTCCAGCTCCACCTTGGTCAGGTGGCAGGCGGGCGCGGTGATGCCGGTGCGGGCCGGATGCTGTCCGGTCATGATGCTCGAGCGCGTGGGGGAGCAGAGGGGGCTGGCCGAGTAGGCGTTGGTCAGGCGCACGCCGCGCGCGGCCAGGCGGTCGAGGTTGGGCGTCTCGTAATACTTGCTGCCGAAGCAGCCGAGGTCGCGCGCGCCGAGGTCATCGGCGAGGATCAGCAGCACGTTGGGCCGGTCGGCGGCCAGGGCCGCCAAGGGGGCGAGGAGGAGGGGCAGGGTGCGCATGATCTCGGTTATGACAATCGGGGCTGGGCGAGGTTTCAGCGGGCGGGGGCGTCCACCCAGTCGAGCGCGCGGGGCAGGGGGTTGCCGCTCAGCTGGAGGGGACGTCCTTGGTCGATGATTTCCAGGGTGAGCGTCGCGATGTTGCGCCAATCCTTCATGGGCACTTTTTCGCCCGCCTGGTTCGTCTTGAATTCGATGAAGTCGCTCAGCGAGATGATGACCTCGCCCTGGCCGGGTCGGGTGAGCACGTTGGCGGAGTAATCTTCGCCGGGCGCGCGCACGCCGGTGAGGAACTTGTTCTTGGAGACGCGAAGGCGCACGCCGAGACGCTTGTCCGACGGCGCCAGGGTGAGGCGCAGCGCCTTTTCGGGGCCGGGGGTCAGCATCTCGGGGTCGCGGAACTTGTAGGTGGTCAGGCCGCCGGAAGGCGACGAGCCCCAGCCGCGGCTGAAGTCGGGCGTGAAGGTCGTCTGCGTGCCCAGCGCGGAGAGCTTGGCCAGATCCCAGTTCTTCGGGTGGTGCACGCCCTCCACCGAGGCGACCGTGATGGCGTCGCCGGAGCCCTCGAAGGCCTTCTGGGCTCCGCCCGGCATCGGATACGCGCAGTCGGCGAAGGCGAACAGAGGCAATCCTTCCAGCACCGGCAGGCGGGCCGTCCAGACGTCGCCCTGCCGCTCGGCGGCGGCATCCTTCCAGAAGCGCGACTGCGGGTTGGGGTCGTGGCTGTAGAGGACGCGCAGGGAGCGGAGGCGGTCAGGACGGTCGGGATGCACCGTGAAGGTCGCCGTCCGTCCGTCGGCGGCCAGGTCCAGCTTCGCCTTCGCCGTGCGCGGAATCTCGTTCTGCTCGCCTTTGAGGTGCCGGCCGAACCAGAGGTTGAGCAGCAGCCACTGCTCGGCTCCGAGTCCGTGGTTGTAGTGCAGCTTGAGGCTGACCCGCCAATCGTCGTGCGGCAGGCGCTTCATGCAATCGAACGCCCGGTCGACGGTGCCGTGGAAGTCGTTGGTCGCCGTCAGCATCAGCACCGGGCACTTCACGTGCGGGTAGTAGGACTGCGACTCCATCGTGGCCGCGAAGAGGTCGGCGTGGCCCCGGTAGGCGTGCGCGTGGCCGGGGTCAGGGATGCCGGGGAAGGGGCTGGAGACGAACCCGGTACCTCCGACCATGGGCGCGACGGCCTTGAGCCGCGGATCGATCGCCACGAAGGAAGTGATGTTGCCGCCCATCGAGTAGCCGGTGAAGCCGATGCGCGCCGGGTCGACCTCGGGCTGGCTCTCGAGGAAGGTGATCGCCCTGCGTCCCGCGTAGGCGAGCAGATACCAGTTGCCGTTGCGCGGACTCAGCACGGGGTCGATGGTGTGAGGGTCGGGGAGGAAGTCCTGCTTCACGCCGCGGAAGGCCTTGGGGTAGAACTGCGGGCCCTGCGTGGGGTCGACCTGCCCCCAGTCGGTGTTCTCGGTCACGCCCGGCTCGATCTCGCGTCCGCCCCAGTTGATGTCGACGGTGGCGTAGCCGTGCTTGGCGAAGTAGGCGCCGCGCTGCCGCTCTGCGCGTTGGCCGCCGCCGTGCGCCCAGACGAATGCCGGCGCGCCCTTGGCGCCCTCCGGGAACGTGTAGAAGGCCGCGATGCGCGCAGGGGCGCCTTTGAACGTGCCGACGGAGAAGGTGACGTAACGGCAGACCGCGCCGTCTTCCTTCCATTCCTTGAGGACGCGCACGTCCAGCGGGTCCTTCCGGAAGTCGACGTCCTTCCAGAGCGACACGACGTCGCGCGGGACCTCGGCCTCCGTCGCGTAGGGCTTGAGCGAGTCTGCGGCGCTCGCGGCGACGACGCAGCAGGTGATCAGGGAGGCGAGGATTCGCATGTGGAAATCAGTGGGGAAGTCCTTTGAGGTCGGCGGGCAGCACGGGGTCGTCCTTGGCCAGCTGCGCGTCCAGCAGGGCGGTCATCTCCTTGAGCTTGGCGGACTGGGCCGTCGCCTGGTCCTCCTTCTCATACGGGTCCTTCGCGAGGTCGAAGAGCTGGGCCTTGCCCTTCTTGGGGCGGATCACCTTCCAGTCGCCGTGGAGCAGGGTCTGGCCCTGCGGGTGCGCGATGTAGATGGTGCGAGGCGCGGGCGCGGCGTCCTCGCCCTTGATGACCTTCCAGCGGTCCAGTCCGTCCCACTTCGGATCGTTCTCGGGCCGGAAGCCCGCCAGGCCGGCGACCGTGGGCAGCCAGTCTCCGACGTACAGCGGGGCGGTCACTTTGCCGGGGCTGAGCGTGCCCGGCCAGTTGGCGAAAGCGCAGACGCGGATGCCGCCCTCGTAAAAGTTGTTCTTCTGGCCGCGCAGGGGGTCGTTCTCGCTGTTGAAGGGCGAGTGCGGGACCTTGCCGACGTAGTTGTTCTGCAGGCTCTCGATGCCGCCGTTGTCGGAAGTGAAGATGATCAGGGTCTTCTCGCGCTGGCCGGTCTTCTCGAGCGCCGCGACGAACTCGCCGATCTTGGCGTCGAGCTGCGACACCATCGCGGCCATGCGGAGGCGCGACTCGTGCTTCACGGGGTCCTCGTGGAACTTGACGCCGTCATAGAGCTTCTTGAACTGTTCGGGCGCGTCGACCGGCGTGTGCACGGCGTGGAAGGGCACGTAGACGAACCAAGGGCGGTCGCCGCCCTGGGTGATGCGCTTAAGCGCCTCCGCGGCGATGAGTTCGGTGGCGTTGCCTTCCTCGTGGAAGAGCTTCCCGTCGCGGTGCCAGGTGTCCTCGTAGGGATTGCCCTTGCGGTATTTGTGCGTCCAAGGGTCGGCCGCGCCGGTCAGGGTTCCGTAGCTGGTGTCAAAGCCGTAGGCGTTGGGAATCCATTCCGGCCGTGCGCCGAGGTGCCACTTGCCGGAGAGGTGCGTGCGGTAGCCGACGGATTTCAGTGCTGAGGCGAAGGTCAGCGTGCCGAGCGGCATCGCGCGCAGGTTGCTGGGGGAGAGCGCCTGCGGACCGAAGCGTCCGGGGCAGCGTCCGCTCATCAGCGCGGTGCGGGTGGGGGTGCAGACGGGCTGCACGTAGTGACGGTCGAGCTCGCGCCCTTCGCGCACGAGGCGATCCATGTTCGGGGTCTTTCCAAAACCGCCGTGCCAGCCGACGTCCGACCAGCCGAGGTCGTCGGCGACGATGAGCAGGACGTTGGGGCGGTCAGCGCCGGTGAGCGAGGCAGCGAAGAAGGCGCAGAGCGCCGCGAGGAGCGGGCTTTTCATGGGGCCCGTTCAGACTGATGCGCGCAGGCCCGAGGACAAGCGCCGAGAGGCCCGTCCACGTGCCATTTTCGGTCGTTTGGCTCAGCGGGCCTCGAACTGGAGGGCGTCCAGAATGACGAATCCACCGGTGTCCCGGTTGCTGACCTTGACGGTGACGGGCGTCCCCTCGCTCAGTTGCACCGTGCCGATCTTCCGGAAGGCGGAGCCGGGTTCGACGGGCAGGGTCTGGTCGACCCGCAGCTCGATGACGGTCTCGCCTTGGACGATCATCACGGGGACTTGCCGGGACCGCGTCGGATGAGGGGAGTAGGCCATGCGCACTTCGTATTTTCCGCCCCGTTCCGGAGTGAAGCGGAACGTGGCGCTCGAATTGCCGTCGCCGCGCGCCTCATCGTGGACATAGCCCTTGCCCACGTGCGGGCTGAAGTTGGCCGAGCGCGACCACTCGCCGGTCAGCACGGCCTGGGCGTCGTCCAGCACGATTCCGGGTAGGGTTTCCGGCGGGATGCCGGGCGATGGCTTCGTGGCAGGTCGCCGCGCCGGCGGAGGCGGCAGGTCGAGCGACTGCCCCTGCGCGAGGAGTCGGACCCGTAGCTCAGGGTAAGGCAGCGCTTGGACGGGACCGCCTCGCTTGGCCGAGAGGGCGGCGGCGACGCCCGCGGCCTGGCCGATGGCCATCCAGGCGCCTTCGATGCGCAGTGAGGACATGGCCACATGGGTGCAGGAGAGCGCCACGGGCACGAGCAGGTTGTCGCACTCCGACCGATGCGGCAGCAGCGATCGGTAGGGCACTTGATAGGCGTAACCGACGCCCGTGCCCGGAACCCGCACGGGGAAGATGGTCCCT
>CAIOPO010000015.1 GCA_903860195.1 uncultured Opitutia bacterium | reverse complement strand
CTACATCCGCGGCGACCGCAACAAGCGCGGGCCCGTCGCGCCGCGCCAGTTCCTCGAGGTGCTGGCCGGACCCGAGCGCCAGCCCTTCTACGAGGGCAGCGGGCGCCGCGAGCTCGCCCTCGCCATCGCCAGCCGCACGAACCCCCTGACCTCCCGCGTGCTCGTCAACCGCGTCTGGATGCACCACTTCGGAGCCGGCATCGTCTCCACCGCCGACGATTTCGGCAACATGGCCGACGCACCCACGCACCCCGAGCTGCTCGACTGGCTCGCCACCTGGTTCGTCGACAACGGCTGGTCGATCAAGAAGCTCCACCGCAAGATCCTGACCTCGGCCGCCTACCGCCAGACCGCCAACCCGTCCCTCAACCCGCTCGTCGCCGCCAAGGGCGCGGTGGACCCGATGAAGGTCGACGGAGGCAACCGTCTGCTCTGGCACGCCAATCTCCGCCGCCTCGACTTCGAGGCCATCCGCGACTCGATGCTCGCCCTCACCGGCAAGCTCGACCGCACGATGGGCGGCAAGCCCGTCAACATCACCGACGAGCCCTACAGCTACCGTCGCAGCGTCTACGGCTACATCGACCGCGACCGCCTCAGCGAACTGCAGGCGCAGTTCGACTTCGCGGACCCGAGCATGCCCAACTCCAAGCGGCTTTCCTCCATCGTCCCGCAGCAGGCCCTGTTCTTCATGAACAACCCGCTTTCGATCGAAGTCGCCCGGTCGGTCTCCGTGCGGCCCGAGATCGTCAAGGCGGCCAGCGACTCGGAGCGGATCGTCCAGCTCTACAAGATCATGTACCAGCGCACGCCCACGGCCGAGGAGCTCCGCATCGCGCGTGAGTTCGTGGTCCGCATCGTGGGGTACATCGACGACCCCGAGCCCGAACGCCCCTCCAAGGCCGGCAAGCTCTCCCGGGCTTCCAAGGCCGCGGCCCAGACCGCCAAAGCGTCTCCGGATGTGAAGATTACGACCACCGTCCAGGGGGGTGTCATCCAGAATATCGGGGAAAAAGTGTCCCGAAAGCAGCCCGTTTCCCCCTGGGAGATGCTGGTCCAGTCCATGGTCTGCTCCAACGAGTTTGTTTACTTGAACTGACCGGAAAACCCTTAAACTCATATCCTACAGAAGACACCCCGATGAGCACCCCCAACTGCAGCAACAGCCTGCCCACTCCGAACTCCCGCCGGGAGTTCCTCGCCCGCACCGGCCTGAGCATGGGCACGCTCGCCTTCGGCACCATGGTCGCCGACTACATGGTCGCCGACGCCCGCGCCGAGGTCGCCAGCCTCAAGCCCCGCAAGGCTCCGCTGGCCGCCAAGGCCAAGCACATCATCCACATCTTCGCCGGCGGCGCCCCCTCCCACCTCGACACCTTCGACTACAAGCCGAAGATGAAGGAGCTCGCCGACCAGTCCGCCTCCGGCATGGGCGGCGTCCTCTTCCCGACCCCCTTCGAGTTCAAGAAGTGCGGCAAGTCCGGCCTCGAGATCTCCGAGATCTTCCCGAAGCTCCAGGAGCAGGCCGACAACATGTGCGTGATCCGCTCCATGTACCAGGAGCTCCCCGCGCACGGTCCCGCCGCCAAGCTGATGCACACCGGCTCGGCGATCCTGCCCAAGCCCTCCATGGGCTCGTGGATCCTCTACGGACTCGGCACCGAGAGCCAGGACCTCCCCGGCTTCGTGAGCCTCGGCGGCAACGCCGACGCCCGCACCTCGGCCTTCCTTCCCTCCCTCTACCAGGGAGCCAACACCTCCTTCCGCGCGGGCGCCCAGCCCAGCAAGGTCATCCCCAATCTCCAGAGCGAATTCACCTCGATGGACGCCCAGCGCAAGCAGCTGGACCTCGTCCACCAGCTGAATGACCGCCACATGCAGACCGTGCAGCGTGACGAGCAGCTCGAGGCCCGCATCGAGTCCTTCGAGCTCGCCTTCCGCATGCAGACCGCCGCGACCGACGCCTTCGACATCACGAAGGAGCCCGAGTCGATCCGCGAGATGTACGGCAAGACCGACCTCGGAGCCAAGCTCCTCTGCGCCCGCCGTCTGGTGGAGCGCGGCGTCCGCTTCGTTCAGATCGACGCGGGCGGCTGGGACCACCACACCAACCTCCAGACCTCGATCAGCCGCACCGGCGGAGCCATCGACCAGCCCGCCGCGGCCCTCATCGCCGACCTCAAGCAGCGCGGTCTGCTCGACGAGACCCTCATCCTCTGGGGCGGAGAATTCGGACGCACCCCGTCCACCGCCGGACGCGTCAACCAGGCTTCCGGCCGCGACCACTGGTCCAAGGCCTTCTGCTGCTGGATGGCCGGCGGCGGCGTCAAGGGCGGCACCGCCTACGGCGAGACCGACGAGATCGGCGCCCAGGTCGCCGCTGACGGCTGCCACGTGCACGACCTCCACGCGACCATCCTGCGTCTGATGGGCTTCGACCACACCAAGCTCACCTACCGCTACAACGGGCGCGACTTCCGTCTGACCGACAACTTCGGCAACGTCATCAACAAGATCATCGCCTGAGCGGCGAAGGTCTTTGCGCCGAGGGGCGGGACTTCACGGTCCCGCCCCTCTTGTTTTGCGCGGCTTGCCAACGCCGCCCCGGCGGGGAGAATGCCAGGCATGAGCCCTCTGCTGCTGGCCCTGGCCCTCGCCGCCACCGAGCCCGTCCGCGCCAAGCCCGCCCCTCCGCCCGCCTTCGTCGGTGAGAAGTCCGCCACCGTGACCGTGACCACGCGCCGTGATTCCCTCGGCGGCACCGTGTCCCGTTTCAGCACCGGCGCCCAGTCCGTCTGCCGCCCCGACTCCCTCGGCGGATCCCGGGTGCAGTTCAGCGACGGCCGCACCGCCGTCGTCCGGCCCGACTCTCTGGGCGGTTCCAGCGTGCGGTTCAGCGACGGCACCAGCGCGACCGCCCGGGTCGATTCGCTCGGCAACACCGTCACGCGCTTCAGCGACGGAGTGACCGCCACCACGCGAGTCGACTCCCTGGGCAACCGGGTCACCACCTATTCGGACGGCCGCCGTCTCGTGGAGCGTCCCGACCCCCTGTCGCGCGGCCGTTAGGACTGGGCGCTTGAAAAAACGGGACGGCGGCGGCAGATTCGCCGTCACCCCTCCCCATGCACCGCCGCAATCTCCTCAAGGCGCTCCCCGCGCTCGCGCTCCTCGCCTGCACGCCGACCCTCCGCTCGGCCGACTTCACCGCCGGTCCCGGCTGGCTTGAGTTCCCCGCGGGCAAAGGGCCCGGAGCGGGCAAGCACGTCGTCCTGCTGGCCGGCGACGAGGAATACCGCTCGGAGGAGTCGATGCCGATGCTCGCACGCATCCTGGCCGAGAAGCACGGCTTCCGCTGCACGGTGCTCTTCTCGCACGATGACGGCGTCATCAATCCCAACAACCAGAAGTCGCTCGGCCGCCCCGAGGCGCTCGATTCGGCCGATCTCCTCGTGCTCGGCCTCCGCTTCCGTTCCTGGAACGCCGACGCCCTCGCGCGCTTCGACGCCGCCCTGAAGCGGGGCGTGCCGATGGTCGCGACCCGCACGAGCACCCACGCCTTCAGCGGCATCCCCAAGGAAAGTCCGCAGGCCTGGTACAACTGGAACGCCGCCGGCGGCTTCGGCCGCAAGGTGCTCGGTGAGAGCTGGGTCTCCCATTGGGGCCGTCACAAGTTCGAGGCCTGCCGCACGGCCGTCGAGCCCGGCGCCGAGGGCAGCCCGCTGCTCAACGGCGTCGGCGCCATCTTCGCGGACACCGACGTGTACGAGGCCTATCCTCCCGCTGACGCCAAGGTCCTCCTCCGCGGCCTCGTGCTCAAGGGGATGTCACCGTCCGACGAGCCCAGCGCCGGGCGCAAGAAGCGCTCCCCCGACAAGCAGGAGCAGGGCGTGAACGAGCCCGCCATGGCCGTGGCCTGGACCCGCGAGGTGCCCAACGCCGCGGGCGGCTCCAACCGCATCTTCACGACCACCATGGCCTCCGCCAGCGACCTCGCTGACGAAGGTCTGCGACGCCTGGTCGTGAACGCCGTCTTCTGGGGGCTCAAGCTCGACGTGCCCGCCCGGGCCGACGTCACCCCCGTGGTGCAGTGGAAGCCCAGCAAGTACTCCTTCAACGCCTTCCACAAGGGCCTGCGCGCCGAGGCTTTCGCCGGCGTCCTGCCCGACCCCGCGCCCGCCGCTCCGGCCAAGAAGAAGTGAGGGCGGCTCAGGGGCGTATGCCCCTGGTGACCAGCAGCTGGATGAGCGCCTCGTTGTAGATCACGTAGGAGCCCTCGCGCATCACGGCGTCACGCACCCCGATGTCGTCGGACACCGTGAACCAAGGGCCCTCGTTGCTCTTGTCCTTGGCGACGAGGTCCATGATGTCGTGGTCGGCCTTGTCTCCCGCGCGGCTGAACGTCACGCGGACCCTTGAGTTCGTCACCTTCACGGGCCCCGGCGTGCCGTCGAAGCTGGCCCAGATGAGCAGCCCCGGCGCGTCATCGGCCAGCTTCTCCATCAGCTGCACCACTTTCTGGCGCGCCGCGTTGTCGAGCAGGAAGCGGGTCTCCCCCTGGGCGTTGCGCCGCGTGGCCAGCTTGAGTCCGAGGTAGTCCTGCCGGAGGCAGGCGAAGTTGTTGGCGTCCAGCGCGAGACGGGCGGGCTCGCCGATGGCCACCGCCCGCTCCAGCAGCGCCAGCGGGCCTTTCTGCTTGTTCTGCTGGTAGTTGCGGTCCGCGAGGTAGGAACGGCGCCGGCGCAGGTCGCGGCGGTAGAGGTCGGCGTGCCGGGAGTCGACCAGTCCGGAACGTTCCGCCAGGGCGAGCGCCGCCTCGATGTCCCGCAGCCCGGCCTCGTCGGCGGCGTTGATCTTGGCCGAGATGCGCTCGAGGAAGGGGTCGGTGGGGTGGTCGCGGCGCTCGAGTTCGTAACGCACCTTCTCGATGTGCTCGGTGATGCGCTGCTCCAGCTTGACGAGTTCGGGCAGGGTGTCGCCCGCGGTCCGTTGGTAACGGCGAAGCAGCCGCAGCATCTCCTCCATCTGGGGGATGGCCTGCCGGAGCTCGTGCTCCTTGGCGAGGAAGGGGTCGGAGTCCCGTTGCGCCCGACGGACCTTCTCGACGGTGTCGGAGGTCAGCTGACGCAGCTTGGCGACCTCCTCGGAGGCCGCCTTGAGCACGCGGGCTTCCGCCAGCCAGGGCCTCACCTCCTCGGAGAGCATCTGCTCGGCGAGCTCCCGCGCCTTCTGGGACACCTGTTGGCGGGCCTGGTCCAGCTCCAGCGTGAGGGCCCGTGCCGCCTGCTCGGCCTTGTCCAGCTTGGCCCGCAGGGCGTCGGCCTCCGTCTGGGCGGAGGCCTTCTGTTCGGCGTTCACCCTTGCCGCCTCCTCCGTCCGTGTCCGCAGCGCGGCCAGCTCCTCCTTGGCCGCGCGCATCTCGTTCTCATGCTGGCGTCGCAGCGCGCGCATCTCGTTCTCCCGGGCGCCCGCCATGCGCTCCAGCTCCTGCATGAGCCGACGGACCTTGCCGACGTCGCCCTGCGGCGCGTCTCCCGCCGTCTGCTCCCGCTCTGCGCTCTCGGCCGTGAGCAGGGCGAGCGACTTGCGGTCGGGCCTTTCAGTCTGGACCTTGCCGATGCCGGCTAGGCGCAGGGCCAGGTCCGCGGGCAGGACGTCCTCCTTGCTCTCCGCCCTGGCGTTGTGGATGACGCAGAGGATGGCCGCCCGCGGGCCGCCGATGGCGGCGGCGATCTCATCGGCCTTCTGTTGGATGCCGTGCTTGCCGAGCTTGAGCAGTTCGCGGCTCCAGGGCATGGAAGGACTGACCAGCAGCAGGTTGGCCTGAATGTCCTCGTGCTTCCTGCCGTAGATGCGCCGTGCGTTCTTGAGGAAGATCTTCGCGTGGCTCCATCCGCCCGGCGCGCGTCTCGCCAGTTGCATGACCGCGGCTTCCGGCAGGTGCTCAAGGTCGGCGAGAAACTGCTCCATCAGGGCCGTGCGCATGGGGGCGATGGTGTCGGCCTTGTATGCGAACGG
>CAIOPO010000014.1 GCA_903860195.1 uncultured Opitutia bacterium | reverse complement strand
GGGATGCCGGTGGCCTCGGCGAAGGCGCGCAGTTCGCGGTGGGCGTTGCCCGAAAGGATGCCGCCGCCGATGTAGAGCACGGGCTGCTTGGCCTTCTCGATGAGCTTCAGGACCTGGACGAGCTCGGCGTCAGGCGCCTTGGGCGGCACGGCGAGTCCGGGGATCTCGACGTCGTCGGGCGACTTCGGGAAGACGGGCACCCACTCGTGCTGCTGCACGTCCTTGGGGATGTCGATGACCACGGGACCGGGACGGCCGGTGGTGGCGATCTTGAAGGCCTTGTAGATGATCGAGGGCAGCTCGTTGTAGTCGAGGACCAGGAAGGAGTGCTTCACGATCGGCAGGGTCATGCCGTAGAAGTCGGTCTCCTGGAAGGCGGCGCGTCCGATGAACTGCTGGTAGACCTGGCCCGTGATGCAGATCAGCGGGATGCTGTCCATGTGGGCGTCGGCGATGGCGGTCACCAGGTTGGTGGCGCCGGGGCCGGAGGTCGCCATGCAGACGCCGGGCTTGCCGGTGGCGCGGGCGTAACCGTGGGCCATGAAGGCGCCGCCCTGCTCGTGGCGGGGCAGGATGGTGCGGATCTTCTTCGAGCGGGTGAGGCCCTGGTGCAGCTCCATGGAGGCGCCGCCCGGGTAGGCGAAGATGGTGTCGACGCCGAGGTTCTCGAGGCAGCGGACCATGACGTCGCAGCCGCGCATCTTGACGCCGGTGCGCGCGGATACGGCCTCGGGGGCCTTGGCTCGGGAGTGCTTGGCTGCGTTCTTCTTGCTCATGGTCAGGTTGCCGGGCCGGGGGGCCTAGGGAAGGGGTTAGGAAAGGACTGACCCCGAAGGGGGCAAGTGTGAATAACCTTCCCGACCCCCGAAATCCCAGCAAAAAAGCCGCTTGGGCCCGTCGGGGCTCAAATGTGGCGGATGCAGCGAAGTCCCGCCACGGGCAGGGGGTTCCGCAGGGCTTTCTGGAGGTAAGCGTGGGCCTCCCGGACGGCCTCCTCCAAGTCCTTGCCGCGGGCCAGGCCGGCGGCGATCGCGGCGGACAGCGTGCAGCCGCTGCCATGGGTGTCGATGCCCGGGACTCGTGCGGAGATCATTTCCACGGTGCGTCCGTCCGGCCAGGCCAGCGCGTCGACGAGCCGGTCGCCCGCCCCATGGCCGCCTTTGACCAGGAACGGCACGCCGTGTCGGCGCGCGAGTTCCAGCGCCTCCGCGCCGGCCTGCGCGCCGCCCTCCGCCTTGCGGCCGAGGAGCAGGGAGGCTTCGTCGAGATTCGGGGTGACGACTGCGGCGAGGGGGATCAGCTCCGTGCGCATCGCCTCGATCGCGTCGGCCTGCAGCAGTGTCGCGCCGCTGGTGGCCACCATGACCGGATCGACCACCGTGGGGATGCCGGAGCCGCGCACGAAGTCCGCCACCGCGCGCACGATGTCGGCCTGCAGCAGCATGCCCGTCTTGGCGGCCTTCGGATGGAAATGCGCGCGCACCTGCTCGCATTGCGCGAGCACGAACGCCGCCGGCACCGGCAGCACGCCGGAGACTCCGCCCGGATTCTGCGCCGTGAGGCAGGTGAGGGCCGTCGTGCCGAAGACGCCGTTGGCGGCGAAGGTGAGCAGGTCCGCCTGCGCGCCTGCGCCGGCTCCGCTGTCGGAACCGGCGATGCTCAGCGCCACGGGCGTCATGCTTTCGGCCATGCGACATCCTTGCGGGAGGGCGGCTCCCGCCGACACATTATTTTTCACGTCAGGGCCGACTATCCCCTTGCGACTGGGCGGCATCACATTTGTAAAACACCGTTCAGAGATGCCGGCACCGAAGCTGACAGACGACGCCCGCCAGGGCTTGGAGCGCCTCGTGGTCGGCCGCGAGTGCAACGGCTTCGACCGCCTGAGTCCGGCCCGCAAGGCCCGGGCCTATGCCGAGCTGGTGCGGGCGGGTCTCGTCTACGGCACCGTCAAGGACGTCGAAGGACGGGACTTCCCGGACGTGCAGGTGACCCGGGTGAGTTCCCGCGGCCGCCGCATGGTCCGTAACGTCGGCGAGCCCGGGACGTCGAAGGCCGGCTCCGGCCTCGGCTCGGTCGTGCTCTACCTGCTGTTCTTCCTGGCCGCCGGCCTGATCTTCCTCGCCTGGCTGTCGACCCGCTGAGGGCGGGCCCGTGAAAGAAGGAGGGCGCGCCTTGCGGCGCGCCCTCGTCGTTTCCGGCCTTCAGGCCCGGCTCACTTGCGCTTGGCGGCGCGCTTCTCCTCGATCGCGGCCTGGGCGGCGGCGAGGCGGGCGACCGGCACGCGGTAGGGCGAGCAGGACACGTAGGACAGGCCCACGCGGTGGCAGAACTTCACGGACTCGGGTTCGCCGCCGTGCTCACCGCAGATGCCGAGCTTGATGTCGGGGCGCGTGGCGCGGCCCTTCTCGATGGCGATCTTGACGAGCTGGCCGACGCCGGTCTGGTCGAGCGAGGCGAACGGGTTCTTCTTGAAGATCTCGTTCTCGGTGTAGGCGCCGAGGAAGCTGCCCATGTCGTCGCGCGACACGCCCAGGGCGGTCTGCGTGAGGTCGTTCGTGCCGAAGCTGAAGAACTCGGCGGTGTGGGCGATCTCGTCGGCGGTCAGGGCGCCGCGGGGCACCTCGATCATCGTGCCGACCTGGTAGGCGATCTTCACCTTCTTCTCGGCCTGGACCTCGGCGGCGACGCGGTGGATGACCTCGACCTGGAGGTCGAGCTCGCGCTTGAAGCCGACGAGCGGGACCATGACCTCGGGCTTCACCTTGATGCCCTGCTTCTGGACGATCGCGGCGGCCTCGAAGATGGCGCGGGCCTGGGTCTCGGTGATCTCGGGGTAGGCGATGCCGAGGCGGCAGCCGCGGTGGCCGAGCATCGGGTTGAACTCGTGCAGGGCGGCCACGCGGGCGCGCACCTTCTCGGCCTTGATGCCGAGCTTCTTGGCGAGGGCGGCCTGCGCCTTGTCGTCATGCGGCACGAACTCGTGCAGGGGCGGGTCGAGCAGGCGGATGGTGGCGGGCAGTCCCTTGAGCGCCTTGAAGATGCCCACGAAGTCCTGACGCTGGTAGGGCAGGATCTTCTTGAGCGCCTTCTGGCGGCCTTCGAGCGTCTCGGCCAGGATCATCTCGCGGACCGCGTCGATGCGGTCGCCCTCGAAGAACATGTGCTCGGTGCGGGTGAGGCCGATGCCCTGGGCGCCGAACGCGATGGCCTGGGCGGTCTGCTCAGGATTGTCGGCGTTGGTGCGAACGCCGAGGCGGGTGGCCTTGGCGCACCAGTTCATGAGCTGGACGTAGTTGCGGTACTTCTCGGTCTTCTGGGCGCGCTTGTCGCCGTTGAGCAGGCCGGCGATGATCTCGGACGGGGCGGTCTTGATCTGGCCGGCGTAGACCGTGCCCGCGGTGCCGTCGATGGAGAGGTAGTCGCCCTCCTTGAAGGTGTGGCCGGCGATGGTCGTGGTCTTCCTGTCGTAGTCGATCTCGACGGCGGCGGCGCCGCAGACGCAGACCTTGCCCATCTGGCGGGCGACGAGCGCGGCGTGCGAGGAGACACCACCGCGGGCGGTGAGGATGCCTTCGGCCGCGATCATGCCGCGGAGGTCCTCCGGAGAGGTCTCGACGCGCACGAGCAGGACCTTCTCGCCCTTCTCGGAGGCGACGACGGCGCGGTCGGCGTTGAAGTAGATGCGGCCGGTGGCGGCGCCGGGGCCGGCGGGCAGGCCGGTGGCGATGGCCTTGGCCTTCTTCACCTCGGCGAGGTCGAAGATCGGGGCGAGGAGCTGCTCGAGCTGGTCGGCCGGGTTGCGCATGATCGCGGTCTCCCAGTCGATGAGCTTCTCCTTCACCATGTCGGCGGCGAACTTCAGCGCGGCGGCGGCGGTGCGCTTGCCGTTGCGGGTCTGCAGCATGTACAGCTTGCCTTCCTGGATGGTGAACTCGATGTCCTGCACGTCCTTGAAGTGCTTCTCGAGGATCTGGCGGACCTTGAGGAGCTGGGCGTAGCTCTGGGGCATCACGTTCTTGAGCTTGATGACGGGCTCGGGGGTGCGGACGCCGGCGACGACGTCCTCGCCCTGGGCGTTGACGAGGAACTCGCCGTAGAACTCATCGACGCCGTTGGCGGGATTGCGGGTGAAGGCCACGCCGGAGCCGGACTTGTCGCCGGTGTTGCCGAACACCATGGCCTGCACGTTGACGGCGGTGCCCCACTCGGCGGGGATGCCGTACTTGCGGCGGTAGACGATCGCGCGGTCGTTCATCCACGAGGAGAAGACGGCGCCGGCGGCGCCGCGCAGCTGGTCCCACGGGTCGTTGGGGAAGGCCTTGCCGGTGCGCTCCTTGACGAGGGCCTTGAAGCGCTTGACGAGCTCCTGCTGGTCCGCGGCGGTCAGGGCGGAGTCCTCGACGTCGCCCTTGTACTTCTGGTGCTTGAACTTCTCGATGACGGACTCGAAGGGCTCATGGTCCTCGCCGGGGCGCTTCTGCACGCCAAGCACGACGTCGCCGTACATCTGGATGAAGCGGCGGTAGCAGTCCCACGCGAAGCGGGGGTTGTTGGTCGCCTTCTCGAGGGAGAGGACGGTCTGGTCGTTGAGGCCGAGGTTGAGGATGGTGTCCATCATGCCCGGCATGGAGTCGCGGGCGCCGGAGCGGACGGCCACGAGGAGGGGCATGCCGGAGGTGGCTCCGAACTTGGTGCCCATGATGCGCTCCATGTTGGCGACGCCGGCCTCCATCTGCGCCTGCAGGTTGGAGGGGTAGGTGCGGCGGTTGGCGTAGTAGTAGGTGCAGACCTCGGTGGTGATGGTGAAGCCGGGAGGCACGGGCAGGCCGATGCGGGTCATCTCGGCGAGGTTGGCTCCCTTGCCGCCGAGCAGGGCCTTCATGGTCCCGTCTCCGTCGGCTTTGCCAGCGCCCCAGGTGTAGACGACCTTGGAGGACTTGGCGGACTTGGTGTTCTTGGTGTTGGTCTTGGCCATGGTAAGAGGGGGGCTTGGGAGGGGTCCGACCGGGGTCTCCGGGCTCGGACGTGAAGGGCAGAAGAAGGGGAAGGGGCGGGGGGGTGTCAATGTTTGGGGCTATGAGGGACAGGGCTAGAGAAAGGGGCAGGGACAGGGACAGGGGCAGGGGCAGGGCTGGGGCTGGGGCTAGGAATTGATGAATGGCCGCCCTGCGGCGAACGGGGTGCCGTTCAGTGCGGTCGCTGGAGCGGGCCGCAAGGGGGCAGGGGGAAGGCCTGGTTGACCAGATTTAGGTAGGGCCGACCGCCCTTGCGCGCCCATGGTCTTGGGTAGGGCCGACCGCCCTCGGTCGGCCGCCCCCTCAGTCAGCACGCAGTGCTGACCCTACCCAACCCCAACCCTAGCCCTGTC
>CAIOPO010000013.1 GCA_903860195.1 uncultured Opitutia bacterium | reverse complement strand
CTCGGGCTACTACGCCCAGCAGATCCACCGCGACGCGCTGCCCGGTCTCGGCGGCGGCGGACAGGGCGTCCGTCAGGAATGGGCCCGGCTGCTGCCCGAATTCCTGAAACCGGCCGGCTACCGCAGCTACCACAGCGGCAAATGGCATGTCGACGGACCGGTCCTCGCCGGCGGCTTCGACCGCTCGCTGGACATGAAGAACCAGGGCAACTTCTTCACGTCGAAGGGCAACTCCATCGACGACGTGCCCGTCAAGGTCCCGGCCGACGAGAAGGGCTACTACGCCACCGTCGCCACGGCCGACCATGCCATCGACTGCCTCAAGGACCACGCGTCCAACCACGCGGACAAGCCCTTCTTCCATTACGTGGCCTTCATCGCGCCGCACTTCCCGCTGCACGCCCTGCCGGAGGACATCGCCAAATACCGGGACAAGTATCTGTCCGGCTGGGACCGCATGCGCGCCGAACGCCACGCGCGCATGAAGGAGGCCGGCATCACCAGCACCACGCTCTCCGCCGTCGAACGTGAAGTCGGCCCGCCCTATCCCTTCCCCGCGGCCATCGAGCGGCTGGGCGCGGGCGAGGTGAACCGCCCCCTGCCCTGGGATTCGCTGAATGACGAGCAACGCCGCTTCCAGGCGACGAAGATGGCCATCCACGCCGCCATGGTCGACCGCATGGACCGTGAGATCGGACGCATCATCGCCCAGCTGAAGGCGATGGGCGCCTACGAGAACACCCTCATCCTCTTCGCCTCCGACAACGGCGCCAGCGCCGAGATCATGGTGCGCGACGGCGGACACGACCCCAAGGCCGAGATGGGCTCCGCCGCGACCTACCTCTGCCTCGGGCCCGGCTTCTCCAACGCGTGCAACACCCCGCACCGACGTCACAAGACCTGGGTGCACGAGGGCGGCATCAGCACGCCCCTCGTCGCCCACTGGCCCGCGGGCATCGGCGCGAAGGGCGAACTTCGCCGCACGCCCGCGCACGTCATCGACTTCGTCCCGACGGTCCTCGAACTGGCCGGAGTGCAGAAGCCGGCCGAGTGGAAGGGCCAACCCATCCCGCCCGCCCCCGGCCGCAGCCTGGCTCCCGCCTTCGCCAAGGACGTCACCGTCGAACGCCCCGGCCTCTGGTGGCTCCATGAGGAGAACAAGGCCATCCGCGTCGGCGACTACAAGCTCGTCGCCGCCAAGGGGGACGCCTGGGCGCTCTACGACCTGAGCGTCGACCGCGCCGAGCAGAACGACCTCTCCGCCAAGATGCCCGAGAAGGCGAAGGAGCTCGCCGACCTCTGGCAGAAGCAGACCGACGAGTTTTCGGCGCTCGCCCGCCTGACCCTAGACCGCCAGCCCAAGGCGAAGGCCAAGGGCAAGAAGACCACGCCGAAAAAGTGACCTCCGGATGAACCGCCTCATCACTCTGCTTGCGGGACTGCTCCTTGGCGCGGTCGCCGCAGCCCAGTCCCCCGCCCCCGCTCGAGACCCGCAGGCCTCGCTCATCACGCGGACGAAAGGACCCAACGTCATCATCGTGCTCGTGGACGACGCCGGCACGGGGGACTTCTCGTGCCACGGCCACCCCTTCTTCAGGAGCCCCAACATCGACCGTCTGCATTCGGAAAGCGTCAGACTGACGGACTTTCACGTCGCCCCGATGTGCTCGCCCACCCGCGGGCAGCTGCTGACCGGCTGCCATGGCATGCGCACCGGCGTGACGTCGGTCACCGCCGGACGCACCTTCGTGCGGCCCTTCTACCCCTTCGCGCCCAAGATCTTCAGCGCCGCCGGCTACGCCACCGGCATCTTCGGCAAGTGGCACCTCGGCGACAGTTACCCGCATCGGCCCATGGACCGTGGATTCGGCACGGCCTACTGGGCGCCCGGCTGGGGCTTCGGCAGCGCGCCTGAATACGGCAACACGCTCATCGACGGACGAATGCTGCGCGGCGACAGACCGGAGCCGTTCAAGGGCTACGTGACCGACGTCTGCTTCGACGAGGCGATGCGGTGGATGAAGGACCAGCAGTCGGCCCGGAAGCCCTTCTTCTGCTACCTTCCGCTGCACGCCGCCCACGGACCGCTCATCGCGCCGCAGAAGTACCTCGACATGTTCAAGGGCCGCAAGGCCGCCCCCTTCTACGCGATGCTCGCCAATGTCGACGACAACATGGGCCGGCTCGAGTCATTCCTGCAGTCGACCGGACTCCGTGAGGACACGGTCGTCATCTTCATGACCGACAACGGCGGCACGGCGGGCGTCCCGATCCACAATGCCGGACTCCGCGCAGGCAAGGTGACCTACTGGGAGGGCGGACACCGCGTGCCCTGCTTCATCCGCTGGCCCGCCGGCGGCCTCCGCCAGCCGTCCGACGTCGGCGAACTCACGCAGGTCCAGGACATCCTGCCCACCCTGCTGTCCTTCGCCGGAATCGAACATTCCTCCTCCGGAGCGCAGTTCGACGGCAAGGACCTTGCCGAGCTGCTCCGCGGGAGGACCGAGCGCCTGCCGGAGCGCACTCTGTACGTCCAATACGGACCCGGTGCGGGAGACAAGGACGCCTCCGGACCCAAGAAGTTCTCCGCCGCGATCATGCGCGGCAGCTGGCGGCTCCTCGACGGCGAACGGCTTTACGACGTCGCCAAGGACCGCCATCAGGACAAGGACGTGGCCGCCGAACACCCCGAGGTCGTCGCGTCCCTGCGGGCCGACTACGAACGCTGGTGGAAGGAGAACGACTTCGACCGCACCCTTCGTCTCTTCGACACCCTCAGCATCGGAGCGCCCAAGCAGCCCTCGGTCGAACTCACCTGCGCGGACTGGCAGGACCTCTATGTCGACAACACCGGCCACGTGAACAACGCCGCCGGCGGCCCGCGTGGCGGCCACCTCAACGTGGTCGTCGAGCGGGCGGGCGAATATGAGTTCACGCTGCGACGCTGGCCCGAACGGCTGGGCGTCGCGCTCGACGGCCGTCCGACGACCGCCCCCGCCGCCAAGGCCCTGCCCATCGCCGGCGCCCGGCTGACCGTCTCCCGGCTGACCTTCGACGCCCAGGCCGACCCTGGTGCGTCCGCGATCCGGCTGCGCGCAACGCTCCCCGCCGGCCGGACCGAGCTGCAGGCCTGGTTCAAGGACAAGGAAGGCAACGACCTCTGCGGCGCCTTCTACGTGCAAGCGACCTTCATCAAGTGAGCACCATGAAATTCCTGTCCGCCCTGCTGCTTCCGCTCGCGCTCCTGTCCGCACCGAAGCCGCCGAACTTCGTCATCATCTTCGTCGATGACCTCGGCTACGGCGACATCGGCCCCTACGGCGCCACGAAGCAGCGCACGCCCAACCTCGACCGCATGGCGGCGGAGGGCATGAAGCTGACGAGCTTCTACGCGGCGCCGGTCTGCTCAGTCTCGCGCGCCCAGCTGATGACGGGCTGCTACGGAGCCCGCGTCTCGGTGCCCGGGGTGTTCTTCCCCGCCGGACCCAACGGACTGCACCCGTCCGAGAACACCGTCGCCGACCTGCTCAGGCCGCTCGGTTACGCCACCGCCTGCGTGGGCAAATGGCATCTCGGCGACCAGCCGGAATTCCTCCCCACCCGGCAGGGCTTCGACCGCTACCTCGGCATCCCCTACTCCAACGACATGCAGCGCGCCGCGGCTGAAACCAAGACGAAGGTCTCCCCGCTGGTGCGCGATGAAAAGGTGGCGGAACTCCTGACGGAGGAGCAGCAGTCCGGCATCGTCGCCCGCTACACCGAGGAGGCCGTGCGCTTCCTTCGTGAGTCAAAGGACCGTCCGTTCTTCCTCTACTTCCCCCACACCGCGGTGCACACGCCCATCTGGCCGGGCGCCGCTTTCCGAGGCAAGTCCGCCAACGGCCGGTTCGGCGACTGGGTCGAAGAAGTCGACTGGTCGGTCGGCAAGGTCCTGGACACGCTCAAGGAGCTGGGGCTCGACGAGCATACGCTGGTGCTGTTCACGAGCGACAACGGCCCGTGGACGATCAAGGGCGCGGACGGCGGATCAGCCGGCCCCTTGCGCGGCAGCAAGGGCAGCACCTGGGAGGGCGGCGTGCGCGTGCCGACCATCGCCCGCTGGCCCGGCCGGATCCCGGCCGGCACCGCGCGTTCCGCCGCGGCCGGCACGATCGACGTGCTGCCGACCTTCGTGGGACTGGCCGGCGGCAAGGTTCCGGCCGAGCCGGTCATCGACGGCCGTGACATCGCCCCGCTGCTGACCGGACGGACGGAGGAGCCGAGCCGCGAGGCCCATTATTATTTCGCCGGCTACAACGTCCAGGCGGTGCGTCAGGGCCGCTGGAAGCTCGCCATCGCCCCTCAGCCCGCCGGACTGGGCAAGCGCAAGGACGAGGGCGTCATCAAGAAGGTGCCGCGGCTCTATGACCTGGAAGCCGACATCGGCGAGACGACGGACCTCGCCGAGCGCGAGCCCGCGGTCGTGGCGCGCCTCACTGCGCTGGCCGAGAAGATGAACGCCGAGATCGGCGGCAACAGCCCCCGGTCCCGCCGGCCCGCGGGCGTCGCGGCCTCACCCAAGGTCCTCTACGAGACCTACGAGGGACCCAAGCCCTCCCTCGAGACGCCGAAGATCGGAGACCGGTTCGACAGCAACGAAGCGCCGCAGGTCGCGGGACGCAGGATCCGCGTCGAGGCCGCCTTCAGCACGAAGCAGAAGGACGCCGTGATCGTCTCGCACGGAGGCAGCGCCATCGGCTACGCCCTGCATCTTCAGGGCGGCAGGCTGCGGTTCAGCGTCCGGAACGGAGGCGAAGCCTTCGTCGAAGCTCCCGTCACGGACGGCGAGGTCCGTGCCGTGGCCACGCTGGAGAAGGACGGCACGCTCACGCTCGCCGTCGGCGACGCCGCGCCCGTCACGGCCAAGGGCGCCAAGGTCTTCACGCGGCAGCCGCAGGAGGAATTGTGCGTCGGATACGACGCCGCCCTGCCCGCGGTTCCGTATGCCGGCGAGCCGGTCAAGCTCAAGGGCCGGCTCAAGACGCTGCGCGTGACCACGGAGTGACATGGGCTGCCCCTTCGGATTCCTGTTCAACGACCCCTTCCGCGAACGACGCGAGAACTCCGCCGCGCACCGGTGCGAGTTCCAGGGCGAGCAGGTGCCGGTGATCCTGCGGCACGCCGAGGTGCGCGCCGCCGCCAGGGACTGGAAGACCTTCAGCAGCGACGCCCCCTTCCGCGTGCCCATCCCTTCCGAGGAGGAGGCCCGCTCGATGCGGCAGCTGCCGATCGAGACCGATCCGCCGGATCACGGGGATTTCCGCGCCATCGTCGACCCGTTCTTCAATCGGCCCAAGCAGCCCGAGATGATCGCCCAGGTCGAAGCCCTGGTGGACGGCCTCCTGAACGCGGCCCTGAAGTCGGGCGCCCAGGAGGTCGTGCACGGCTTCGCCCTCCCCCTCCAGTCCCGCGCCCTCACCTACCTCCTGAACGTGCCGGAATCCGAAGCCGAGACCTGGATCGGCTGGGGCATGCACGTCTTCCGCGTGCGCGGAGGACTCAAGAAGGGCCATCGGCTCGAGGAGTACCTCGCGGCGCAGTTCGACCGGGCGGAGCGCGAGCCAGGTGATGACTTCTTCAGCGCGCTGACCAAGGCCGAGTTCCGCGGCCGACGGCTCACGCGCGAGGAGATGATGGGCTTCGGCAACCTCACCTTCGCGGGCGGGCGTGACACCGTGATCCTGACCGTGGCGTGCGCGCTCGCCCACCTGGCCCAGACCCCCGAAGACCTGGAGTGGCTGCGACAGGATCCGAAGCGCATCACCCTCGCCTGCGAGGAGTTCTTCCGGGTGTTCATGCCGCTCACCCTCATCGGGAGGGTCTGCCCCGTGAAGACCGACGTGCACGGACACGAAGTGCCGCCCGGCGGCAGGGTCGGACTCGGCTGGGCCTCGGCGAACTTCGACGCCTCGGTCTTCCCGGACCCCTACGCCGTCAAGCTCGACCGGAAGCCCAACCCTCACGTCTCCTTCGGCTTCGGCGAGCACCTGTGCCTCGGCGCTCCGCACGCCCGCCTCCTCCTACGGACACTCCTGCAGAAGTGCGTCGAGAAAATCGGCCGCATGGAGGTCGTCTCGGCCGAACCTCGGTTCGAGAAGGAGCGGTCGTATGAAAGACAGCTGGGCTTCGAGTCCCTCGTCCTCCGTTTCCATCCTCTGACCTGACCGACCGCATGCGCGCCCTCATCCTGCTCGCCGTCACGCCCCTGTTGGCGCTCGAATACCCCCGCAAACCCGCCGACCCTCCGCCGATCGGCTGGCCCCTCACGGCCGAGGAGCGCGCCTACGTCACCGGAAAGGCCGAGCACGACCGCCGCCCCGGCCGCGAGAGCAACCAGCATCTGCCGCAGCTCTGGCCCTCCGTCCCCACGGCAGGCTACTTCGGCGGAGACGCCTGGCTGAAGCTGCATGAGGCGCATGTCGAGACCGTGCGGGCCAACAAGGGTCCGGTCGACGTCCTGCTGGTCGGCGACAGCATCACCATCCAGTGGGGCGACTCGTGGAAGAAGAACTTCCCGGAGCGCAAGGCCGTCAACATCGGCATCGGCGGCGACAAGACCCAGAACGTCCTCTGGCGTCTCGACCACGGCGGCGTCGAAGGACTGCGGCCCGGGACGGTCGTGCTGATGATCGGCAACAACAACATGTTCTTCACCCCCGAGACCGGCGTCGCGGCCGCGGCCAAGGGCGTCGAGATGTGCGTGAGGAACCTCCGCGAGAAGTTTCCGGAAGCCGACCTGATCGTGGCGAAGATCCTGCCCTGCCATGCGCCCGGCAACCGGTTCTACGAGGACATCCTCAAGACCAACGCCGAAATCGACAGGCTGAACCTCGGCGCCGACCCCAAGGTCAGGGTGCTCGACCTGACCAAGGATTTCCTGAATGCCGACGGCACCATCCGCAAGGAACTGTACACGCCGGACAACATCCACCTTTCCCCTGCCGGATACGCGGTCTACGCGGAACGGCTCCGGCCCCTGTTGCAGAAAAGGTAAAGTCGGCCACGGGTGCTTCCGGGGATTGACCGACCCCATGAGAGGCGGGATAAAACGCCCATGCGCCCGCTTCTCCTGCTCCTGCTCGCCGGCCTCCTCCAGGCCGCCGATTCGGCCGACCTCGTCATCTACGGCGGCACCTCCGGAGGCATCACCGCCGCGATCCAGGCCGCGCGCGAGGGGCGGACGGCGATCCTGATCGAACCGACCAAGTTCCTCGGCGGCCTGACGACGGGAGGCCTCGGAGCCACCGACATCGGGAACAAGCGCGCCATCGGCGGCATGTCCCGTGAATTCTACCAGGGAATCCACCGCCACTACTCCGACGCCGCCCAGTGGCGCCAGCAGACGCGCGAGGAATACTTCGCCCGGCGGCCGCACGGCAACAGCGCCACGGAAGACACGATGTGGACCTTCGAGCCGCACGTGGCCACGCTGGTGTATGACCGGATGATCGCCGACGCGGGCGCGAAGGTGTCGGTGGTCTTCGGCGAACGTCTCGACCTGAAGAAGGGCGTCGTCAAGGAAGGCGCCCGCATCGTCCGGATCGTGATGGAGAGCGGACGCGAATTCACCGGCAAGGTGTTCATCGACGCCACCTATGAGGGCGACCTG
>CAIOPO010000012.1 GCA_903860195.1 uncultured Opitutia bacterium | reverse complement strand
TTCGTGCGGCTGGCGATGGCGAGGGCGAGCTCGCGGCGCCCGCTGCCCTCGTAGAAGGGCTGGCGCTCGGGTCCGGCCAGCACCTCGAGGAACTGGCGCGGCGCGACGGGCCCGCGCTTGTTGCGGTCGCCGCGGATGTAGACGTAGCTGTCGCGGGGCTTCTCGGCGTCGGCGACGACCATCGCGCGGCCGGGGCCGCCGGGGTGGGTGATGTCGAGCTGGCTGATGGCCTCGAACTTGAAGATGTTCGCGGGCTTAACGTTGTTGCGGAAGCTGATCTTGTCCTGCCAGGGCTCGCAGAACTGGCGGGTGGAGCAGGCCAGCGTCAGGGACTGCGTGGACGCGATCTCCTCGTAGTCGGGCAGGGCCCACGGGAAGGCGGCGAGCTGGGCGACGGCGGGGTCGTCCTTCGCGCCCCGGCGGCCGGGCTCGCCGCGCAGGCGGATGTGCGCCTGGACGCGCTCGCTGTTGCGCTGGACGGCCTCGGCGTAGGCCTCGGCCACTTCGTCGATCGTGCGCGGCTTGAGCCCCTTGAGGGCGGCGACGATGATCGGATTGACCTTCACGCGGTCGGAGGCGAGCGCCTCGGCGATGGCCTTGGGGGCGCGGGCGGCGAACTCGGCCGCGGGGATCTTCTTCAGGGCCGCCAGCGGAGCGGTGATCGGCGAGTCGGGGCGGATCGAGATGGAGCCGTCGATCTCGCGGATGATCTCGAACTTGTACTTCTGGGACGCGTCGAAGGCCTCGGGGCTGCGCACGCCGTGATAGGCGGCGAGGAGACGGCCCGCGAAGTCCTTGTGCAGGGTCTTCATCTGCCGTCCGATGTAGGTGTAATAGCCGCGGGTGTTGGCGTCGACCAGCTCGGCCAGACGCTTCTCGTAATCGGCGCGGTCGCCGGAGGCGGGCATGGCGCGTCCGTTGCTGATGGGGTCCTTGATGGCCGGCCCGTCGAGCGGCTCCAGCACGCTGGCGAAGACGCCGTGCAGCGAGTAGTAGTCCGAGGCCGGAATCGGGTCGAACTTGTGGTCATGGCAGCGCGCGCAGGCCACGGTCAGGCCGAGGAAGCCCTTGGTGGTGGCGTCGATGCGCTCGTCGATCAGGTCGTCGTTGTTCTGGAAGCGCTTGCCCACGGTGATGAAGCCGAGCGCGGCGAGGCGGGGGTCGTCAGGCTGCACGCCGGGCAGCTTGTCGGCGGCCAGCTGCTCGAGGATGAACTGGTCGTAGGGCTTGTCCGCGTTGAAGGCGCCGATGACGTAGTCACGGTAGGTCCAGGAGTGCTCGAAGCGCTCGATGACTCCGTTCTGACGGAGGCCCTTCGAGTCGGAGTAGCGGGCGGTGTCGAGCCAGTGGCGGCCCCAGCGCTCGCCATAGTGCGGGGAGGCGAGCAGGCGGTCCACGGCGCGCTCGACGACGCCGGCGGCGGAGCGGGCGGGCTGGCCGTTGCGCAGGGCGAGGTTGTCGCGCATGACCGCGGCGTCGTAATCACGGGCGAAGGCCTCCACCTCGGCGTTGGTCGGAGGCAGGCCGATGAGGTCGTACTGCAGGCGGCGCAGGAGCGCTTCGCCGTCCGCGGCGGGGCTGGGACGGAGGCCGGCCTCGTCGAGCTTGGCGAGGATGAACGCGTCGACTTCGTTCTGGGCCCAGCCGGGCGCGCTCAGCTTGGCGGGGACCTCCTGGCGGGTGACGGGCTGGAAGGCCCAGTGCGAACGGGCCTTGTCGGAAAGTCCGGTGAGCTTGACGGCGCCGCCGGCGGGGGCGGGCGCGCCCATCTTCACCCAGCGCTCAAGCAGGTCGATCTGCGCGCCGCCGAGCTTGGCCCCGTTCTTGCGCGGAGGCATCGAGAGCTCGGGATCCTTCTGATGCACGGCCGTGATGAGGAGCGACTTTTTGACGTCGCCCGGGACGACGGCCGGCCCCTGGTCGCCGCCCGCCAGCATGCCGCCGCGTGAATCAAGGATGAGGCCGCCCTTGGAGACGCCCTTGTCCTTGGAATGGCACTCGTAGCAGCGGTCGGCGAGGATCGGACGGATCTGGCGCTCGTAGAACTCGAGGTCCGCGGCCGAGAACTTGGGCTCGGCGGCGGGCTCCGCCGCGGAGAGGACGGAGACGGCGGCGCAAAGGGGGAGGAGGCGGACGGCGAGCATCGGGATGGGGTGTGTTCTCAAAGGAATAAACCCCGGCGAAAGCTGGAGCGTTTCCTTTTGTGGTGTGGGTATTAATACTCACGAATCCCCGAGACACGGCAAGGCGGGTTTGCCTGAACGGGCCAAACAAGAAGGCCGGCTCCCAGGGGGCCGGCCTTCGTCAAAAAAGGGTCAATCCGCGTTCAGTTGATGTAAACGAACTCGTTGGAAAGCATCAACGCTTGGGCAAGCAACTCCATGGGAGTCAACGGGTTGCGTGAAACTTTCTCTCCGACATTACGCACCCCGGTGGTGAGTCCATTGCCCGCCACTTCAGCCATGGCCATGCCCTCCCCTTCCTCGGCCATCATCTTGGGCTCAGCCATGACGGGCGCAGTTCCGCCCTTCTTGGCGCCGAAGAGGGCGCCGCGATTGGCCTTCCGATCGGCCTTGGTGGGAGCGGCCTTCACGGCCGGCGCGGGCGCAGCTCCGCCGGCGGCCAACGCCTTGGCGGCCGTGGCGACGAATTCACGGGCGAGACGCACCTCCTGGGAAGTCGGACGGCGCTGGAAGAGGGCGCGGTACATCGCGGTGACGCGCATGTCCTCCGACATGGCGTTGACCACGTCCTTGCGCGAGGCGACCGCGCGCGCGACCTCCACCGACAGCGGGTTGTTCATGAAGAACAGGGCCTGCTGCGGGACAATGGTCGAGTTGCGCTTGGTGTTGGCGGCCTCGGGGTCGGCGTAGTCGAACTGCGTCAGGACGTCATCGAGCCGGCGGCGGTCGATGTAGCCGTAGAGGCTGCGGCGGTAGCTGTAGGGCTCGTCGGTGATGTTGACCGGACGGCCGCCCACCGCGGGATCCAGCTTGCCGGTGAGCACCAGCATGGAGTCACGGATGGACTCGAAGTCCAGACGACGGAGGCTTCCGCGCCAGAGGAGCCGGTTGGCGGCGTCCACCTTGAGCGGATCCACGGGCCCCTTCTTCACGACGAGCGCGTTGACGTTGGGATTGGAGTCCTGGCGGTAGGTGGAGCTCAGCACGATCATGCGGTGCAGACGCTTCTGCTTCCAGCCGTTGCTGACGAAGTCGGTGGCCAGCCACTCCAGGAGCTCAGGATGCGAAGGCGGCAGCGACATGTTGCCGAAGTCGTCGGGCGTGGTGACGATGCCGTCGCCGAAGTGCTTCAGCCAGATCCGGTTCACGGCCACGCGGGGCGTGATGGCGGTGGACTTGTCGACGATGGAGCGGGCGAACTCAAGACGGCCGGAGCCGTCGACATAGGCGCGCCGGTCGGCGCCGGAGAGGGCCTCGAGGAAGCGGCGGGGCACGACCTCGCCCTTCTTGTTGCGGTCACCGCGGATGTAGACGTAGCTGTCGCGCGGCTCCTCGACGTCCTGCACCACCATGGCGGCCTTGGGGGCGCCGGGGTGGGTCATGCGCAGGGCGTTGACCGCGGGGAACATGAAGTAGCCGTTGGGCCGGTTGTTGTTCAGGCCTCCGTAGACGGGGCGGTTCTGCCAGTCCGCGCAGAACTTGCGGGAGGTGAACATGGCGAGCAGCTCGTCGTTCGGGTAGATGTCCTCATAATCCGGGCAAGGCCAGGGATAGGAGGCCAGCTGGGCGATCTCGGGACGCGACTGGGCTCCGCCGCGGCCGGGCTTCGAGCAGCGGTCGACGTGGGCCATGATCTCGGCGCGATGGGCGTTGTAGACCTTCTGGTAGGCGATGGCGACGTCCTCGATGGTCTTGGGCTTGAGGCCGCGCAGTCCGGCGGCGAGGAGGGGGTTCACCGGGTTTTCGGCGTCGTTGAGCGCTTCGGCGAGCACGCGGGGGGCTCGCTCCTCGAACTGGATCAGGGGGACCTTGAGGAGGCGTGCGAACGGCCCGGTGATGGGCGAGTTCACCTGGATGCGCATGGCCTCGAAGTCGGGGATGCGCTCCAGCTTGTACTTCTCAAGCATGTCACCGTATTCGGCGGAACCGCCGCGGGTGGTGGCGAGCATCAGGCGACCGGTGAGCTCCTTGTCATAGAGTTCGCGCACCTCGCGGATGTAGCGGAAGAAGCCGGCGACGCTCTTGTCCTGGAGCTCGTGGAGGCGCTTCTCGAAATCGGCGCGGGCGGCGACGCCGGAGGGCGAGGCCGCGAGGAGCGGGGGTTCGCGCGGCTCCTTGATGGAGGCGAAGATGCCGTGGAGCGAGTAGTAGTCCTCCGCCGGGATGGGGTCGAACTTGTGGTCGTGGCAGCGCGAGCAGGCGACGGTCATCCCCAGGAAGGCCTTGGTGGTGGTGTCGATGCGTTCGTCGATCTCGTCGTCCTTGTTGTCGAAGCGCTTGCCGACGGTGAGGAAGCCGAGCGCGGCGAGACGGGGGTCGTCGGGGGAGACGCCGGGAATGCGGTCGGCCGCCAGCTGCTCGACGACGAACTCGTCGTAGGGCTTGTCGGAATTGAAGGCGTCGATGAGGTAGTCGCGGTAGGTCCAGGCGTACTCGAAGCGGTAGCGCTCGAAGGTGTCGTTGATGTCCAGCTGGCCGGTGGTGTCCGAGTAACGGGCGGTGTCCATCCAGTGACGGGCCCAGCGCTCGCCGTAGTGCGGGGAGGCCAGGAGGTAATCCACCTGCTTCTCGTAGACGGACTCCAGGGCGCCGACGGGCTTGCCCTGCCGGGCCGCGATGGAGTCGGCGAGACGGGCGGCGTCGATGGCCTTCATGAAGGCCTCGACCTGCTCGGAGGTGGGAGGCAGGCCGATGAGGTCGTAGAAGACGCGGCGCAAGTAGGCCTCGGGGTCGGCCTCGGGATTCGGGACGAGTCCCTTCTCCTCCAGCTTGGCGAGGATGAACGCGTCGACGGGGTTGCGCACCCACTGCTTGGCCTTCACCGCGGGCACGGTCTGGGGCTTGATGGGCTGATAGGCCCAGTGTCCCTTGGCCTTGTCGGTGAGTCCGGTGAGCTTGGTGCCGTTGCCGTCGGGCGAAGGCGCGCCCATCTGGATCCACTTCTCGAGCAGGGCGATCTTGTCGTCGGGCAGCTTGCCGCCCTTCTTCTTCGGCGGCATCGCGAGCTCGGCGTCCTCGTAGCGCACGGCGCGGATCAGCAGCGACTTGTCGAGGTTGCCGGGCACGACGGCGGGACCTTCTTCCCCGCCCTTGAGCATGCCGTCCTTCGAATCGAGGATGAGGCTGCCCTTCGCGGAGTTCTTCGCGTTGGAGTGGCACTCGTAACAGGACTCGGAAAGAATCGGGCGGATGTTCTTCTCGAAGAACTCGAGGCCGGCGGCGTCAGGCTTGGCCGGAGCTTCGGAGGCCTCCTCCTGGGCGAGGAGGACGGCGGTCATCAGGAAGGGAACGAGGAGCAGGTGCTTCATGGGGCATGAACCCCCGACAGGGGGCGGATGCCCATACATAATGGCGGAAGCGGCCGGATTTCAAGGTGCAAGCCCCGGGGCCCGCCAGACCGGGCAAAAAAGAAGGCCGCCCTGCGGCGGCCTTCGATTGGAGCCGGAAGTCCGGCTCAGTTCACATAGACGAACTCGTTGGACAGGATCAGGGCCTGGGCGAGCAGCTCGAGGGGGGTGAGAGGCGCACGGGACACCTTTTCCCCGACATTGAGCAGGACGCCCTCGGCGCCGCCACGACCGCCACCGGCGGTGGTGGCCGTCATCATGGAGGCCTCTTCGTCGGAAGCCGCCTGCATGGAGCCCTGTCCGGGCTTGGCGGGGGTGCCGAAGGCGCTGGAGCCTCGCGTGGCGGAGGCGGCGGGACGGACCGCGGTCTTGGTGGCGCCGGTCGTGCCGCGGGACGCGCCCGAGGCGATCGCCAGACGGGCCTTGGAGAGGAACTCATTGGCCATCCTGATCTCATTGGAGCTCGGACGGCGCTGCAGGATCGCACGGTACATGGCGGTCACACGGGTGTCCTCGGACATCGCGTTCACGACGTCCTTGCGTCCGGCGACGGCGCGGGCGGCCTCGACCGAGATCGGATTGTTCATGAAGAACAGCGCCTGGGACGGCACGATGGTCGAATTGCGCTTCGAGTTGGCGGCGTCGGGATCGGCGTAGTCGAACTGGGACAGGGTCTCGTTCAGACGGGCGCGGTCGACGTAGCCGTAGAGACTGCGGCGATAGCTGAAGGGCTCGTCGGTGATGTTGACCGGCTGTCCGCCCACGAGCGGGTTGAGCTTGCCGGTGAGCACGACGAGCGAGTCCCGGATGGCCTCGAAGTCGAGACGGCGGAGACGCGCGTGCCAGAGCAGGCGGTTCGGGGCGTCCACCTTGGTGGGATCCACGGCGCCCTTCTTGACGAGCAGGGGGTTGGAGAGCGGATTGGCGTCCTGGCGGTAGGCGGCGCTCATGACCATCTGGCGGATGAGCTTCTTGACGCTCCAGCCGTTCTCACGGAACTCGGCCGCGAGGTAGTCGAGCAGCTCGGGGTGCGAGGGCGGCAGCGACATGTTGCCGAAGTCGTCCGGCGTGGTCACGAAGCCTTCGCCGTAGACTTTGAGCCAGATGCGGTTGACGGCCACGCGGGGCGTGAGCGGATTGGCCTTGTCCACGATGGAGCGGGCGAACTCAAGGCGGCCGGAGCCGTCCACGTAGGGCTGGCGGTCGGTCTGGGCGAGGGCCTCCAGGAAGCGGCGCGGCACGACCTCCCCCTTCTTGTTCTTGTCGCCGCGGATGTAGACGTAGCTGTCCTTGGGCTCCTCGGCGTCCTCGATGGCCATGGCCTGCGCGGGCACGCCGGGGTGCGAGAGGCGCAGCTCATTGATCTTGGCGTGGCGGAAATAGGCGATCGGTCCGGTGTTGTTGATGCCGCCGTAGATCGGGCGGTTCTGCCAGGGTTCGCAGAACTTGCGGCTGTTGAAGAGGGCGATCATCTCCTCGTTGTCGAAGATGTCCTCGTACTTCGGCACCGCCCACGGGTAGTTGGCGAGCTGCGCGATCGCCGGGCTGGCCTTCGAGAGGTCGGCGCCGGGCTTGGAGATCAGGTCGAGGTAGGCGAGGATGGCGGCCTTGTTCTGGACGTAGACCTTCTGGTAGGCCAGGGCGACATCATCCAAGGTCTTGGGCTTCATGCCGCGCAGGGCCGCGGCGATGATCGGGTTCACCGGGACGTCGGGATTGTCGAGGGCGTCCTGGAGCGCGTCGGCGGCGCGTTCGGCGAAATAGATGTCCGGCACTTCCATCAGGCGGGCGAAGGGCCCGGTGACCGGCGAGTCCTTCTGCACGCGCATGGGCTCGAAGTCGGGGACGTTCTGCTCGAGCTTGTACTTGTCCTCGTACTTGCCGGCCTCGGCGGAACCGCGCTTGACGGAGGCGACCATGAGACGTCCCGCCATCTCGCGCTCGTAGCGGGCGCGGACTTCCTTCATGTAGCGGAAGAAGCCGGCGACCTGCTCGTCCTGGAGCTGGTGGAGGCGGCGCAGGTAGTCCTCGCGGGCGGCCTTCTGCTTGGGAGTGCTGGCGGCGAGCACCGGACGCTGCAGGGGCTCGCGGATCGAGGCGAAGATGCCGTGCAGGGAGTAGTAGTCCTCGGCGGGAATGGGGTCGAACTTGTGGTCGTGGCAGCGCGAGCAGGCGACGGTCAGGCCGAGGAAGGCCTTGGTGGTGGTGTCGATGCGCTCGTCGATGGTGTCGTCATCGTTCTCGAAACGGCGGCCGACGGTGAGGAAGCCGAGCGCGGCGAGGCGGGGGTCGTCCGGAGAGACGCCGGGGATGCGGTCGGCGGCGATCTGCTCGGTGATGAACTGGTCGTAAGGCTTGTCCTCGTTGAAGGCGTTGATGACGTAGTCGCGGTACGTCCAGGCGTACGCGTAGCGGTAGTCGGTGAAGAGGCTCTCGCCCTGGTCCACCTGCAGTCCGCGCGTGTCGGAGTAGCGGGCGGTGTCGAGCCAGTGGCGGGCCCAGCGTTCGCCGAAATGGGGCGAGGCGAGGAGGAAGTCCACCTGCTTGGAGATGACGGCCTCGGCGGTGTCGGACTTCATGCCACGTCGGGCGGCGATCGAGTCATTGACCTTGGCGGCCTCGTAGGCCTTGACGAAGACGTCCACCTGCTCGGACGTCGGAGGCAGGCCGACGACGTCGTAGAACATGCGGCGGAGGAGCGCCTCGGGGTCGGCCGCGGGATTCGGGACGAGCCCGGCGGCCTCGAGCTTGGCGAGGATGAAGCGGTCGATCGGCGTGCGCACCCAGGCCTCGTCCTTGACGGCGGGCGGCGCGGCCTTGACGAGAGGCAGGAAGGCCCAGTGCTTCTTGGCCTTGTCGGTCAGGCCGGTGAGCTTGTCGCCCGCGCCCGCCGGAGCCGGAGCGCCCATGGTGACCCACTGTTCCAGCAGGGCCACCTTGGCGTCGCCGATGTGCCCGCCGTTCTTCTTGGGAGGCATGGCGAGGTCCGGATCATGGTAACGGACGGCACGGATGAGCAGCGAACGGTCGAGATTTCCGGGCACGACGGCCGGACCTTCCTCGCCGCCCTTGAGCATGCCGTCGAGGGAGTCGAGAATCAGGCTGCCCTTGGAGGAGTTTTTGGCGATGGAATGGCACTCGTAGCAGTGCTCGCTCAGGATGGGACGGATCTTCTTCTCGAAGAACTCGAGCCCCTCGGCGGTCGGCGCCGCAGGCTTGGCCTCATCGGCGGCGAACAACGGCTGAGAGAAGGCCAGAAGGAGGCCGAAGGTCAGGGTCTGAATGCGACTCATGTCGGGAAGCGATGAAGGGGGATTTGGGCAAAAAGATGGGCGGAAATCAGGCCTACGCAAGCGCTGTTGACCCTGAAGCCGGGCCCGAGAACATCGCTTTCCAGGACCTGATGCGAATCCTCATCGCCGTCGACAAATACAAAGGCGGGGCCAGCTCGTCCCAAATCGCCAAAGCCATAGAAAAAGGCCTCAAAAAGGCATTAAAAGAGGCTGTTTTTGACATCTGCCCTCTCGCCGACGGAGGAGAAGGGACCACCGAGGCGCTGACCAATGCCGGACAGGGGAATCTTCGCGAAATAGCCACGGAAAACGCCTTGGGATGGCCCATTTCTGCACAAATCGGTCTACTGGATCAGGGCCGCACGGCGGTCATTGAAATGTCGGCGGCTTCCGGGCTGGCAATGATACCGAGTGACAAACGCAACCCTATGAAATCCAGCACTTTAGGAACAGGAATCCTAATGTGCAAAGCCGTCGCAGCGGGCAGCAGCAAGCTCCTCATGGGCATCGGGGGTAGCGCCACGAATGACGGCGGTCTCGGCGTGGCCATCGCCCTGGGCTATCGGTTCAAAGGCCGCGACGGACTCTTCCGGCCCAGCCTGGAGACGCTGCTTGAGGCTGTGGAAATATTGCCTCCCGAAAAACCTTGGACCGCCGAGGTGGTGGTGGCTTGTGACGTCGACAACCCGCTGCTCGGTCCGAAAGGGGCGACCAGAATCTATGGACCCCAGAAGGGCGTGCGCGATTTCGGATGGTTCGAAGCGCGGCTGGAAAAACTGGCCGACCTCGCGGAAGCATTGGCCGGACGCCGCCTGCGGGACGTCCCCGGAGCGGGCGCGGCGGGCGGACTCGGCTTCGGCCTGATGGCCTTCGCGAACGCGCGGCTGGAATCAGGATTTGAACTCGTCGCAAGCTGCACGGGACTGGCGGAACGCGTCCGCCGCGCCGACCTCGTGATCACGGGCGAAGGCCGGCTGGACGAGCAGACGCTGAACGGCAAAGGGCCGGCGGGCGTGGCCCGCATGGCGCGGGCGGCGGGCAGACGCGTCGTGGCCGTCGCGGGTTCGGCGCAGGATTCCGCCGCGGTGCGCGCGGCGTTCGACCTCACCGTCAGCGTCAAGCCGCCGGACATGCCTCTGGAAGAGGCGATGCGCCGGACGGAGGAGCTGGTGGAGTCGGCGGTGGCGGCGCAGGCGTCCGCGATCGTCGGCGCCGCGGGCTAGGCCATCACGCCGGACACCGCCCTGCCCTTGCCGTCGACCGTCGAGTAGAACGGACGTCCTTCGATGTCGAACGCCGCCTTGGGACTCACGCCCATGAGGGTGAAGATGGTGGCGTGAAGGTCCTCGACGGAGACGGGGTCCTTGATCGCCACCAGCGGACGCTCGTCAGCGGTGGCCCCATGGACATGGCCGCGGCGGACGCCGCCGCCGAACATCATGACGCTGGTGCCGCCGGTGAAGTGACGATGCAGGCCGTAATGGTCGGGGTTCTCGATGGTGGTTCCGCGGTTGAAGGCCTGGTCCTTGGCCGCCGAGCCGGGCCGTCCCTCGATCATGGCGTCGCGGCTGAACTCGCTGGCGATGACGACGAGCGTGCGGTCGAGCAGCCCGCGGACCTCGAGGTCGCGGATGAGGCGCGCGATCGGCCGGTCGATCTCCTTGTGCAGACGGTCCACGGTCTCATGGCCCTTGCCATGGGTGTCCCAGTGGAAGAAAGGCACGTACTCGGTGGTGACCTCGACGAAGCGCGCGCCGTTCTCGACGAGCCGTCGGGCGAGCAGGCAGCCGCGGCCGAAGCGGCCGGTGTCGTAATCCTGCTGGACCTCCTTGGGCTCGAGGGAGATGTCGAAGGCGGCGCGCTCCTTGGCGCTGAGCAGGCGGTAGGCGTTGTCCATGGCCCGCAGCATGGAGTTGCGCTGGTGGTCGCCGAGCAGGTCGCGGTCGGGCGACGCGTCGACCAGGCGGCGGAATTCGCGGTCACGGCTGACGAACCGCCCGGGATCCATGCCCTTGGGCGGACGCACGGCGGCGGCGGCCTCCTCGGGATAAGGCAGGTTCATGGGTCCGAACTCGCCGCCGAAGAAGCCCGCGGTGGTGAAGGCCTTCAGCTCCTCGCTCTCACCCACGCCCTCGAGACGCTGGCCGATGTTGATGAAGGCGGGCATGACCGGATTGCGCGGGCCGAGCACGCGGGCCATCCAGGAGCCGATGTGCGGACAGGCGACGGTCTGCGGAGGAACGTAACCGGTGTGCCAGTGGAACTGGTGACGGGAATGGAGGATGCTCCCCAGGTCGGGCTGGAACGCGGAACGGATGAGCGTGCCCCGGTCCATGACGCCGGCGATGCCCTCCAGTCCCTGGCAGATCCGCACGCCGTCGACGGCGGTCGGGATGGCCGGGAAGGTGCTCAGCACCTGGGAGTAAGGGAGCCCCTTCTCATAAGGCGCATAACGCTTGGGGTCGAAGGTCTCGGGAGCGGCCATGCCGCCCGCCAGCCAGATGAGGATGCAGGCGTCGGCCTTGGCGGGCAGGCGCTGGGCGGATTCGGCGCCGAGGACGCGCGGAGCCGCGAGCGAGAGGGTGGCGGCGCCGGCGGCGCCGAGCATGCGGAGGAACTCGCGCCGGGCCAGGGGCTCGGGCAGGGAAAGGTCGAGTGCAGGATCGGGGCGGCTCATCGGTTCAGCGGACGGTCTGGAATTCAGGAAGCATGAAGACGGCCCACAGCAGGTCGGCCACGCCTGACTCGGCGGGGGCGTCCCCCACCATGCCGACGGCGACGGTGAGCTCGGCGGGCGAAGGCTCACGGCAGAGCGCGGACACGTACACGTGACGCGCCAGGACGGCGGCCGAGTCCCACTTGCGTCGCAGGAGGTTGGCGGCGCCGCGTTCCACGAGCGCCGCGAGGGCCGTGCCGTTGGAGAGGTCGATGGCCTCGAGCGTGC
>CAIOPO010000011.1 GCA_903860195.1 uncultured Opitutia bacterium | reverse complement strand
GGTCGGACGCGAGTTCCGCGCCCGCGTGTTCTGGCTGGGCAAGGAGCCCCTCGTCCCCGCCAAGACCTACCGCCTGCGCCTGCTCACCCAGAACGTGGAGGCCGTGGTGGCCAAGATCGAGAAGGTCACCGACGCGTCCACGCTCGAATCGGTGTCCTCCGACTCCGTTCCGCGTGACTCCATCTGCGAGATCATCGTGCGCGCCACGCGCCCGGTGGCCTTCGACCTCCATCACGAATGCCCGGTGACGGGTCGGTTCGCCCTCGAGGAAGGCGGCCGCATCCACGGCGGCGGCATCATCCTCGAGGCCCGCTCCGAGAACTCCAAGGGCTCCGGCAAGGTGACCGCCGCGGAGCGTACCGCCCGGGCTGGCCACCAGCCCGCGGTGGTCTGGTTCACCGGACTGTCGGGTTCGGGCAAGTCAACCGTCGCCGAACTGGTGGAACGCCGCCTCTTCGACGGCGGACGCAACGTAGTCCGGGTCGACGGCGACGACCTCCGTACCGAACTGAATCGTGACCTTGGGTTCTCCGCCGCCGACCGTGCAGAAAGCGTGCGCCGCGCCGCCGCGGTCGCCGGGCTGCACGCCAACGCAGGCCAGATCGCCCTGGTCACGCTCATCGCCCCCCTGGCCGCCGACCGGGCCAAAGCCCGCGCCACGCTGAAGAACCACCCGTTCATCGAGGTGTTCGTCGACGCCCCGCTCGCGGAGTGCGAGCGACGTGACGTCAAGGGGCTCTACGCCAAGGCCCGCAAGGGCGAGATCGCCGAATTCACCGGCATCTCCTCGCCCTATGAGGCCCCGGAATCCCCGGAAGTCCACGTGCGCACCGACCGTACGACCGTCGAGCAGGCCGCCGACCAGGTGCTGCAGGCGATCGACAAGATTCTCTCCGGCAAGGGCGAGGACTGGGAAGTTTGACCGACGCGAAGCGTCGGAGGGCTGGGGCTAGGGCCCAGGACAAGTATAGGGCGGGGACTGGGGACAGGTTCGGCGGTTCAGCCGTCACTGTACGCCTTTGTCGGGATGTGCCCTCGACACGGCGCCCCCGTCTCGCCGCTCAAGAATACTTCAGCCCGACCTTCTTGCCGGTGCGGAGCGACTCGTAGATGCCCTCGACGATCACCATGTCGCGACGTCCCACCTCACCCGTGCAGGTGACCTCGGTGCCGTCACGGAAGGCGGCGGCGACGGCGTCCATGTGACGCTGCTGCTGGCGGAAGACGCCGAAGTCCAGCTTGCCCTTGGCGGAGGTCGAGATGTTGAGGTTGCGGTAGCTGAACACGGGCCTCTCGCCCTTGAACCACCCCTTGGCCGCCTCGGCATGGAAGAGCGCCCGGTTGTCATTGTAGCCGGTCCAGACGTCCGCCACGGCTCCGTTGGCGAATTCGAGGCGGAACTCCATGGCCTCTTCGACCTCGGTGTAGAGCTCCGGCATCGTCTTGGGCAGCTCCTTGGCCAAGACGGAGACTGGATTGGCGTCGGCGGCCATGCAGCAGGCCTGGATCGAGTAGACGCCCATGTCGAGCAGCGCCCCGCCTCCGGCCAGCTTCTTCTCGATGCGCCAGACTTTGCGGCGGAGCGTGAAGCCGTTGGCCGTCGTCATCTTCATGAACGGACCGAACTCCTGGGTCTTGGCCAGACGGACCAACTCCTGGTGGTAAGGGTCGTAATGGAGACGGTAGCCGATCGCCAGACGCTTGCCGGCCTTCTTGCCCGCCGCGATCATGGCGTCGCACTCGGCCACGGAGGTCGCCATCGGCTTCTCACAGATCACGTGCTTGCCGGCTCCGAAGGCGTCCAAGACGTTCTGGGCGTGGATGCCGGGCGGCGTGACCACGTAGACGATGTCGATGGCCTTGTTCGCCGCGACTTTGTCCCACTGGTCGTAGGAATAGACGTTCGCCTCGTCGAAGCCGTGCAGCTTGGCGAGCTTCACGCCCTTCTCCCGGGTGCCCGTGATGGCGGCCACCAGCTTGACGTTCTTGGTCTCCAGCAGGGCCGGCGAGAGCTCCCCGTTGGAGTAGCTGCCGAGGCCGCAGAGGGCGAGACCCAGGGGCTTGCCGCTGGATTCCGCGGCGCGAAGGGCGGGAGCGAGGGCACAACCGGCGGCCAGACCGCCGAGGGAACCGAGGAAAGAACGACGCGAGGGGCTCATGGGGATGAGCTCATTCCTATCCCTGCTCCGCCTCTCAGCAAGTGCAAGGTAAGGGTGGCTCCCCCTCTATCCTAGTCCACCTGTCACCTTGCCCACGCGCCCCCTGAGCAATCACTTCTCACCCTTCAGGTAAGCCAAGAGGTCGGCGAGCTGCTGCTTGGACAGGCCGGCCTCGAGGCCGGTGGGCATCAGGGAACTGGGCAGGGCTTCGAGCTTGGCGAGATCGGACCTCAGGAGGCTCGCCTCGACGCCCAGCGGGCCGCGCAATGTGACGGAGGTGGGAGTGTCGCCGACGAGGACGCCGCTGAGGACGCGTCCGTCCTTGGCCTCGGCAAGATAGGCGGTGAAAGCCGGGGCAATCTCTGCGTCGGGATTCACGATGTGGAACAGGATGTTCTGCTTGGTCTGGCGCCGGATGTCGAAGAGGTCAGGTCCGACGGCATGGCCTTCGCGGTCAAGTCGGTGGCAGGAGGCGCAAAGGGCCTGGAAGGAAGCACGGCCGGCTGACGGCACGGGAGTTAGCTCCAAGGCCTTGGAGGCCTCAGCCATGGCCTCCGGACGGGCCGAGACGGTCAGAAGACGCTCCGCCATGGCCTTGATGGCCGGATCCTTGGAGGCGAGGAGCTGACGGCGACGGACGCCGGCGAAAGCGCTCGCAGGCAGACGTCTGTCCTCCACGGCGGCCAGCAGGGCCTTCTGATGGAAGGAGGAGGCGAGCAAGGCGCCCAGGATGGCGTCGCGACGGGCGGGGGTGTAGCGGGACCAACCGGCAAGAAGCGCGGTTGACACTTCAGGCTTAGCATGGGTGGCCACCGCCTTGAGCGCCGACGACGACAGTTCGAGGGACGATTCATCCAGCGACAGTTTGAGCAAGGCCGTACCCGCCACATCCCATGACAGCCGGGACATGAGCTTCACGGCGATCAGCCGATTCTCCTGCGTCCTGCTGGCATCAAGCGCGGTGGAGGGCGCGGCCTCGAGCAAGGACCGGAAAGCGTCAGGCAGTCCCTCGACGCGGCGTCCTTTCTCGGCAAGGTAACCCTGCAGGACGGCCAGGCGCACCGGCAAGGGCTGGTCGCTGAATTCCGCCAGTTCGTCCGGACCGGAAAGGGCGCCTGCCAGATGCCCGATGATTTCGGCGAGACCCGCGCCCACCTTGTCCTCCGGACGACGATTCACGAGCATCGTGCCGAGGACGGTCTTCTCGCGCCGATGCACGCCGCTGAGGACGGCGTAGCGCATCCATTTGTCCTCCGAATGCCGCAGGGCGGTGATGGCCAGCTGATGGGTGGCGTCGGGGACGTCGGTGAGATCGCCCAGTGCGATGGTGTTGAGGAAAAGCCTGCGGGGGGTCTCCGCCTGAGGGTCGGCCTCCGTCATCTTGGCACGGACGGGGGGCGACGACTTCACCCGCCAGACGCGCCCGAGAGACTTTCCGGTCTCGAAGTCAGTGTGCTTGCGCACCTCTTCGGACAGGTAGTCGGGGTGCTCGATGACCTTGCGGTACATGTCGGCCACGTACAGCGCGCCCTCCGGACCCTTGGCCAGGAAAACCGGACGGAACCAGTCGTCGCGTGAGGCCAGGAATTCGCGGTCGGAAAAGAAGGGACGGGCCGCGAAGGTGGCGCCCTGGGGGACGAGACGGTCCGCGTGCACGAGGTTGCCGGTCGGGTCGCAGGAGAAGACCGCGCCGACATAGTCGGCGGGAAGCAACGCTCCTCCCTGCCAGACAGTCACGGCGCAGGCGGCGCTGAAGGAGCCGGCATGGCCGTCGGCGGTGGTGATGTTGGAGCTGATCGGGTAGAGCTTCACGCCGTCATGTCCGCCGTTGATGCCGTTGAAGGCGTTGCGCTCATTGCAGTCCTGGACGGTCTCGCTGAAGGCCAGACGCGGATTGCGCCTGAGCCAGCGGGAATCGAAGACGACATGCTGGACCGGCAGACGATTCATGCAGATGAAGCGGTTGCCGGCGGCGTCGAAGCTGACGCCATACTGGGACCTGCCGTCGACCGGCTCGACCATGAGGGTCTCGGGATGGAAGCGGACGTCGGAAGTCATCTTGAGCGGCGGACGCTCGGGATGCGAAGGGGCGGAAACGGTTCCGCCGCTGAGCCCGGCGGCGAGGTAGATCCAGCCGTCAGGCCCGAGGGTCGGGTCATTGACGCGCAACTGGGTGCTGCCGGTCGTGGCGAAGCCCGTCAGCAGCACGCGTCGTTCGTCGGCCACTCCGTCGCCGTCCGTGTCCCGGAGGAAAAGCACGTCCGGAGCGCAGGTGACGATCAGTCCGTCCTTCCAGGGGAGCACGCCGTTGGGGAAAGCCAGTCCGTCGGCGAAGACCGTGCGCTTGTCCATGCGGCCGTCACCATCGGCGTCCTCGAGCAGAGCCACGACGCCGACGGGCTTCTCGCCCTCCTTGGGGCCGACGGGGTAGCCGCGGTTCTCCGCCACGAAGAGCCGGCCCTTGGCGTCGAAGGCCAGGGCGCAGGGCGACGCGACGAGCGGCTCGGCGGCGACGAGCTCTACCTGCAGACCGGGGGCGGCCTCGAAGGCGCGGAGGGCGTCGTCAGGCGAGAGCGGACTCGCCAGGGGCGCGGCGTTGGCCGCAAGCAGGATGGACGCGGCAAGAATCACTTAAGCTGGGCGGGCTGGTTGCCGTAGAGCCAGGGCCTGCCGACCGGAGCCTTGGGCGGGACGGGCAGAGGCATGGGTTTGAAGCCCTTGGCGAGCTCGACGCCGACGTTCATCATCTGCGTGCCGGCGGTGATCTCCAGATTGCTGTAGCTGGTCAGGCGCGTCTCATAGCCGCCGCCGTTGGGACCGAAGGCCTCCTCGTCCGGAACGTAGCCGACGCAGCCGTTGCAGAGCTCCACGGGGAACGTGAGCGGGAACCCGCTGCGCTTCTTCAGCGCAAGTCCGTACGAGACGAAATACTCGGCGGGATTGGAGATGCAGACGACGGGACCGACCTGAATCGCCTGCACCTCGACCTCGACCTTGGGGTGCTTGGCGATGAGGGCGTCGAGCATCAGGGTCTCCTTGGCCCAGACCCAGTCCGGATTCTTGGGGGTGTCCTTGAGGATGAGCTCGCGGGCGGCGCTGACGCGCTCGGACGCGGGCACGCGACGCGGGATGTCCCAGGTCTTGCTGGCCGCGGCGACCGGGGCGTCCTTGACGCGGGTGCGCGACATGCCGAGGAGGACCTTGAGCGCCTCGGCCCCCACCCTGCCCCCGACGAACTGGTTCCAGTCATCGGCGGCGGGGCTTACGGTCGGATCGAGGTTGTCGACCTGGGTGATGTCGCCGCAGGCGCCCTGCAGGAACACCACCTTGGCCGAGGATCCGTAGTATCCTTGGATGACTTTCTCAGTGTAACGGATCCAGCTGGCGCCGATGCCGCCGGACGCAGTGGTGGCATGGCAGGCGAAATTGACCACGCAGCCCTTGAACACGCCCTTGAGGTCCCAGACGCCGATCACGCCGACTTCGGGGTCGACGGGGTTGGCATACTCAAGGTTGTCAGGGTTGTTCTTGCCGGGATGGGAGAAGGTCAGCCCGTTCTTCATGCGCACGCGGCGGTTGAAGCCGACGGTGGCCTCATGACCTGAGCCGAAGCCGGTCTGGGCGGGCTCCTTGGCGGCGTCGGCGGCCACCACCGCGGCGACCATCTCCTCACGCAGGCGGGCGAGATACTTGGGGTCGGCGGCGGACGACTTGTTGTAGGCGAGGTCCTTCACCAGGTCGTCGGCGTGATCGTATTCGCCCGGCTGCACCATGCCGATCGGACCGGCGGAATGGCTGTGCGAGGCGCCGATCATGACGTCGGCGACGCCGCAGCGTGCGACGATTTCCTTGCGGACCGCGACGACGAGCTCACGGGGGACGATGAGGGCGTCGAGACCGACCAGCGCCACGCGCTTCTTGCCGTCGTCAAAGACCGAGGCGCGCACTTTGCAGGGATCGGTGATGACCTTGGAGAAGGATTTTCCGTAACCGCCGGGCACTTCGAGCCCGATCTCCGGCGTGATGTCACGTTCGGCGAAACCGACCTTGAGCTCGGCGCGACCGCACACGGCGACGAGTGACAGCAGAAAGGATGCGGCGAGGCGGGGAAGGCTCATGACCGGGAAGATTGGGAGGTATGGGCGGGGAGGCAAATCCCGGGGATTGTCCTTTTCGGCTGACTTATGAGCTTAAGGCGTCCGAGGCGCGCTTCCGCGGGCCGGCCTCCCCTCACTCGTGAAACCTGATCCGCGGCTTGGGGACGTCCTTGGCCTTGGGGAGGCGCTCGGGATCATTCAGCGAAGCGCCTGACTTCAGCTCGGACTTCCCCTTCCATGCCCGCTCGAAACCGGTGCTGGCCGGACGCACGGCCTCCCTGCCCAGCCGGCGATTGAGCGCGTCAACGGCCTTCATCAGCCGGTCCTTGCCGGGGTCGGCCTCGCCGCCGAGTCCGGGCAGCGCCGGCTGGACGACGTCAGCCGGCGTGAGGTCATGGAGCAGCACTCCGGCCCGCTTGTAGACGTAGCCCTCGCGACGCGCACGGGCGAGGGCCCGGGCGGCCGCGGCGCAGATCGCGCGCGCGTCATCGGTCGGAGGATCGAGGGGCTCCGACTCGTCACCGCGATACTGGGCCTGGTCGGACCGATGCTTGTTGGTGCGAATGAAGACCGTGAGCGAAGCGGCGACCAATCCGTCCTCCCGGAGCTTCTCCGCGGCGCGGGCGGCATGCGCGGCGACGGCCTCCGCCAGTTCGTCGAGATCGGACACGCCCCGGCCGAAGGAACGCGAGACCATCACGCTCTTGCGCGGACCGGCGTCCTCGACCACCTCATGGCAGGCCGTGCCGCGGAGTTCGAGGGCGATGCGCTCGCCGACGACTCCGGAAAACCCGCGCACGAGGCCCGGATCCGCGGCGGCGAGGTCGGCGGCGGTGAGCAGCCCGTGGGAGCGCATCCGGGCGGCGAGACCGGGCCCGACGCCCCAGACGTCCTCGATGCCCACCGTGCGGAGGAAGGCCGTCCGGCCGTCGACGTCCGAGGGCACCACCAGCACGCCCTCATGGGACCGGTCGGACTTCGCCCGCTCATTGGCCAGCTTGCAGAGGACTTTGGTGGCGGCCATGCCGAGCGACACCGGAATGCCCGTCCGTTTCAGGACGTCGGCCCGGATGCGCAGGCCCAGCGCCCGGGCGTCGGCGTCGGGCATGTCGGGAAAGCCCAGGAAGGCCTCGTCCACCGAATAGGCCTCGAAGTCCCGCGCATGCTCCGCCAGCGCCGTCATCACGCGCTCGGAGAAGTCGCCGTAGACCGCGAAGTTGGAGGAGAAGATGCGCACCCCGTGCGCCTCGCACGTGCGCCGGACCTCGAAGTAAGGCGCGCCCATCGGGATGCCGAGCGCCTTGGCCTCGGAGGAACGGGCGATGACGCATCCGTCGTTGTTCGAAAGCACGACGATGGGCACGCCGACCAGGGACGGGTCCAGGACGCGCTCGCAGGAGGCGTAGAAGTTGTTGCAGTCGGCGAGCGCGCGGAGCATCGGCTCAGCAGCGGCGGACGACCCCGATGACGGTCCCCCAGATGCGGCACTCCGGGGTGAAGGCCACGGACCAGTCGCGCCAGCGGGGCGCTTCGGCGCGGAGGGTCCAGACGCCGGCGGCGTCCCGCTCGAGCCGCTTCACGGTGAATTCGCCGCAGACTTCGGCGACGACGATCGCGCCGGGACGGGGCGAGGGAGACTTGTCGACGACGATCAGGTCTCCGGAGAGAATGCCGGCGCCGGACATCGAATCACCCTCGACGCGGAGGAAGAAGGTGGAAAGCGGGTTGCGTACGAGGTGCTCGTTGAGGTCGAGCCGACGCTCGAGGTGGTCGTCAGCCGGCGAGGGGAAGCCCGCGGCCGCCCGCGAAGAAAGGAGCGGCAGCGCCAGCGGACGACGGGCTTCGAAGCCCTGCAGGGTCGTCATGTCGAGCATATGAACATATTTTCACCATCGTCGGCAGGCGTCAAGCCACGGCTGACGGAGGGACTCGGCCCCTGCCCTCACTCGCCGAGCTCGGCGGCGGTCCAAGGCTTGGCGCGTCCGGCGGCACGGACACGGGAGACATCGCCCGGCGTGACCGCAGGGAGCCCGGGCCCGCCCCAGGTCTTGCGGATGTGGTTCAGGACGTCGGCGGCCTGCTGGTCGTCCAGGCCCATCGGAGGCATGGGCACGACGCCATAGGTCTTGCCGGCGACCTTGGTCGGGCCCTGGAGTCCGTGCAGGACGATCTTGATGAGACGATCCTTGTCACCCTTGACCCATTCGCTGCCGGCCAGAGGAGGATAGACGCCCTCAAGCCCCTGCCCCGCGGCCTGGTGGCAGTTCAGGCAGAGGTTCTCATAGATCTCCTGCCCGAGCGGGATTCCGGGCACGCCAGCCGAAGCGAGGCGCTTCAGGTAGTCCGCCTGCGGTTTGGGCAACGTGGGCGACACGACGGCGGCATGCAGCAGCAGGTGACGCGAGGTCTGCTTCAGCGCGTAATCGAGGAACTTGTCCGAGGGACGATCCATGGCCTTCAGCGCGACACGCAAGGAATCCGGTCCGCCGACGTGGCTGAGACCGACGACGGCCTCGAGCCGGACACGCGGGTGCTCATCGGCGACGGCCCGTTCCAAGCGGGCGTGCTTGCCATCGGAGAAGCCGTCGGCCCATTCAGCCGCGACCCGCGCCGCGTAGGCGCGGATGCGGAAGTCCGACGAGGCGAGCAGCCGGTCCAGGAGTCCGGTCCGGACAAGACCATGGGCCTGCAGCACGCCCGTGACCTCCATCAGTGCCCGTTCATCCTTCGTCGCGGCGATGAAGGCGTCCGCGGCGGCGGCGACCTTGTCGGTCGGGCGATAGAAGAGCAGACGGCGGGCATGGTAGCGCGTCCAACGTTCGGGCGAAGACAGTTGGGCGAACAGTTCCGGCTCCTTCATCGCGGCCAGGCCGGGCTGCTTCACCGAGGGCAGCCCCTTGGCCGTGATGCGCCAGATCCGTCCGTGGGAGCGGTCGCGGCGCGGATCGGCGTAGCTGGCCTGGTAATGGCCGATCACGGCATTGAACCAGTCGCAGGCGTACAGGGCGCCGTCGGGGCCGACCGACACGTCCACCGGGCGGAACGCCTTGCTGCTGGAGACGATGGGGCTGACGATACGCTCGGTGCGGAAACCCGCGCCGTCATCGACGAAGCGATGCAGGTCGAGCGTGTTGCCGAAGTAGCCGCCGATGAGACCCGCGCCCTGCAGGTGCGCGGGCATGGCCTTGGTGCCCACGATCTCGACCGAATTGGACTTGAGGGGAGAATCAAAGAGCGAATGCGTGCCGGCGTATTCGTCCGGCGTCGCGATGGCGCCGAGACCGGGCAGGCTGTAATAGCCCGCCACGCGGTCGCCTGACTTGTGGAACGGCTGGAAGTAGTCGTCGAAAGCCACGCCCCAGCAGTTGTGTCCGGCCTTGCCGTACTGGAAGAACGGCTGCAGCGCCTGCCGGCGCACGTCGTAGCTGAACAGGCCCGATTTGGGCAGGGTGACGATGCCACGCGACGTCTCGACGCGGCTGAAGGCGTGGAGCCCCTGACTCATCCACAGGCGTCCGTCCGGACCATGGCTGACGGAGTTCAGGAGCTGGTGCGTGTCGCCGATGCCGAAGCCCGACATCAGCACCTTGGTCTTCTCAGGGTCGGCCCTGCCGTCGCCGTCGGAGTCCACCAGCAGGAGCAGCCGGTCGAAATCGCAGACGTAGACGGCGGCGGCGCCGTCATCCTCCGTCGCCGGCTCGACCCCCTGGACCATCGTGAGGCCTTCGGCGAAGCGCACGGACTTGTCCGCCTTGCCGTCGCCGTCCGTGTCCTCGAGACGCAAGATGTAATCCCTCGGCTTCACGCCGGGCACGGCCTGCGGGTAAGTGGGCGAGCAGCAGACGTAAAGACGGCCCTTGGAGTCCCAGGCGAACTGCGTCGGCTTGGCCACGCCGAGCTTCTCGTCGGCGAAAAGGTTCACCTCGAATCCCTCCGCGACGGTGAACGTCGCCTGCTCCTCCTCAGCCGTCATGACCTTCTCCGTGCTGACCACCGGCCCGGCCTGCGGGGCGGGCTCCGTCGACTTCTCCCCTCTGGCCAAGGCCTGGATGTGACGGTCCCAGGCGGCGACCAGCGGTTTGTGGGCCTCGAAGTTCTGCTTGAGCGAGGGCGCGGGTCCGAAGCCCTTGCCGTAATTCTGGGAAATCCGGTCGCCGTAGACGAAGGACCAGTTCGCCGGCCTCCAGCAGTCGGCCCAGAGGCGGTTCTTCTCGACGATCGCGTCGCGAAGCAAGGCGGCGGCCGCTGCGTCCACCTTCACGCCCAAGGCTCGGATGCATTCGGCGGCGGAGACGCCGAGGCCGACGCCGTCCAAGTGCAGGCCGTCGACCGAGAGGAGGTCGCGACCGACGCGCGCGAGGTCGACGTAAGGCAGCCCGCGCTGCTGCGCGATCGCCTGCACGGCGGCCGCATAGGCCTCGAGGTCGGCGATCCTGTCCGACGCCGTGAGGTCCGGCGGCCGATTTGACCGCATGAAGCTGTTCGGCGAAAGCAGCACGATGCGCGGGGTGTGGCGGCTCAGGTCGTCGAGCAACCGATGGTAGTCGGCGGTGAACCTGGGCAGACCCTTGGCCCCCTGCAGCGCCTCGGCCTGGCCGAGCTGCACGAAGATCGTCGTCGCGCCCACGGCCTGGAGCTGGCCGCGCCACGGACCGAAGTTCAGGTCCCGCCATTGCTCATGCACCGTGTCGGCCTCCCAGGCCATCGACCTGAACGCCGGACGTCTGGCGGCGAAGGCGGTGGCGAGCCGGGACTCCAGCTCGCCGGACTTGGCCTCGCGGACCATGTTTTCCTGTCCGATGAACACCACCACCTCGTCGTCATTGAGGTCGAATTTCCCGTCCTTGAAAGGAGCGGGCGGCGTCCAGTCGGGCCGGACCGATCCGAATCGCGAGAACACCTGTTCGCGCGTGGTCACCGGGACGTCGTTGAGCGGGTCCAGGGTGATGTTGCGGAAGCGGATCTCCGCCTTGCACTTGCCGTGGATCTGGAGCCCGACGTGCCCGTAGGAGTCGTCGATGGCCGGGTCGGATTCGGTGTAATCGACCGTGTTCTGGCCGTTGAGGTAGATCATCAGCCGCGGACCGACCGCCACGATCTCGTAGGTGTTCCATTCACCCTGCTTCTCCAAAACCTTGAGCTCGGCCTCCGACTTGACCCCCCTGGATCCGACTCCCGTGCCGACCTTGGCGAGAAACCGGTTGCGACGGGATTCATCATACAGCGCCCCGGTGTGACCGGCGCCGATGTCGGCCTGGTAGCCGACCATCTCGTTGGGCGGATTGACCGCGCGCAGACTGCGGAACTGCACCCCGCCGTTCACGAATCCTTCCGTGCCGGTGAGCTTGTATTCAAGCTTCAGCCGGAAGTTGAAATACTTGCCCTTGGTCGTGAGGAACTCGTTGCGCGGGTTGCCCTCCATCGAGCCACCGACGATCGCGCCGTCCTCCACCCTCCAGACCTTGGGGTCGCCCTCCCAGCCGTTCAGCGTCCTGCCGTCGAACAACGAAGTCGCCGCGGCGGAAAGTCCGCAGGCTCCTGCGAACAAGGAAAGGAGGATTGCCGGACGTTTCATGGGGTGTCCGATTTAGGCAATCCGGCCGAGGGATTGTTCCAACCCGAAAGACGCCGCGGGCGGAAAAGGACGCAAAAAGACCGGAAGCCTTTCAGCCTCCGGCCCTCAGGAACGCTGGCCCTGCGGGCTCAGGCCAGCCCCAGATGCTTCAAGGCCTCGGGCGTCGGACCCGGGAATTCCACCATCGGGACGTTGCCGACATAACCGACGTCCTTCCATCCCTGCGGGGTGGAATAATAACCGCTGGCGGCGAGATAGCGGAAGCGGTTGAAGAAGTTCTGGGCGGACCTGTGCTCCTTCTTCACCGGGGTCTTCCCGCAGATGTCGTCGGCGATCGCGCACTTCTGGGGCTCTGAGAGGTCGGCGAAGTCCTTCTTGAAACGAAGCTGGGACTCCGCGTCGAGCCAGTCGAGGCCCTCGGTGATCACCGGACGGTCCTTGGCGGTCTCGTCGTAAGGCGAGCTGATCCACTCGTCGACGAAGTTCTGGACGCCGAGCTGCGAGGGCAGCTTGTCGCCCGGATTGTCCGGGGGAAGGATGAGGTCGGTCAGTGACGCGGCCGCCTTGCGCTGCTTCGGCGTCAGGGTCAGCGGCCAGAGTTCGCCGGGCACGTAGTTCTTGTTGAGCACCGGATCCCAGCCGATGCGGTTGCCGCCGCCGGCCGGAGCGTCGGGCTGACGCGACAAACGGGCCTGGGCGGAAGCGTGCGGGTAAGCCGAGGCCGCCGCCGCGGCGGTCGCGATCCACTTGATCGCCTGACGGCGATCGATGGCTCCGGACGGGTCTGGGGGGAGGTTTTCCATGTTCGTAAGCTCAGAGGTTACCTTTGCGCATCTCCTCGATGAGATGGTCGGTGGCGCGCCACGCGAGCGCCATGATGGTGAGCGTGGGATTCTTGTCGGCGTTGCTGCAGAAGGCCGAGCCGTCGTTGAGCAGCAGGTTCGGCACCTCCCAGCACTGGTTCCACTGGTTGGTGACGGACTTCTTGGCGTCCGCGCCCATGATGGCGCCGCCGACCTCGTGGATGATGGACCCTCCGGGCTCGATGGCCTTGGCGCCGTCCGCTTCCGGCTTGCGGGTCTTGCCGCCGATGGCCTCGATCATCATGGCGAAGGTCGCCTCCATGTGCGCCGCCTGCCTGGTCTCATGTTCGGACCACTTCCAGTGGAAGCGCAGGACGGGGATGCCCCACTTGTCCTTCACGGTCGGGTCGAGTTCGCAGAAGCAGTTCTCGTTCGGGATCATCTCGCCGCGGCCGGCGAAGCCGATGCTGGCGCCGTATTTCTGCCGGACCTCGTCCTTGTAGCTGCGGCCGTAACCGGGGCTCGCACCGCCCGTGCCGAGGCCGGGCATGCGTCGTCCGGTGGCGAACTCGATGTGATAGCCGCGGGCGAAGCCGAGCTTGCTGGCGTCCTTGTACAGCCACCAGGGGATGTACACGTGGGTGCCGGCGCCCTCCTCATTATGGACCGGGAGGTTCTCGAAGGCCGGGACGCTGCCGCCGAGCTTCGCGCCGACGGTGTCCATGATGTATTTGCCGACGAGGCCTGAGCCGTTGGCGATGCCGTTCGGGAAGCGGTTGGACTTGGAGTTGAGCAGGATGCGGGCGGTCTCGCCGGAACTGGCCGCCAGGATGACGGCACGGCCTTTGACCCCGCGCTCCTGTCCGGTGACCTTGTCGATGTAGATGACGCCGTTCGCCTTGCCGTCGGCGCCGACGGTGACCTCGCGGGCGTGGGCGTTGCAGAGGATGTCCAGGTTGCCGGTGGCGAGCGCCGGAGGAAGGTGCACGGTCGTCGACTGGTAGTTCGCCTTGATCGAGCAGCCACGGCCGCAATCCGTCGCCCAGAAGCAGGCGGCGCGCTCCTGCATGGCCTTGGCGATGATCTTCTGGGCCTTGGGGTTGTTCGGGTGCAGTCGGGCCGGGAAGTTCACGTGGTCCTGCCGGGTCGAGAGGATCGCGCGGTGGATCGGGATCACGGGGATGCCGAGCTTGGCGACGTGCTTCTTGACGTAGAGCTCGCCGGCGCGGGCCTTCGGAGGCGGCAGCAAGGTGCCGTTCGGGGAGTCGGGCGTGTTCTCCAGTCCTTCGTTCGACCCGTAGACGCCCACGAGCATCTCCACCTTGTCGTAGTAGGGCGCCACTTCTTCGTAGCCGAAGGGCCAGTCGAAGCCCAGGCCGTCACGGGAGTAGGGCTTGAAGTCGTAGGGTCCGTTGCGGAGCGAGATGCGTCCCCAGTGGTTGGTGCGGCCTCCCAGCATGCGGGCGCGCCACCAGTCAAAGCGCTGCTTCGGATCCTTCGAGGCCTGGGTGTAGGGTTCGCCGGGGACTTCCCAGCCGCCGTCCACGGTCGCGTCATGGAAGCCGAACGGCTTCTCGCGCGTGCCCATGCCCAGGAGAGGCGCGTCCGCCCGGGACTGGAACATCGGCGTCTCGGTGACCGGATCGTAGTTGCGCCCGGCCTCGAGCATGAGGACCTTCACGCCGTTCATGGTGAGCGTGTAGGCGGACTGGCCGCCGCCGGCGCCGGAACCGACGACGATGACGTCGTAGACGGGCTGCAATTCCTTCTCAGTGATGACGGGCATGGGGAAACGGGGTGGAAGGCAGGATGAAAACCCCGCGACGGGGCTCAACCGCAAAGGTTGTGACCCTGACGGCAATCCCTTGTTCCCGAGCGACGCTCAGCGCTTGCGCCAACCCCAGGCGTCATCGAAGAAACCCGCGTCCACCACCTTGCCGGGCGAAATCGCGTCGGGCGGGACGCGGAGGTCGATGACCGACCAGTCGGGCAGCTTGGGGACCTGGCGGGCGTTGTTCAGGTAATCGTATTCACGGTAGGTGAAGCCGCTGTTGATGACCACGTAACGCGCGGGATTGAGCGGGTTGGGATAGACGAGGATCGGGGCGTGGTCGCCGGCGGAATAGGCGCGTCCGTCGACCACCAGGCCCTGGGCCGTCCACTGGATGGGCAGCTTGGCGATGACCTTCGCCAGGACGGCGTTGCTCGACGGATCGCCCCAGAGCACGAGGTTGTTGGCGGCGATGTCGGCCTCGGTCACTTGGGCGTCGGACTTCATCGGGGCGTCGCCACGGAACTGACGGCGCCACTCGAACACGGCACGCTCGCGCTCCGCCTTGGCCCAGGCGCCCACCTTGTCATTGAGCGCCTTGCCCGAGGGCGAGACGAAGAGGAAGGCGTCCATGAAGGCGTCGTCGACCGGACCGGAGAGCCCGTGACGCTTGACCGGGGAGGTGCCCTCATCGGGAGAACCGACCGACCATTGCCCGTCCTTGCGGACCAGCGAGACCTTCCAGGAGCGGTCGCTGCCGGCGGTGACGGTCTCGACGGTCTGTCCGTCGATCTGGACGCGGGTCTTCTTGCGCAAGGACTGCGGAGAGTGCCCGGCGGGCATGTCGAGCGTGAGGGCGCTGACGTTGCGGGTCGTGACGGCGACGACGTCGCCGCCCAGCGTCTCGGCCTCGACGCGGGCCTTGGTCCAGTGGGACTCGAGACGGTCGATCTTCACCCAATGCATGCGGTCGTAGCGGAGGAAGAAAGTCTCGAAGGCCACCTTGCGGGGCATGCGATCCCGGCCGGCCGAGGCCATGAGGGCGAGCCGGCGCTCGATCTCGACCATGGATTCCGGGTGGATCTTGTGGGCCGTCTGCGGTCCGATGATGTGCGTCATCACGATCCCCTCCTTGGCCAGCTCGCGGGCCATCACGTCGGCGGCCTGCTTCTGCTTGTCGATCTCGCCGCTGTAGGCCACGAGGGGCGCGTTCGTGAAGTTCACCGGGACATCGGTGGCGTTATACCAGCCCCAGAGGGTCTTCTGCCAAGAGGGGATCTTCGAGACGTCCTCGTTCTGGAACACGTTGAGGAACTCCGGCGTCTCGGAGAAGCCGGCGCCGGGGCTGATGCCGCACCAGCGGTCGGCGTAGTGCGCGCCGAACTGCCAGACCGCCGCGCCGCCCATGGAGAAACCGCGGATGAAGAGACGGTCGTCATCGATGGCGTAAGTGCGTCGGGCGTGGTCATAGGCCTCCCAAAGGTCTACCTCGCCGGCGAACTTGTTGGCACAGCAGTAACGCCCGTAGAGATGCAGGACCAGACGCCCGTCCGCCGGCACCAGCCCGACGGTGCGACGACGCTCAGCCATGAAAGCCAGCTCCGAGAGCGTCTCGCCGCGGCCGTGACACCAGAAGTCGAGCCGCATCGGCGCTCCGTTGGCCCAGCCGGCAGGGATGACCATGCCGTAAGGCTGGACGGAGCCATCAATCTTAGAGCGATAGCCGCGCACGACGAGGCCCGACTGACGCGTCCAGGGGGTCTCTCCCTTGGCGAAGGAGGCCGCCCGCTCCCTGCCCTCGGCGATCAGCTCGTGGGCCGACTTGATGTCATCCTTCTTGAAGACCTCGTTGTAACGAAGGGCCCAGTCGACCGCCTTGTGATAGATTTCAAGGTCAGGCAGGAACTCCTGCAGCCGCGGGTTCTTGGCCTGCGCCTTGGCGGCGGCGTCGATCTGCTTGCGCAGATCAGCCAGGCCGGCCGCGAGCGCCGTGCGATCGGCCTCCGGCACCGCGAGCGCCTTGTCGGTCGGAGGAATCGGACGGACCGCGGAAGGGATGTTGTCCTTCGGTCCGTCGGCGAGACCGACGACACTGAACAGAGCAAAGGCAAGGACGGCGAAGCTACGCATGAGGGGCGGGGTTCGGGGGAGATAAGCGGACGGCCCCCGGAGGGACAGGAAAAACCTGCCCCCCATTTTCCTCGCCAGCGGCCGAACCGGGCCTCACTTCTCCGGGCGAATGGCTCTGCTCAGCCTCCTCGACGTCTACGTCGGCTTCGGCGGTCCGCCCGTGCTGGACCGGCTCAATCTCCAGATCGAGGCCGGGGAGCGCGTCTGCCTGCTCGGACGCAACGGCGCCGGCAAGACGACGCTGATGCGCGTGGCCGCCGGCGATACCCCGCCCGACAGCGGCACGGTGACCGTCCCGGAAGGCGTCCGTCTGGCCCGGCTCACCCAGGAGATTCCCGAATCCCTGCCGGGCACGGTGCGCGAAATCGTCGCCGGCGGACTCAGCGACGCCGACCCCGCCGAAGACTGGGAGAAGGACATCCGCGTCGACGACCTGGTGTCTCGACTGGGACTGCCGGAGGACCGGGCCTTCGATGACCTTTCAGGCGGACTCAAGCGACGCTGCCTGCTCGCCCGCGCGCTGGCATGCGACCCCGGCCTGCTGCTGCTGGACGAACCGACCAACCACATGGACCTCGATTCCATCCTCTGGATGGAGGAATTCCTGCTCGAGCGTCGCACTCCCCTGCTCTTCGTCACCCACGACCGCGCCTTCCTCCGCCGGATGGCCAACCGCATCCTCGAACTGGACCGCGGCAAGCTGACCAGCTGGTCCTGCGACTATGACACCTATCTCGTCCGCAAGGAGGAGCTCTTCGAGGCCGAGGAACGCCAACGCGCCGCCTTCGAAAAGAAACTCAGTCAGGAGGAGGCCTGGTCGCGTCGCAGCCCCGGGGCGCGGCGCACCAAGTCCAACGCCCGCATGGAGGCGCTCAAGCGACTGCGCGAACAGCGGGCGGGCATGCGGACGGCGACCGGCTCCGCCAAGATGGAGATCAGCGAGGCCGAACGATCCGGCGTGCGGGTGGTCGAGGCGGAGAAGATCGCCTTCGCCTATCCGGGCGGAGAGCCCGTCATCCGGGACTTCAGCCTGAACCTGAGCCGTGGCGACAAGATCGGGCTCATCGGGCCCAACGGCGCGGGCAAGACCACCCTCGTGCGGATGCTGCTCGGTCAGCTCACGCCCACCGCCGGTTCGATCAAGTTCGGGACCAAGCTCGAAGTCGTCTATTTCGACCAGATGCGCGGCCAGATCGACGACTCCCGGACGGTCGCGGAGAACGTCGCCGGCGACTCCGACACGGTCGAAGTGCAGGGCCGGTCGCGGCACGTCATCAGCTACCTGCAGGACTTCCTCTTCGAGCCCTCACGGGCCCGCTCCAAGGCCAAGGTGCTCTCCGGCGGCGAACGCAACCGCCTGCTCCTCGCACGGCTCTTCACCAAGCCGGCCAACGTGCTGGTGCTGGACGAGCCGACCAATGACCTCGATGCCGAGACGCTCGACGTCCTCGAGGACATCCTCGTCGACTACTCCGGCACCCTCATCATCGTCTCCCACGACCGCGACTTCCTGGACAATGTCGTGACCAGCACCCTGGTCTTCGAAGGAAACGGCGTCGTGACCGAGCACGTCGGCGGCTACAGCGACTGGCGGGCCGAAGTCGCGCGTCTGGCGGCCGCCAAGCGTTCGGGCGGGACGAAACCGGCAGAGCCGACGGTCAAAGGACCGTCTCCCGCCAAGCTTTCCAACAAGGAGCGCAAAGAACTGGAGACCTTGCCTGCCCGGATTGAGCAACTGGAGGCCGAGCAGGCCTCCCTTACCGCTCAACTGGGCGACCCTGAACTTTACAAGGACGGTGGCGCCAAGGCGGCCGAACTGCAGCGCCGCCTGCAGGCCGCGGAGATCGAGCATTCAGCCTCCCTCGCCCGCTGGATGGAGCTCGACGCGCGGAAGTGACCCTTGCTGGCGGCACCCGCCAAAAAGCCCAACGAACGCCGTTTTTTCAACCCCGCTTTCTCCGCTAGTCCATTGCAGGTGGTCGAAAGCGGGCCAGCATAGTGAGCGTGAAGACGCCGGACCTCAGGAAGCCGCGCAACGTCCTGCTCGCGCTCGGCTGGTATGACCACCGGCTGCTCAAGGGCATCGTGAACTACGCCACGGAGAAGCGCTGGCATCTGGCGGCGCACAGCATCATCCACGAGAAGGAGATCCCGCAGGGCTGGGATGGCGACGGCGTGCTTGCGTGGCTGGCTGCCGGAGACGACCTGGCCGCCTTCGTGCGCAAGCTGGGCAAGCCGACGGTCGACTTCTCGCTGCGCCGGCCCGACACGCCCTTTGCGCATGTGGTGCAGGACCACGCCAAGGCGGGGCGGCTGGTCGCCGAGCATTTCGCCTCACGCGGCCTTCGTCACTTCGCCTTCTACGGCGATTCCGACAACTGGTCGCAGGTGGGTCGTTGCGACTCCTTCGTCAACGAGGTCACCTCGATGGGGCTCAAATGCGAACGTCTCCGCTGGAAAGGCGACCGCACTCCTGCCGACTGGCTGCGACGTCGTCGCTGGTTGGCCGAAAAGATGAAGTCGGCGCCCAAGCCCCTGGGGGTCTTCGCCGCCAACGGCACGCTGGCGGTCGAAGTCTGCGAGCTCTGCGAGGAGATCGGCCTCAAAGTGCCCGGGGACGTCGCAGTGGTGGGCATCGACGACCACCTGCTGGCGGTGGGCGGCACGAACCGGTCCATCTCGGCGGTGGACACCAACCTCGAGGAGCAGGGCTATCGCGGGGCCGCGCTCCTGGACCGCATGATGGACGGCGAGAAGAAGCCCTCCGCACCCGTGCTCATCGCGCCGGCCGGCATCCATACCCGCCTCAGCAGCGACATGATGGCTGTCGGGCACCGCGGCATAGCCAAGGCCCTGCGCTGCATCGAGGCGGGCTTCGGCAGCAACATCGGCGTCAAAGAGGTGGCGCGCGCAGCGTCCATGTCCGAGCGCGGACTCCGCCAGGCCTTCCTTAAGCACCTTGGATCGACCCCGGGCGAACTCATCATCAAGGCCCGGATGGAAGGGGCCAAGAAACTGCTTGCGAGCGGCGACGACAAGGTCGAGTCAGTGGCCGCCAGCTGCGGCTATCCCAACATCAACAGTTTCTTCACGGCCTTCCGGCGCGAGGTGGGCATGACGCCGACCGAATACCGCCGGACCCACAGCCAGCTGAAGTGATCCCTCCTTCCATGAACCTGCGACTCATCCTCTGCCTCCTGACCTTTGTTCCGGCCATCAAGGGCGCTGAGCTGCCCCGCCCTTCCACCCCCAATCCCGGACTTCGCTACTACTACCCCGTTCCGAAGTCCGCTGAACCGAAGACCCACGATTTCGACGTGGTCATCTACGGAGCCAGCCCGGCCGCGGTGTCCGCAGCCGTGCAGGCGCGCAAGATGGGACGGACCGCGGGAGTCTTCGTTTTCCGTCGGCACGTGGGCGGCATGTCCTCCTCCGGCCTGAGTGACGTCGACTACGGCAAGAAGGAATCCATCGGCGGCATGGCCCGGAAGGTGTTCCTCGATTTCTTCAAAAAGCAGGTCCAGAGCCCGGCCCAGGTCGAGACCCTCTTCCTGAAGATGCTCACCGAGGCCGGCGTGCCCGTCTTCTTCGAGCACCGGCTCGATCGCGTGGAACGCGACGGACTAAGGATTTCCAAAGTTGTCTTCGAAAACGGCGATTCCGCACGCGGCAAGGTGTTCATCGACACGACCTACGAGGGAGACCTCATGGCCCGCGCCGGGGTCACGCACGTCGCGGGACGCGAAGCCAACGCGGAGTTCGGCGAGAAACTGAACGGCATCCAGATCGGAGCCCGCGCCTCGCCCCACAACTTCCAGTGGAGGGTCGACCCGTACGTGGTGCCCGGCGACCCCTCGAGCGGCGTGATCGAAGGCGTCGACGGGCGCGTCTGGTCGCCCTCCGACCACGGCAAGTCCGACAAACTCTTCCAGCCTTTCTGCTTCCGGGTCTTCGCCACCCGCAAGGACCCCATGCCCTGGCCCAAACCCGAGGGCTATCGTCGCGAGCGCTACGAGCTGCTGCGACGTTACGTCAACGCCGCGCCCAGTCCGGAGTGGTGGAATCTCGTCTATTCCCGGGGGCCCCTCAAACTCAACGAAGGCGACTGCAATGCCGCGGGTCCGGTGTCACTCGACTACGTGGGAGGCAGCACGGGATGGACCGAAGGAAGCTATGCGGACCGCGAACGCATCTTCCAGGACCACGTCGTCTATCAGCAGGGCTACCTTCATTGCCTGGCCAACGACCCGGGCATTCCCGCTGAACTGCGCGCAAGGGTCAGCCAGTTCGGTCTGCCCAAGAACGAATTCCCCGAGACCGCAGGCTGGCCGCATGAGCTGTACGTCCGCGAGGGACGCCGTCTGCGCGGCGACTACGTGCTCACGGAGCACGACTGCCTGGGCAAGACGACCGTCGAAGACTCGGTGGGGCTGGGCAGCTTCATCATGGACTCGCACGTGGTCCGACGGATCATCTACAAGACCGACAAGGACGCGCACATCACGCACCTGCGCACCTCCAAGCCGGAGGAGATCACCGAAGCCCAGCGGAACTGGAAGGGCGACATGATCGGGGTGGAGGGCCAGTTCGACTACGCCGTGCCCAAGCCCTACCGCATCAGCTACCGTGCCCTGCGCCCGAAGCGCGATGACTGCACCAATCTGCTCGTCCCCACGGTGATTTCCTCAACGCACCCTGCGTTCGGCTCATCCCGCATGGAGCCGGTCTTCATGATCCTTGGACAGAGCGCGGGAGCAGCGGCCGCGCTGGCGGTTGAAAGCAGCATCCCAGTCCAAGACGTGGACTATCCGCGCCTGCGGGAAATCCTTCTCAAGGAAGGCCAGCTGCTGGACTGAAACCGGCCACGCCCCTCACTCCGGAAGGGCGTGGATGGTTCCGATGATCTGTCCGCGCAGCTCCTTGCCGTCGGCCGACTTCAGGTCGTACTTGAGCTGAGTCTGCATCGCGGGACGGAGCTCGGGGATGTCCAGGACGACGGTTCGGCCGTCCACCACCTTCACGGAACGCACGGCCAGGGGGTCGTGCTTGCGCTCGGACATCTGCTCCTTGCTGAACTGCATCTTGCCGTCATTGCCCAGGGTGGTCGCCTGGGCGGGCGGCGCGAGGGTGGAGACGTCGGGGGATCCGTAGGCGGAGGACCAGACGTAATTCCAGACCTCCAGGTTCCAGGCCGCGGGATCCGCGGCGACCTTGGGATCGACGGGTTCAGCGAACTCGACGCGCAGGCCGCCCTTCACGGCGGTCAAGGCGAGGGGCATGCGGACGGGGGCTCCGGTGTATCGCACCCGCTGCAGGGCGCCGTTGCGCGTCGCGGTCGTCTGCCAGCCGCGCAGGCCGGTGACGTAAAGCTGTCCGTCGGCAGGGCTGAAGCGCGCGCGCATCGCGCCGCTGTCGAAGGTGAAATCGAATCTCGCCACGCCGCCCTGGATCGGCGCCAGGGGCACGCCCTCGAGTTTCTGGGGCAGGACGCCGAAGAGCGAACAGGTGCCGTAGCTGAGGTGCAGCAGACGTCCGCTCCAAGGACCCCACTTGTCCGAGGTCACCCACACCTGGCCGCCGCTGGAATTATCGACGTCCTTGGGGAACCAGCAGAGGGGACGGTCATAATCCGCGGGCGGCGTCTGCCGGTGGGCGAGGTCGACCACGCCGTAGAAACCGCCCTGCTTGATCCAGTTGAGGCGGCACACGGGAGTCCAGGTGCCTTCGTTGTCCCCCGTGGTGAGCTGGCCGGTCGGTCCGATGCCGATGCCGTTGGGCGCACGGAAGCCGGTGGCGACGACCTCCAGGCGAGATCCGTCCGGAGGCAGACGCAGGAGCGCGCCGTGGTGGTCGCAGATGTCGTCAAAACCGCGGCCGCCGTTGCGCACAGGACCGGCCTTGATGAAATAGAGGTTGCCCGCGGGGTCCTGCTGCAGGTCGAAGACGAACTCGTGGAAGTTCTTCGTGACCATCAGGTCGAGATTGAAGGCCTCGTAGACGTCGGCCTCGCCGTCCTTGTCGCGGTCGATGAGCCGCCAGACGCCGTCGCGGCAGGTGACGAGCACGTCGCCGTTCACGACCTTGAGCCCGAGGGCGTGATAGAGACCGGCGGCATGACGCCGCCAGGTGACCTTCTGCAGCCCGGCGTCGACTCCGGAGGCCGTCCAGACGTCGCCATGGAAGGTGCTGACCGCGATCGCGCCATCCGGCATGAAATCGAGCGCCGAGGTGAACATCGGCGCCTTCCAAGGGTTCTCCTCAGGGAGCTTGATGCGGTCCAGCACGTAGGCGGAGTCCTTGTCGGACGAGAGCTCCCCGGCCGTCACGACGTCGGAGGCCCACTCGCGGCCCAGGCGGACGACGGCCTCAGGCGCAGGCCACCCTTCTGGCTTCGAGGCCATGGGCGGGGCGTAGGCCACCTCGATCTCGACCTGACCGGCGGGCGCACGCCACACCGCCTGACCATCCAACGAGTCCTGCCTGCCCGGCCCTCGTACCGCCACCCGGGCGGCGTCCGACTGACGGCACAGGACGACCGTGACTCCCTTGGCCGAGGACAGGGCGATGCGGCGGATGATGAGCCTCGCTTCATTGTGCTCCAGCGTCGACGGACGCTCCCTGACCTTGTCGCCGCCGGCGGTCGCGAAGACCAGGGCGCCGTCTCCGTCCTTGGGCTCGAAGGTGCGCAGCCTGAAGGCGGCGACAGGCAGCGCGGAGTAACCGGGCGCGACCGGCAGCGCCGTCGCATCCTCGCCGACGGCGTAGCCTGCGACCTCGCCGGTGATGAAATAGTGAGGGCCCATCGCGGTCGGATACTCGCCCCGCGACATGAGATTCATCTCCGTGGTGAATTTGCCCGACCATCCGCCGAGGACGCGACCCAGCCGCGTGTCGTAGGCGATGGAGGCTTCGCCCTTGTCGCCCAGACGCAGGGCGATGCCCTTGTAGGCCGTGGCTTCAATCGCGCCGTCCGCCCCCTTCCCCACCCCGATCGTGCCCATGATCCAGCGCCCAGGGGCCTCGACCAGCGGCTTGGCGGTGACCTTGCGAGCCGGCTTCTTCGCCTGTGCGCAAAGCAGGCCGGCGGAAAGGATGAAGGCGAGGACGGGGAATCGCATGGGGTTGCTCAATCAATTGGAGGCAAGTGACCGCGGGAGCAAGCGGGCATGAAAAAAGAGGGGCAGGAGCGACGCCCCTGCCCCTCTCGCCAACCGTGCGCAAGCGATCAGAGACTGCGCAGGTAGGCGGCGATGTCGGCCACGGTCTGTTCCGTCAGGCCCATCTGGGCGGGAGAGAACATGAGCGAGCGTCCGAGGGGCTTCTCCTCCTTGACCCGGGATCGGGGCACGGACTGCAGGAGGCCGCCCATGGACTTGATCATCAGCGGGTCGCCCGAAGAGAGCACCATGCCCGTGATGACCATGCCGTCGTCGAGCACCACGCGCACGCCTTCGAAGCCGTGGGAGATGTTGTTGGAAGGCTGGGCGATGTTCAGGACCAAGGTCTCCAGCGACTGCTGCTTGGCGTAGGTGGTCAGGTCAGGGCCATAGTCTACGCCTTTTCCGTCGAACTTGTGGCAGGCCACGCAGACCGCCGCGGCGGCCTTACCGCGTTCGGCATCACCCTTGAGGGCGACGATGGACTCGACCGGGCCGAGCGGCTTGGCGCCCGCAGGCTCAGGCGGAAGTTCGGCCGAGACCAACTTGGCGGCGGAGGCGTCGCCGCCGTGCGCCTTGACCACGCCGTCGACGTCGAGGTCCTTCCAGATGCCCGCCTTGCGGTTGCCCAGCCACCACTTGGCCAGCTCGCGCTGCGGGAAGTCCTGCTTGAGGGAAAGCTCGGCCATGGCTCCGACCGCCTCGCCGCTGCGGGTGAAGGCCAGCGTGGTGAGGTCCCGCTTGAGCGTGATCTCGTCGAACTTGCCGGAGACCAGCCGCTGGCGGACGTCGCGCACCGCAGACGCGGGGTGGAGACGCCAGGTCAGCCAGGCGTAGGCCTCGGACCATTCGAGGGCCGGGGAGGCCATCTCCTTGGCGATCGCGGCATGGACCTCGGCTTCACGGTCCGTGGCGGCCAGGCCGATCGCCTCCAGGTAGGAGCGGTCCTTGCCGTCGAAACCGCGGGCGAGCTTCACCAGGAGCTTCACCGCGGCGGGCGTGCGGAATTCACGGAGCGCCACGGCCACTTCGCGACGGACGGCGGGCGAGGCGTCATCGGCCATCCTCTCGCAAAGCGCGAAGACCTCGCGGTTCGCGGCGCGCAGGGCGCGGAAGGCCACCAGGCGACGCGTGGCGTCGCCGGAACCAAGCTCAGAACTCACGCGGGCGACACCGCGGTCGCTGAGCTGGGCGAGCAGCCAGACGGCGCGGGAGGCGACGTAGGGGTTCGGGTCGGCGAGCAGCGCGGAGACGGCCTCGAACGCCTTGTCGCCCTGGGCCTTGAGACGGTTGAAGCCGCCGGCTCGGACGTTGGGCGAAGGACTGCGGAGCGCGGCGATCTGGCCTTCGGTCGTGGCGAGATCGATCTTCGGGACGACGGACTTGAAGCCCTTGGGAGCGATGCGGTAGATCGTGCCCGCCATCAGGCCGTCCCGCGTGCCGTGGCCGCCCACTCCGGGATCGAACCAGTCGGCCACGTAGATGGCGCCGTCGGGACCGACGCACACGTCGGAAGGACGGAACTTCGTCTTCAGAATCCCGTTGGCCTTGCCTCCGAGGAAGTCGGAGCCGGCCCACTCCTTCTCCTTGTTGGAGGTGAAGAAGTCGAAGCGCTCCAGCTTCATGCCGGCGCCGTCGGGCTTCGGCAGGTAGCCGAACACGACGTTCTTGCCCGCCTCGCAGGCGAGCAGCAGCCCGTTCCAGCGGTCGCCCAGGGCGCCGTTCTCGTAGAAGGCCACGCCGGTCGGCGAACCGCCGCCGTAGACGTCGCCCGCGGGCATCGTCCCGGGGTCATCCTGACGCCATTCGGCGACCGGAGTCTCCTGACCCGGACGACGGTCCGCGCCCCAGGAACGCTTGCCGTCAGCGGAGGCGAAGCCGGCGTTGCCGCCTTCCATGATGAGCGAGACGCGGCAGGCGGGAGGGTCGTCATTGTCGCTCTGGTACATGTCGCCGAACGAATTGACCGACTGCTCGTAGGAGTTGCGGTAGTTGTGGCCGACGATGCGGGCGTCCGTGCCGTCGGAGTTCATCCGCACCGAGAAGCCGCCGACCCAGACGTTGCCGTCGTCACTGCGGAGTCCGGCCACGGCCTGCGAGTCGACCGCCTGCTTGGTCCATTCGCCGTGGTTGTAGGGGCTGCCGATGCGGAAGGTCCGGCCCGACTTGTCGGTGAACTGGCCGCAGGTGTTGCCCTGGTTGAAGTTCCAGCGTCCGTCCGGCCCGAACGTCACGCTGTGCAGCGAGTGGTCATGGTTGCGGCCGTTGAAGCCCGTCAGCAGCGCCTCGCGACGGTCGCCCTTGGCCAGGTCGATCTTTCCGTCGCCGTCGACGTCCGTGTAGACCAGCAGGTCCGGAGGCTGCGAGACCACCACCTTGCCGTCGATGTGAGCGACGCCGAGGGGCGAGACCAGCTCCTTCTCCTGCGTGAAGACCGTGACCTTGTCGGCCTTGCCCGCGCCGGCCGTGTCCTCGAGGATGACGATGCGGTCACCTTCCGGGCGGCGCCCCGCCTTGCCGCGGTAGTTCACGCCTTCGGCGACGTACATCCGGCCTTTCTCGTCAAAGTCGATGTTGGTCGGGTTGAAGATCATCGGGGAAGTCGCCCAGACCGTGACCTCGAGCCCCTCGGGCAGCGTGAAGAGTCCGGCGGGCACGGAGGCGGGACCGGCGTCGAAATCGATCGGCTTGTACTTGGAGGGACGCTGGGCGTAGACGTCGAACCTCACGTCGGCGTTGGTCGGACCCCCGCCCCGGATCGCGCCGCCGTCGTCGATGGCGACCTTGGAGACGAAGACGTCGCCCGGACCGGGCAGCTCGAAGGCGATGAAGGAGTTGGCATGCGTGCCGATGCCGACCGGGTAGGTCTTGCCGGCCACCTTGAGCGGCTGGTTGTCGTAATTCCGACCCACCCGCGTCTGGCCCAGTGAATCGGCCTCCTTCCATTTCAACTTGGTCAGGTCGACCTTGGTGCCGTCCTTGAGCACGACCATGGGCTCGATCCAGTTGGCCCAGTCACAGGCGTTGACCCCGAGGTCCGAGACCAGCAGGTAGAGCTCCTTCGAGCCGTTGAGCATCCCGCGGACCTCGACGATCCTCTGCTTGTCCTTGGCGCGCATCACCGGGGAGCCGGCGACAGGAGCGGGTTCGGCGGCCGTCAGACCGGCCACGGCCAGCGTCCAGGCGGCCAGATTGCGTAGAAGGGATGAGGTCTTCATGGGGTTCCAGCATCTCAATCTCAGGGCCGGCGCTTTTCACGCCCAAAATGACCTTTCGGCCAATGCGTCCGAGTGCTTTACATCCCTCACGGCACCAGCAACTTCTTCGGGGAACCGCAGCCCCTCCGGACTGTCAGTTTTACGAATGTCTTTCCGTCCCGTCACCCTCCCCCTTCTGGTCGCGGCCCTCTCGGCCGCGGAAGGTCCGACGGCGGCGCAGGCGGAATTCTTCGAAAAGGAGGTCCGGCCGGTGCTGGCGGAAAACTGCATCGAGTGCCACGGACCCAAGAAGCAGAAGTCCGGACTCCGCCTCGATTCCCGGAACTTCGTGCTCAAGGGCGGCGAGATCGGCGCGGTCGTGGTGCCGGGCAAGCCGGAGCAGAGCCGGCTGATCCTGGCCGTGAACCACGCCGGCGGAAAGGACGTCGCCGCCATGCCGAGCGACGAGAAGAAGATTTCCCCGCAGGCCATCGCCGCCCTCACCGAATGGGTGAAGCAGGGCCTGCCCTGGCCGGAGGAAAAAGGCGCCGTGGTCGCGGACCCTCGCGCCCACTGGGCCTTCCTGCCCGTCGGAAGGCCGGTCGTGCCTCAGCCCAAGGACTCCTCCCGCGCCAGGAACGAGATCGACCGCTTCCTTCTCTCCAACCTCGAAGCCGCCGGACTCGGCTTCGCTCCCGAAGCGCCGAAGGAGGTCCTCGTCCGACGCGCCTATTTCGTGCTTCACGGTCTCAATCCCACGCCGGAAGAAATCTCAGCCTTCATCCAGGATCGGGATCCCCAGGCCTACGAGAAGCTGGTCGACCGGCTGATGTCCGCCCCCGCCTTTGGTGAGCGCTGGGGCCGGCACTGGCTCGACGTCGCGCGCTACGCCGACACCAAGGGCTACGTCTTCCAGGAGGAGCGCCGTTATCCCTACGCCTACACTTACCGCGACTGGGTGGTGAACGCGTTCAACCGCGACCTGCCCTACGACCAGTTCCTGCGCCTTCAGCTGGCCGCGGACCATCTGGTCAAGGGCGCCGACACGCGCGACCTCGCCGCGCTGGGCTTCATCACGCTGGGCCGCCGCTTCCTCAACAACACCCATGACATCATCGACGACCGCATCGACGTCGTCATGCGCGGAACGCAGGGGCTGACCGTGGCCTGCGCACGGTGCCATGACCACAAGTCGGACCCGATCCCGACCGCCGACTACTACTCCCTGCACGCCATCTTCAACTCCAGCGAGGAGCCGAAGGAGAAGCCGTTGCTCCAGCCCTTCACGCCGACCGCAGGCACCAAGGTCTTCGAGGAGGAACTCGCAAAACGGCAGGCCAAGCTCGACGACTTCATCCGCACCCGCCGCGAAATCTCCTTCAACGCCGAAAAGACCGCGGGCTACCTGTCCCTCGTCATCAAGGCGCACCGCGACGGCAAGTT
>CAIOPO010000010.1 GCA_903860195.1 uncultured Opitutia bacterium | reverse complement strand
TGCTCGATCCCCGTGATGTACAGGAAGTGGTATTCGTAGAAGAAGGTGAGGAAGCCCTCCATCTGCGCGGCGTCCATGCCGCCGTAAGGCTGGGCGACGTAGACGGTGGGGACGTTGAGGGGCGGGAAGACGTCCTTGGGCATCCGCCGGACGGCGACCGCCGAGGTCAGCACGAGGGCGACGACGGCCGCCAGGATGGTGACGGGGCGGCGCAGGGCGGCTTGCAGCAGGCTCATGGGGCTGACTGCAAGGCAAAGCCCCCTTTTAACCTAGTCAACCGAAGTGTCTGTTACGGACCTGTGACGGGGCGCCTCAGGCGATGAGCTCCTTGAGGACGCGGCTGGGCTCGACGCCGGTCAGCTTGGCGTCCAGCCCCTGGAACTTGAAGGTGAAGCGCTCGTGGTCGACGCCCAGCAGATGCAGCATGGTGGCGTGCAGGTCGTGCACGGTGCACACGTTGTCGACGGCGGCGTAGCCGAGCTCGTCGGTGGCTCCGGTCTGGAAGCCGCGGCGGAGTCCGGCGCCCGCCATCCAGACGGACATGGCCTTGTTGTGATGGTCGCGGCCGACGGGGCCTTTGTTGCCCTGTTTCATCGGGGTGCGTCCGAACTCTCCGGTCCAGACGATCAGGGTGTCCTCGAACATGCCGAGCCGCTTGAGGTCGGTGATGAGCGCCATGCAGGCGCGGTCGACCTCCTTGGCGCGGAGGGGGAGCTCCTCCTTGAGCAGGCTGTGGTGGTCCCAGTCGCGGTGATAGAGCTGGATGAAGCGCACGCCGCGCTGGGCGAGGCGGCGGGCGAGCACGCAGTTGGAGGCGAACGAGCCGTCGCCCGGCTGGCAGCCGTACAGTTCAAGCGTACGGGGATCCTCGCCGCGGACGTCCATCAGGTCGGGGACGCTGGCCTGCATGCGGAAGGCCATCTCATACTGGGCGATGCGGGTCGCGATCTCGGGGTCGTCGACCTCGCCCGCGCGACGGCGGTTGAGCGCGTTGACGGCGGCGACGTCGGCGCCCTGCGCCTCGCGGCTCACGCCGGCGGGGCTGCCGAGGTAGAGCACGGGGTCGCCGGAGGAACGCAGCTGCACGCCCTGATGCCGCGAGGGGAGGAAGCCGCTGCTCCACTGGCGGGCGGCGATGGGCTGCGGCGACCGCCCCTTGCCGGTCGAGGTCAGCACGACGAAGCCGGGCAGGTCCTCCGCCTCGGTGCCGAGTCCGTAGGTCACCCAGGAGCCCATGGAGGGTCGTCCGGCGATCTGCGACCCGGTGTTCATGAACATGTGCGCGGGATCGTGGTTGATCGCGTCGGTGGTCATCGACCGCACGAGGCAGATGTCGTCGCACACGGAGCCGATGTGCGGGAGCAGTTCCGACATCTCCATGCCCGCCCGGCCGTAACGGGTGAACTTGAACTGCGGACCCTGGCAGAGGAGCTTCTGGCCCTGCAGCTGCGCCAGCTGCTGCCCTTTGGTGAAGCTCTCGGGCATCCCCTGGTCATGCATCTCGGCGAGCTTCGGCTTGTGGTCGAAGAGCTCCAGCTGCGAAGGGCCGCCCGCCATCGTCAGCCAGATGACGCGCTTGGCCCGGGCGGGGTGATGCGTCGGGCTGAGCGTGCCGGGCGCGGCCGCGAGGCCGCGGGTGAGCAACGAGGCCAGGGCGGCCGCGCCCAGGCCGCGCCCCGCGCCCTTGAGGAAGGCGCGGCGCCGCAGGAGCGCCGTCCGGGCTTCGGGGCTCATGCGAGGATCCCGGCGATGGGCTTGCTGGGCTCGACGCCCGTCAGCTTGGCGTCGAGACCCTGGAACTTGAAGGTGAAGCGCTCATGGTCGACGCCGAGGCAGCGCAGCATCGTGGCGTGCAGGTCATGCACGGTGCAGACGTCCTTGACCGCGGCGTAGCCGAGCTCGTCCGTCTCGCCGTGGACGACGCCGCCGCGGACGCCGCCGCCGGCCAGCCAGACGGACATGGCCTTGTTGTGGTGGTCGCGCCCGCTGCCGCCCTGCGACATCGGAGTGCGGCCGAATTCTCCCGCCCAGACGATGAGGGTCTCGTCCAGCATGCCGCGGCGCTTGAGGTCGGTGATGAGCGCCATGCACGCGCGGTCGATCTCCTGCGCCTTGAGGGCCACGCCGTCCTTGACGCCGCCATGATGGTCCCAGTCCTTGTGGTAGAGCTGGATGAAGCGCACGCCGCGCTCGGCGAGACGGCGGGCGAGCAGGCAGTTGGAGGCGAACGACCCGTCGCCGGGCGCGCAGCCGTAGAGTTCCATCGTCTTCGCGTCCTCGTCCTTGAGGTCCATCAGGCCGGGCACGCCGGCCTGCATGCGGAAGGCCATCTCATACTGCGCGATGCGGGTCGCGATCTCGGGGTCGGCGACGAGGCCGTCGCGTCGGCGGTTGAGCGCGGCGATGGCCGCGATGTCGGCGCCCTGCGCCTCGCGGTTCACCCCGGCGGGGCTGCTCAGGTAGAGGACGGGATCGCCCTTCGAGCGCAGCTGGACGCCCTGATGCCGCGAGGGCAGGAAGCCGCTGCTCCACTGACGGGCGGCGATGGGCTGGTTCTGGCCGCCCCTGCCCAGCGAGGTGAGCACGACGAAGCCGGGCAGGTCGTGGGCCTCGGAGCCGAGTCCGTAGGTCACCCAGGAGCCCATGGAGGGGCGTCCGGCGATCTGCGAACCGGTGTTCATGAACATGTGCGCGGGATCGTGGTTGATGGCGTCCGTGGTCATGGAGCGCACGAGCGCGATGTCACCGAGGACGGAGCCGATCTGCGGGAAGAGCTCGCAGATCTCCGCGCCTTCCCGGCCGAAGCGTGAGAACTTGTGCTGCGGGCCGAAGCACTTGAGCTGCTGGCCCTGCAGCTGCGCCAGCTGCTGGCCCTTGGTCATGCTCTCGGGCATGGGCTGGCCGTGCATCTCCGCCAGCTTCGGCTTGGGGTCGAAGGTCTCGAGATGCGAGGGTCCGCCGGCCATGGAGAGCCAGATGACGCGCTTGGCCCGCGGCCTGAGGTGCGTCTCGCGGAGCGCGCCCGGTTCGGCGGCGCGGCCGGCCATCGAGGCGAGCGCCAGCGCGCCCACGCCCTGGGTGGCGCGGCCGAGGAAGGCGCGCCGGGTCAGCGCGGAGACCAGTTCGCGGGGCAGGTCAGTCACGGGTCACGGTCTCGTGGAGGTTGAGGAGCACGCGGGCGGCATGCGTCCACGCGGCGAGTTCGGCCGGATCGGCGCCCTTGGGCGCCGGACTCAGTCCGGTCTGCAGGAGCTTCTTCGCGGCCTCCGGGTCGGCGCGGTAGGCGGCGCGTCTTTCGACCAGCACTTTGCGGAGGGTGGCGAGCTCTTCGGCGTCGGGTTCGCGCTGGAGGGCCCGTTTCCAGGCCCAGCCGAGGCGGGCGTCGTCCCCGCCCGACTGGGCGGACGCGGCCGCTCCGAAGGCGCGGGCGGCCTCGACGTACGTCGGGTCGTTGAGCAGCACGAGCGCCTGCTGGGGGATGTTGGAGCGGGTGCGCTCGGTGCAGGACTCCTCACGGCTGGGCGCGTCGAAGGCGAGGAGGCTGGGATGCAGGAAGGTGCGCTGCCACCAGACGTAGAGCCCGCGGCGATGCTGCGCTTCGCCCTGGTCATGGACGTAGTCGCGCACGGGGAAGTTCAGGTTCTCCCAGTAGCGGTCGGGCTGGTAGGGCTTGACGCTCGGACCGCCGACCTTGGTCACGAGGAGGCCGGAGACGGCCAGGGCGTTGTCGCGCACGAACTCGGCGTCGAGCCGGACGGGCGTCTGCCGGGCGAGGGCGCGGTTGTAGGGATCGGCCTCGCGCTGCGCCGGCGTGGCGGTCGAGACGCGACGGTAGGCGCGGCTGTTCACGATGATGCGCACCATCCGCTTCAGGTCCCACTTGCCGTCCATGAACTCGACCGCGAGCCAGTCGAGGAGGGGCTGGTTGGGCGGCGGCTCGCCCTGCGCTCCGAGGTCGCCCGGGTTCTTGCTCAGCGCGGTGCCGAAGAGCTGCATCCAGAGACGGTTCATCGTCACGCGCGCGGTCAGGGGGTTTTCGCGCGAGACGAGCCACTGCGCGAGGTCGAGGCGGTTGGGGGTCCGCCCCTCGAACTTCGGCTGCGGGAGGTAATGGGGCAGGGCCGCCTTCACGATCTCGCCCGACTCATCCATCCAGTTGCCGCGCGGCAGGATGCGGACGGTCCTCGCCTGCGCCGCCTTCGCGGTCACGAGGGTCTTGGGAATCTCGGCGCGGAAGGCGTCATGGGCCTTCTGCGCGGCCGCGAGGTCGGCGCGCTCCTGCTTGAGGGCTTCGGGGTGAAGGGAGAGGTAGTAGTCACGGACGACGGCCTTCTCGCCCGCGTTGCGCTTGTCGGCGGGCTTCTTCAGGATGGGCTGGGCCTTGGCCGCCAGGGCGGCGTCGGGGTCCTTGCGCTTGGCCTTGGCCTTCTTGGCGGGAGTCTCAGGCGCGGTGAACTCGGCCTCCCACGCGGTCAGGGCGGCGGCGAGGGAAGGGTAGGCGGCGTCCAGTTTCTTGCGGGCGGCGGCGGTGGCGGCGGCGAGTTCGGCTAGCCGGGCCTCCTGTTCGGGGGTGGAGACGAGCATGCCTTCCTCGCGTCGGCCGATGTCGGGCTCATGCACGTCGGCGAAGAAGGCGCCGAGGGAGTAGAAGTCCCGCATGGTGATCGGGTCGAACTTGTGGTCGTGGCACTGGGCGCAGCCGGTGGTCTGTCCGAGCCACGCGGCGCCGACGGCGCGGACGCGGTCGGTCAGCATGCGCTGCTGGTAGTCCTTGGCCTGGGCGCCGCCTTCCTCGGTCGTCAGCAGCAGCCGGTTGAAGCCGGACCCGATGAGCGCCTCGCGTCCGCCGTCAGGCAGCAGGTCGCCGGCCACCTGTTCGAGGGTGAAGCGGTCGAAGGGCTTGTTCTGGTTGAAGCTCCGGATGACCCAGTCGCGGTAGGGCCAGACGTTGCGGGGGGTGTCGCTGTGGTAGCCGATGGTGTCGGCGAAGCGTACGACGTCCAGCCAGGTGACGGCCATGCGCTCCCCGTAGTGCGGGCTGGCGAGCAGCCGTTCGACGAGACGCGCGTAGGCGTCGGGCGACCGGTCGTTCACGAATTCGTCGACCGCTTCGGGCGTCGGAGGCAGGCCCAGCAGGTCGAGATGGAGCCGTCGCGCCAAGGTGCGCCGGTCGGCCTCGGGGCCGGGCGCGAGGCCGAGCTCCTTGAGCCGGACTTCGACGAGGTGGTCGACGCCTGCGGAGTCCGCAGGGGCGGCGGGCCTGACGGGCGCCTCGTACGCCCAGTGCTGACGGTATTCGGCGCCCTGCGCGATCCACTTGCGCAGCACGGCCTTCTGGCGCTCGTCCAGTTTCTTGTGCGAATCGGCCGGCGGCATGCGTTCCTCCGGATCCTCGGCGTCGAGACGCTTGGAGAGTTCGCTTTCCTCGGGCTTGCCGGGGATGAAGGCCTCCTTGGCCAGGGCGGAATCGCGGAGATCGAGACGGAGCTTGGCCTTGCGGTGGCTGGCGTCAGGGCCGTGGCAGTAGAAGCAGTTCTCCGAGAGGATCGGGCGCACGTCCCGGTTGAAGTCCACCTTCTCAGGAAGGGGTGCCGCAGCGGAGGCGGCCAGGATCAGGGGCAGCAGGGTCATGGGGCTGGAACACAAGATGGGAGATGAAAGATGGGAGATGAAGGATAAATGTGCTTAGATGGGCCGTGAGCTTGGGTTCATCCTTTGGACCATTGGAACCAGTTGACTCGTTGATCAGTTGGCCAATTGACAAGAAGAGATGCATTGCAGGGCTAGGGCTAGGGTCACGCCTCTCTCACGCCTTCCAGCCGTCCCGGTATTCCTTACGGACGAGGGCGTTGGCGGCCTTGTGGTTGGTGATGTTCAGATTCTCGGCGTCCCACCGGAGGGTGCTGCCGGAGAAGCGAGACGCGATGGTGCCCAGCAGGACGGCCTCGGTGAGGGGGCCGGCATAGGCGAAGTTGTCGGTGCACTCCACGCCGGTGAGGGCGGCGTCGACCCAGCCGTGGTAGTGGTTCAGGCTCTCCTCGGCCTCGATCTCCGCGATCTTGATCGCGGGGACTTTCTCGCCCTTGGCGATGGCGCGCTTGCGTCGGACTTCCTCGCCCGGGGTCAGCGTCGTGCCGTATTTCTCCTCGGGCAGCAGCACGGGGATGCCGATGTGCGGGAGGAGCATGACGCCCTCGGTGCCGATGAACATCGAGCCTCCGTCGAAGAGCTTCCTGCCCTTGGGCAGGCGCGCGAGCGCCACGTCCGGCTGCCTGCCTCCGTCATGCCACGTCATGGTGATGGTCTCGCCGGCGGTGTACTTGGTCCCGGGATAGACGTAGGTGATCGTCTCCGCTGAGCACCAGGTCTGTTCATTCGCTCCTACGCTGTCCGCCTTGATGGTGATGGGCTTGGTCAGCTCGAGGGCGCAGAAGACGGGGTCGTAGATGTGGCAGCCGAAGTCGCCGAGTGTGCCGCAGCCGAAGTCGAGCCAGTCGCGCCACTTGAAGGGGTGATAGATGTCGGGCGCGAAAGGACGGGCGGGCGCGACGCCCAGCCAGAGGTCCCACGACAGTCCTGCGGGCACGGGTGCGGTGGCCTGGGGCAGGCCGGTGAGTCCGGTGTAGCGGTTGCCGGGGTTGGGATGCCAGGAGTGCACTTCTTTGACTTTGCCGATGCGTCCCGACTGGATGAGCTTCACGGCGGTGCGGTACTCGGTGCGGGAATGGATCTGGTTGCCCATGCGGGTCTGCACGCCCATCCGCGCCGCCTCCTGGGTGAGCAGCCGGGCCTCCTCGACGGAGTGGGTGAGGGGTTTCTGAAGGTAGACGTGCTTCCGCTTGCGCATGGCCAGCAGCGCGGGCAACGCGTGCATGTGGTCCGGCGTCGAGACGGTCACGGCGTCGAACTTGTCGCCGAGCTTCTCATACATCTCGCGGAAGTCGGCGAAGTGCGGGGTGCCGGGGAAGGCGGCGTCGGCGCCCTTGAAACGGGAGGTGTCGATGTCGCAGAAGGCGACGAACTTGGCCTTGGGATGCGACCCGACCTCACGGACGTCGGAGAGGCCCTTGTTGCTCACGCCGACGGCGGCGATCTGGAGCTTGGAGTTGACGTTCTGGCAGCTGACGAGCGCGGGGAAGCCGGCGACGGCGAGCGCGGAGGTCTGCACGAAGCTGCGACGTGAGAGGGGCTTTCTCATGGGGGTGCACTCTTATGGTCGGACCGTCGGTCCGGTGCAAAGCGGATAATGTGTCCGAAACAGGCGTAACCGTGCAGGCATCGACGCGGATCCTGTAGCTCTCGACAGGGGCAGGGACAGAAACTTTCGCCTCCGCCCGTGTCCCTGTCCCTTTGTCTTTTTATCTTACGATCCTTCGGGCCTCTACTCTTCCCAGCCCAAGCCCCCTGCATCGCCCCCTTGTCAACCTGTCAACTTGCCAGCCTGCCAGCTAACCCTGCCTCCCTCTGTTCAACTGAGCCTCCGAGCCTCTAGTTCGCCCCCATGCCCCCGTATCACCTTGCCCACGTGCCCCCTGTGGCGCCCCGCGCCTCACCCCAGCAGTCCCTTGACGACCTTCGCGGGTTCCACGCCGGTCAGGCGGAAGTCCAAGCCTTGATGACGGTAGGTGAAGCGCTCGTGATCGACGCCCAGGAGGTGCAGGACGGTGGCATGCAGGTCGCGGACGTGCACGGGATCGGTCGCGACGTTGTAACTGAAGTCGTCGGTGGAGCCGTGGGTGTGGCCGGCTTTGACGCCGCCTCCCGCCATCCACATGGTGAAGCAGCGGGGATGATGGTCGCGCCCGGCTTCCGGGCTGTCCCACTTGCCCTGGCCGGCGACGCCGCGGCCGAACTCTCCGCCCCAGATGACGAGGGTGTCGTCCAGCAGGCCGCGTCGCTTGAGGTCGGTGACGAGCGCGGCGCTCGGCTGGTCGGTGTCGCGACACCGCGCGGTGCACCATGAGGTGAGCCGACTGTGATGATCCCAGTCAGGATGGAACAGCTGGATGAACCGCACGCCGCGTTCGATCAGGCGTCGCGCCAGGATGCAGTTGGCGGCGTAGCTGCCGGGACGGCGGGAGTCGGGCCCGTAGAGTTCGAAGACTTCGTCGGGCTCGCCGGAAAGGTCGGTCAGTTCGGGCACGCTGGCCTGCATGCGGAAGGCCATCTCATACTGGCGGATGCGGGTCGCCACCTCGGGGTCGCCGCTGCGTTCCAGGGTGCCGCGGTTGAGTTCGGCGAGCCCGTCGAGCATGTCGCGCCGCAGTGAGCGCGGGAGTCCCTCGGGATCACGGAGATAGAGCACGGGGTCCTTGGCGCTGCGCAGCTTCACGCCTTGGTGACGCGAGGGCAGGAAGCCGCTGCCCCAGTAGTGGTCGTAAAGGGGCTGGTCGCTCGGCCGCTGCATGCGGGAGAGCAGGACGAGGTAGTCAGGCAGGTCCCGGTTTTCGCTGCCGAGGCCGTAGCTCGCCCACGCTCCCATGCTGGGCCGTCCAGGAATCTGATTGCCCGTCAGGAACTGGGTCATCGCCGGGGCGTGATTGATCTGGTCGGTGTGCATCGACTTGATGAAGCACAGGTCGTCGGCGACTTTCCTCAGGTGGGGCAGCCACTCGCCGATGGTCGCGCCGGACTTGCCGCACCGCTCGAACTTGGTCGCGCCGGGCTTGATGAGCTGGCGCTGACCGGAGGTCATGGTGGTCAGACGCTGTCCGCGTCGCACGGACTCGGGCAGTTCGGTCCCGGCCAGGTCGGCGAGGCCCGGCTTGTGGTCGAAGAGCTCGATCTGCGAGGGTCCGCCCGACTGCGTGAGGAAGATCACGCGTTTGGCCTTGGCGGGGAAGTGGGGCAGGGAGGGCAGTCCGGGCTTCTGCGCCTGGGCGGCCGCGCGCGCGGCGAGGGAGCCGAAGGCCATCGCGCCGAGCGAAAGCCCCGCCTGCTGGACGAAGGTGCGACGTGGAAGGTGGAAGGGGTCCATGGTCAGGCGAGTTTCCGGAGTCGGACGGGGTAGGTGGCGCCGCTGTTCCACTGGCAGACGATGAGGTCGCCGCCGGACAGGACGCAGACGTCGTGGCAGTTGTTGAAGACGGGCAGGTCCTGCAGCATGGGCTTGAGGCGTCCGTCCTCATATTTGGGTTCGGTGCCGCCCGGGTTCGAGACGACGCGGTCGCGGTCGTCCAAGATGGTCACGAAGCCCCGTCCCTGCCACATGCGGTGGTCGTCGGGCTTGGCGCCGAAGCAGACGCCGGAATAGAGGTGCCGTCCGGCGATGACGGGTCGTGATACGTAGGCGCCGGGCAGGAAGACGCCGCGGACGTGCTTTCCGTCGAGGGTGAACCAGTTGAATTCGTTGCGGATGCGCTCGGTGCAGACGAGCAGCGGCTCGGGGCCGCGCGTGTCGATCGCCACGCCATGGGCCTGCATGAACTTGCCGGGGTTGGTGGGCTGGGTGCTCTTGCCGCCGAACTTGCCGAGGTATTTGCCGGCGCGGTCAAAGCGCAGGATGAACTGCGAGCCGTATCCGTCGGCGACATGGATGCCGCCCTCGGCGTCGACGGCGGTCTCGGTCGGGGAATAGGGATCGTTCACGCCGTAGGCGCCGCACTTGCGCGGGTCGGGCAGCTCCAGCACGGGCTTGCCGTCGAGGGTGCACTTGAGGATGCGCCCCGAGTTGGCGGTCAGATAGGCGTGTTCCGCTCCGTCGGCCCCGCGCGCCAAGGTGAGTCCGTGGCCTGACTTGAGGCCGAGGCTCCAGGCGTCCAGGACTTTGCCCTCGGTGTCGAACACGAGGACGTCGTGCTTCGCATGATTGGTGATCAGGAAGAGCCGGCCGTCGGACGCCTGCGCCATCTCATGGCAGTCCTTCACGGGGTGCTTCGCGGGGTCCGCCTGGCACCAGAGCTTGTCCACGCGGTAGCGGAACTCGCCGTGGCCCACGATCGCACCATGGTGCGCCGGAGCCGTCCCTGTCTGCGCGAGCAGCGGAGACGCCAGGGCGCCCAGGCCGGTGGCGAGAAAAGTGCGTCGCGAGAGGGGCTGCATGTTAAGATGAAAGATGGAGGATGAAGGATAAAGAATGGGGGATGAGTGATCCGTCAGTCAGAGGCTTTTGCGGATCCCTCTTGTCCACGTGTCACCGTGCCCACGTGCCCCCTATGGGTTCTCTCACTCATGCGTGATGGCCTCGTCGAGGTTGAGGAGCATGCTCGCGGCCAGGGTCCATGCGGCGAGTTCGGCGGGGTCGGTTCCGGGCGGAAGCTTGCGCTGTCCGACCCGCAGGAATTTCTGCGCGGCTTCCGGGTCGGCGCGGTAAGTCTCCCTCGCCTTCATCACGGTCGACCCGACCAGCGCGGACTCGCGGTCGTCGGCCTCGCGGCTGAGCACGCGCCGGTACAGGGACTGGATGCGCGCCGCGTCGCCCTTCTCCGCCAGCGCGGCGACCGCCAGGGCCTGTGACGCCTCGAGGAAGGTGGCGTCGTTCATCAGGGTCAGGGCCTGCAGAGGGGTGTTGGTGCGGGGCAGGCGCACTTCGCAGGTGCGCCGCTGGGCGGTGTCGAACAGGAAGGTCGGGGCGATGGACCGGCGCCAGAAGGCGTACAGGGTGCGGCGATACTGGGCGGGCCCTTCGCTGGATTCATATTTGAAACGGCCCATGAACAGCTCCTCCCAGACGCCGTCGGGCTGGTGCGGGCGCACGGGCGGGCCGCCGATGACGTCGTGCAGGAGGCCGGCGGCGCGCAAAGCGGAGTCGCGCAGCATCCAGCTCGGCAGGCGATGGCGGGAGCCCCGGGCGAGCAGCCGGTTGTCGGGATCCTTGGCCAGCAGGGCGGGCGTGACCGACGAGTCCTGTCGGTAGGTGCCGCTGGTCACGATGAGCCGGAGGAGGCGTTTGACGTCCCAGCCGTGCTCGCGGAAGTCGACGGCCAGCCAGTCGAGGAGCTCGGGATGGCTCGGCCGTTCGCCCTGCAGTCCGAAATCATCGGCGGTCCGGACGATGCCGTTCGCGAACAGGAGCTGCCAGAGGTGGTTGACGGCCACGCGGGCGGTGAGGGGGTTCTCGGGCGAGGTGATCCATTTCGCCAGGCCGGCGCGGTCCTTGGTCAGGCCTTCGGGCCAGGGCAGCACGGAGGCGGGGGCGCCGTGGGAGACTTTCTCGCCGTGCTTGTCCCACACGCCCCGCACGAGGACGAAGGTGTCACGGGGCTGCTTCCGCTCGGCCAGCACCATCACGTTCACCTTGCCGGAGCGGGCGTTGATGTCGTCGAAGTCGCGCTGGGCCCGGTCCAGGGCCGCGCGCGCGTCCCGATACGGCCGATGATCGGCGAGGAACTGCCTGAAGAGCGCCTCACGGAGCTTCGGCTCGGGGGCCTGCGGCGACGTGGCGAGCCGCTCGAGCGGCGTGGGTCCGACTTCGGACACGGCGGGTCCGGCCTCGTCGGTGACGGAGAAGCGGAATCTGCCGAGGTTGCGGTCGCCGAGGGTCGAGCGCTGCCGGAGCTCGAGGATGATCTCCTCGTCCGCGCCCAGGGTCAGCGGCTCCGCGAGTCGATACACGGCCTGATGCGGCCGCGTCTTCTCCGCGCCGATGGTGGTCCAGCCGTTGCGCGGGTCGTCGTCGAGGGTGTCCTTCACGTCGCCATAGTTGCCGTGCTTCTTCTTGTCGGCGGAGAAGTCCGCCACGGCCGAGTCCAGGGCGATGTCGCGGATGAGCGAGTTGCCGCGGGTGCGGACCTGGACTTTGAGGTCGGTGAGCAGGAATTCACCGTCTTTGCCGCGGGAGAGTCCGCCTCCGGTGTGCGAAGGGTGGGGCAGGACTTCCAGGCGCAGGCCGGTGATGCGCCGTCCGCGCGGGCTGGTGATGAAACGGTATTCGTCCTGGTTGGGATGCGGACCGGAGGCCTGCACGGCGAGGTCGGACTCCTGCGTGAGGACGGTCCCCTCGGCGGTCTCGAGCGCATCGGCCTTGATGGGACGCCAGCTGACGTGTCCGCCGGCGATCCGGTCGGTCGCCTGCCGGAGCCACGTCGCGAAGGGCGCCTCGGCCGCCTTGCGCGCCTCGGCTTCGGCCGGCTTGGCCGCCTCGATGAGCTGTCGCACTTCCTTGAGCGCCCGGGCGGAGTGCGGTGACTGGTAGGGGAGGTAGGGTTTGGCTCCGCCGCCGGCCTTGCCGTCCTCGTCGATGCTGTTGAAGAAGGCCGTGAGGGAATAGTAGTCGGCCTGCGAGACGGGGTCGAACTTGTGCGAATGGCACTGGCAGCAGGCGAGGGTCAGGCCGAGCCAGGTCGATCCCACGGTGTTCACGCGGTCGATGACGTAGTCGACGCGCGACTCCTCGGGGTCGCGGCCGCCTTCGCCGTTGGTCATGTGATTCCGGTGGAAGGCGGTGGCCAGCTTCTGCTCCGCGGTGGCGTCGGGCAGAAGGTCGCCCGCGAACTGCTCGAGGGTGAAGCGGTCGTAGGGCAGGTTGCGGTTGAAGGCGTCGACGACCCAGTCCCGCCAGGGCCAGTTGTTGCGCGTGGCGTCGGACTGGAAGCCGTCGGTGTCGGCATAACGCGAGGCGTCCAGCCACCACATGGCGAGGCGTTCCCCGAAGTGCGGCGAGGCGAGGGCGCGGTCGACCATGCGTTCGTAGGCTCCGGGCTGCCGGTCGCCGAGGAAGGCCGCCGCCTCCTCGGGCGTGGGCGGCAGTCCGGTCAGGTCGAAATGGACGCGACGGACTAGCACGTGCGGCGCGGCCTCCTTCGCCGGCGAGAGCCCCTCCTGGAGGAGGCGCCGTCGTATGAAATGGTCCACGGGGTGGCCGACGGTCGGCGCCTTCACGGGCGGCTCGAAGGCCCAGTGCTTGCCCCACTTGGCGCCCTCCGCGACCCAGCGCCGGAGGATCGCGACCTCCTCGGGCTTCAGGCGCGGCTTGTGCGACTTGGGCGGCGGCATCACCTCGTCGGGATCCTCGCTAACGATGCGGGCGACGAGGTCGCTGCGCGACGGGTCGCCGGGCACGACGGCCCGCACGCCGTCGTTCTCGGCCGTGGCGCCTTCGAAGGTGTCGAGGCGCAGGTCGGCCTTGCGGTGGGATTCGTCCGGTCCGTGGCAGGAGAGGCAGTTCTCGGACAGGATGGGAAGGACGTCCCGGCTGAAGCTCACGGGTTCGACGGCCGACGCCAGGCAGGCGGTCAGGAGCAGCGCGGTCAGGGGCGGCCGGTTCATGGCCCCATTATCGCCCGTGGCTCCGTTTTTTAAAATGGCGGACGGCGGGCCGGCGGTTGTAATATCCGACCATGTCCAAGGAGGCCGAGACGAGGTTCCTGGTGTCGCTCCATTCGACGCCGGCCCCGGCGCATCAGGACGTCTTTTACACCGTGCCGCGCGCCGGTCATCTGCAGGCCTCCCCCTCGCATCGCATCCGGCGCGACCATTATCCCGGCCACGAGCTGATCCTCTGTCTGGCAGGCAGGGCCTGGACCCGGGTCGCCGGCCGTACGCACGCGGTCCGCGCCGGCGACTTCGTCTGGCTGAACTGCCACCATCCGCATGAGCACTGGGCGGAGCCGGACGATCCCTGGGAGGCGATGTGGGTCCGGGCCGAGGGCCCGCAGTTGGCGAAACTGGCCGAACTGATGTCGGTGCGGACTTCTCCGGTCATCTCCGGCGTGGACCGACGGGAGGCCGTGGCCGCCTACCGCCAGGCTTTCAAGCTCCTTGCGCAGGGTTCCCCGGAATCACCGGCGCTGCTGCATGCGGCGGTCGCCCGTCTCCTCGGGGCCGTGTGCGCGGCCCGCGCCCGTTCCGGCGACGCCGCCCCGGACGTTCCGCCTGCGCTGACCAAGGTCGTCGAGCGCATGCGGCTGTTCTATTTCGAAAAGCACACGCTCGACGGCCTGGCCGCTGTCGCCGGTCTGAGTCCGACGCACTTCACCCGCGTCTTCCGCTCGGCGTTCGGCACCAGCCCGATCGACTGGCTGCGACGGGAGCGGATCAGTCAGGCCAAGCGTCGTCTCGCGGGCACTTCCGATGAGATCAAGGAGATCGCCGCCCAGGTCGGTTACGCGGACCGTTATTTCTTCAGCAAGGACTTCAAGCGGCATACGGGCGTGACGCCGGGACAGTATCGCGCCCGTGAGCAGGGAAGGGCGGATTGAGCGTGGCTGACTTGCGAGGGGGCAAGCTGGCACGTGGGCAAGGTAAGATGCAGTTTAGGGCTGGGGCTTGGGCTGGGGCTAGTGAGCAGCCGATTAGGACCGCTGACCTTTTGTCTTTCGCCTACATGCCACAGGTAGGGTCGACGACCCTTCGTCGACCGCCCCGCTAACTCTTCCTATCCCCAGCCCTGGCCCTCTGCATCGTTCCCTTGCCAACGTGTCAGCTTGTCCGCCTGCCAGCTAGTCATCCGCTCTGCATCTCCCCATGTCCCCGTGTCACCGTGCCCACTCGCCCCTGAGTTGAGCGCCTCGGCTTGTCCGTGGCGCTCACCTCGCGTAACTCTCCAGCGCCGCCTTTTGGAAGATGCGTCGGGCTTCGCTGGCATCCGAGTTCGGGAAATTCGCCCGTTGGACGAGGAGGACGTAGGCGCGCTGGCGCACGGGATCGATCCACATCTGGGTGCCGTGCGCTCCGCCATGACCGAAGGAGCCGGCGCTCAGGCTCTCCGAGACGCCTTGGGGTTCTCGCACGACATGGAAGCCGAGGCCCATGGCCATGCCGGGCGTGAAGCTCACTTTGGGCATGTCCCCCAGCTGATTCCGCGTCATCAGCGCGACGGTTTCCGCCTTCAGGACGCGGCGGCCTTCCAGCTCGCCCTTGTTGAGCATCATCCGGCAGAACTTCGCGATGTCCTCGCCGGTGGACCAGAGTCCGCCCGCGGGAATCGCCGTGCGTGAGGGGTCGCTGTAGGGTTCGCGGAAGGTATGCGTCTTGCCGAGCACGAGCTGGCCGCTGTCCTTGTCCTTGGCGTAGGGCAGGGCCCGACGTTCGAGTTCCGATTCGTCCGGCCAGAAAGTGGTCGAGGTCATGCCCAGCGGCTCGAGCAGGCGCGATTCCAGGAAGTCGGAGTAGGGCATGCCCGACACGGCCTCGACGATCCGTCCGAGCGTGTTGATGCCGGGATTGTTGTAGGACCACTGGGAGCCGGGTTCGTAGCGCAGGGGCTGGCCGGCATAGAAGTCGCACATTTTCTCGAGCGGCAGCGTGTCGCTGGGCTGGCCGGCGGGGGTGGCGTAGGCGGCGGTGAGGCCGGAGGTGTGGGTGAGCAGGTCTTTCACCGTGACGGGCCTGGCGGGGTCGACCTGCTTGCCGTCTTTCAGAAGCTTCTGTCCCTTGAACGCGGGCAGGTGTTTTGAGACCGGATCATCCAGCGAGACCTTGCCTTCCTCGACCAGCATCATGACGCAGGCCGCGGTCATCGGCTTGGTCATGGAGGCGATCCAAAAGACGGAGTCCTTGCGCATGGGTCGGGCGGACTTGAGGTCGGCGAGCCCGAACGCCTCCATGCCCAGGATGCCCTCCGGGCCGACCACGACCGTCACGGCGCCGGAGAATTCGTTGGACTCCAGTTGGTCTGAGAGCGCGAAGGCCATCACTGCGTTCTGTTCCTCCAAGCTGACCTTGGCCGCTGGCCGCCTCTCGCTCTCGCCGCAGCCGACCAGGAAGGAGAACGCTGAAAGCCCGCAGATGAGTGAAGCGCGCCAGTTCATGACCGTTTCATAGCCATCCCGGCCCGTTCCGCAAGGATTCCGATGTCCCGCCCCTGCCCGCGTCCCTGTCCCTTGCCTCCGTCTATTCAACCGAGCCTCTGGGCCTCTAACTCCAGCCCTAGCTCTAGCCCCAGCCCCAGTCCCAGCCCTAACTCTAGCCCTACTCAGCTCCCTCTGTTCTGACTTCTGTTCCCTTCTCCTCATCGTAGTCCCCGTTCCATTTGGAAATGACCAGGGTGGCGG
>CAIOPO010000009.1 GCA_903860195.1 uncultured Opitutia bacterium | reverse complement strand
TGATGGCCAGGACCGAGGCCACGTAGGTGTTGGCCGGCACCGCCACCCCGTCGCCTTCCTTCAGCAGCCCCAGCTCCTTCCAGCCGCGCAACGCGAGCGTGAGTGCGCTGAGTCCGTCCGACATGCCCACGCAATGCGGCGACCCCACGAAGCGCGCGAACTCCCGCTCGAAGCCGGCGACCTCTTCGCCAAGGACATACCAGCCCGAATCGATGAGGCGGGCCGCGGCAGTCCTCAGCAAGGCCGCGTGAGATGCGTTCACCGCCTTGAGATCAAGAAAAGCTACACTCATCAAAAGTCTCTGGATTGAGTAAATTTTTGAAGTCGGCGGCGAGCCGAGCGGTAATCTTCGATGGCGTACTCATAAAAACGGTTCTGAGTGTCTTCATGAACCATCTTGGCCCCCATTTTTTCATGAAACCTCCAAACGCTGACGTTGGCTTTTCTGACATCGAAGTGCGACTTGCTGAAACGAAGTGCACCGAAGGCCAAATCATAAATAAGTATGGCTGATTGGTAGGCCGTAGTCGGAGGTACGCCCGGCTTAATAATCCAGCTACCCCAAGAAAATGAGTTTGCGCTTATTCTGTAATCATAGAGCCGCAGGCATCCCGAGGGCAGGCCATCTACTTCGATCACAAAATACGCCTCCTTGCCTTCGAATTCGCGCATTTCGTAAGCCTCCATCCACGATAACTGGGCTCCTAGTTCGCCATTAGTTTCCGAAATATTCTGGTTGCGCGAAGGATCGAGCCGCAGGCCGAGTAGGAATTGAGAATCGTCTAGCTTCGCCAGACGCAATCTAACTGAGTCTTCAGTGCGCTCGCTCAAAAATTTGGTGATGGTATCTTTGTGAAGATTAGAGGGGAGCATATTAAGTGAGCTTTTGGCGATCTCTTACATAATCTGCTTCATCGTATTCGCCATCAGCGAGCACCAGCAGGACGCAATCAGCACTGAGGTCGTGCATCTCGCGCCAGACCCCGGGGCCGATGAGCAGGCCGCGATCAGGACGATTCAAGAAAACATCTTCCCTGCCCTTTGCATCTTCTAGCACGATACGTACAGAGCCACTGACACACACGCAGAACTGGTTGAGCTTGCGGTGGGCGTGGAACCCCCGGGCGACGCCGGGTTTGGTGCCGTGGATCCAGTAGGCGCGCCGCACGACAAAGGGCAGAACTCCGCCGATCTCGGCAACGCTGAGGGAGCCGCGCTCATCCCCGTGAGTCGGGATTTCAATCAATTGACCCAAGTTGCTCATCAGCGTGGCGTTCCAGGCAGGGCACGCAGGTATTCGCCGTAGCCGGACTTGGCGATGGGTTCGGCGAGGCGGAGGAGCTGGGCGTCGTCGATGTAGCCGCGACGCCAGGCGATCTCCTCGATGCAGCCGATCTTGAAGCCCTGACGGGCTTCGACGACCTGCACGAACTGCGAAGCCTGCAGGAGGGAATCGAAGGTCCCGGTGTCCAGCCAGGCGGTCCCGCGCGGGAGCTGCTTCACGGTCAGTCGGCCGCGCCGGAGGTATTCGCGGTTGAGGTCGGTGATCTCGTATTCGCCACGCGGCGACGGCTTCAGGGTCTTGGCAATGGCGACGGCGTCAGAATCGTAGAAGTAAAGGCCGGGGACGGCGAAGGACGACTTGGGCTTCGCCGGCTTCTCCTCGATGCTCAACGCCCTGCCCTCGCCGTCGAACTCGACGACGCCGAAGCGCTCGGGATCACGGACGTGATGCGCGAAGACGACGGCGCCCGTAGGCGAGGCGCAGGACCGCAGCAGCTGGCCGAGGCCCGCGGCGTAGAAGAGGTTGTCGCCGAGGATCAGGGCTACGGGGTCGCCGGCGATGAACTTCTCCCCGATGACGAGCGCCTGGGCGATGCCCTCCGGCCTGGGCTGTTCGGCGTATTCGAAACGGCAGCCGAGACGCGATCCGTCGCCGAGGACTTCGCGGAAGCGCGGCAGGTCCTGAGGGGTCGAGATGATCAGCACCTCGCGGACGCCCGACAGAAGCAGGACGGAAAGCGGATAATAGATCATCGGCTTGTCGTAAACGGGCAGGAGCTGCTTGCTCACGGCCTGAGTCAGCGGATGCAGACGGGTGCCGGATCCTCCGGCCAGGATGATGCCTTTCATGTCAGGAAGGTTTGGAATGCGAGAGGGCGCGACGGGCGATCATCCAGGCGGCCGCAGCCGTGACCAAGACGGCCGCCCAGCCCCATGCAGGCGCCGAGGAGGCAAGCCACTGGACAAGGGCAAGCATGGCAGCGGAGGAGACGATGCCGGCGGTCACGCGCGGCGAAAACCAACGGCCGGAACGGCGCCGGATGATGACCAGCAGGATGAGGGCGTAGGCGAGATAGGCCGCAGCGTAGGCGATGGCGGAGCCGACGAGCCCGAACCAAGGCAGGAAAAGCATCGGCAGCAGAATCATGATGAGACTGCCCGCGGCTTCGACGGCGATGACCGTCCTAGTGGAGCCGCGTGCGAGAAGCCAATAGCCCAAAGGCCAGGAAACGAGCCGCAGGAAGACGCCCCAGACCATCCACGTCAGGAGGGGCACGGCCGGAGCGAAGCCGTCGGCATAAAGGAGCGTCATGATCTCACCACCGGCTGAGAGCATCAGGACGAGCAGCGGAACGCCGAGGATAAGCCCGGCTCCGATCTGGTGGTCGGCATGCTCGGCCGCCTCCTGTTCGTCGGCGGCCGCCGCCACCCGGGGAAAGAAATCCGAGCCCATGGCGACGAAGACGAAGCCGGGCAGGCTCCCCGCCACGGCGAAAGCGGCGTGATAGAAACCCGCCGCCTTTAGGCCACCGAACTCGACGAGCTGGAGGCGCACGAGATAGGTCGAGAGTTGCGCGAAAAGGCCGACGAGCATGAGCGCGCCGCCCATCGCCAGCAGCGGCCGCAAGTCCGGCCTCGCCGCAACCGGCGACGGGGGCTCATGCCGCCGGGCGGCGCTCCACAGCATCGCGGCCGGCACGATGGCCGCCAGCGCGAGGGCGA
>CAIOPO010000008.1 GCA_903860195.1 uncultured Opitutia bacterium | reverse complement strand
GGCGCGCGTCTCGCCAGTTGCATGACCGCGGCTTCCGGCAGGTGCTCAAGGTCGGCGAGAAACTGCTCCATCAGGGCCGTGCGCATGGGGGCGATGGTGTCGGCCTTGTATGCGAACGGTCCCATGCCCTTCATCCTGCCTTCCGTCCGGCCCGAGGCAAGGCGGGGCAGGGGGGTTCTGGCTCGCCAACTCCCCTGCGGGGGGCTTTGGCTGGTCCGCTTTCATGCGATCCGCCGCCGCCACCGCCATTCCCCTGCTTTCCGCCGCGGGATACGCGGTCGCCGCACTGATGCTCAAGCGGGCCATGGAGGGGGAGCGCAGCCCTTGGCGGGTCGTCTTCATCGTCAACATGGTCACGGCCCTTGCGTTCCAGAGCTGGTTCCTGGTCGACGCCGGCGTCCTTAACGCCGTCCACGTCGGCCACGCCGTGCTGGCCGGCGCCGCCTTCTTCATCGGCCAGGTCTTCACCTTCATCGCCATCAGCCGGGGCGACGTCTCCATCTCCACTCCGGTCCTGGGGACGAAGGTGGTCTTCGTCGCGATCTTCGCCCACCTGACGGGAGGGGAGGCCCTCGGTCCGGGGCTCTGGGTCGCGACGCTGCTCACCAGTCTCGCGCTCGCGCTCCTAGGCGGGGAATGGCGCGCCAACCGCGAGCGCCTGCTCATCAGCGTCACGTTCGCGTTTCTGGCCGCCGTCGCCTTCGCCGCGACCGACGTCATGCAGCAGCATTGGGTCGTGCCGGAGGTCGGCTACGGCAGGTTCGGGCCGGTGATGTTCCTCACCGTAGCGACGCTGTCACTCGGACTCATCCCCTTCTTTGACGGCAGCCTGGCCGCGCTGCCGCGCCAGGCCCTCTCCTGGGCGGCGCCGGGTTCGGCGGTGCTCGCCCTGCAGGCGATGGGCATCGCCTTCTGCATCGGCAAGTTCCACGAGGTCACGGTCACCAACGTCCTGTACAACACGCGCGGGCTCTGGAGCGTGGTGCTCGTCTGGGCGGTCGGACACTGGTTCGCGAACACCGAGCGGGAGGTGGGCGCGGCGATCATGACGCGCCGGCTGGTCGGCGCCCTGCTCCTCCTCGTGGCGGTCTGGCTCTGCCTCCGCTGAGGATCAGAGGTCGCAGTTGTCGATGAGCCGGGTCGCTCCCAGGTGGCCTGCCACCGCGAGCACGGTCCGCCCCGGGGCGATTGTCGTGACGGCGCGCAGCGTCTCGGCGTCGGCGATGACGCAGTATTGCGTGCGGAAGGCCGGCTCCCGGCCCAGGCGCTCCATCGCCGCCGCCCGGACCTTGCCGGCGTCCCTTTCGCCCGCCGTGACCGCCGCGCGGGCCGCCGCCAGCGCCTCGGGCACGGCGCGCGCGCGGAGACGTTCGTCCGCGGACAGGTAGCGGTTGCGTGAGCTCATCGCCAGTCCGTCGTCTTCGCGCACCGTCTCGTGGGCCACGATCTCGACGGGCATGTGCAGGTCCCGGACCATGCGCCTGATGACGGCCAGCTGCTGGAGGTCCTTCCGTCCGAACACCGCGACGTCGGGCTGCGCGGCGTTGAAGAGCATCGCCACGACGGTGGCGACTCCGCGGAAGTGCCCCGGCCTGAATTCACCGCAGAGTCCCTGCGAGACCGCGGTCTCCTCCACCCAGGTCGAGGCGCCTTCGGCGTAGAAGTCCTCCTTCTCGGGCGCGAAGACGAGCGCCGCGCCGGCGGACGCGCACGCCTCCAAGTCCTGCTCGAAGGTCCGTGGGTAGCGCGCGAAGTCCTCGCCGGGCCCGAACTGGGTGGGGTTCACGAAGATGCT
>CAIOPO010000007.1 GCA_903860195.1 uncultured Opitutia bacterium | reverse complement strand
TGGGCCTTGAGCTCCGCAAGCATCTTGGCGGTCACGTCGGCCCTGGACTTGGCGAGATTGGTCTTTTCACCCAGGTCCTTCGAGAGGTCGTAAAGGAAGTCCTCCTTGGTGTCCCAGTAGTGGACCAGCTTGAGGTCGCCCTTGCGCATGGCCGTCTGGGGGTGCTCGATTTCGACGTCGTGGTGCCAGACCAGGCGGTCGATGGGGCGGCGCACCGTGGCGGCGCCTTCGAACAGGACGGGCTTCCAGCTGCCGCCTTCCACGCCTTTGGGCAGGGCGAAGCCGGGCGCGGCGAGGTCGAGGATCGTGGGCAGGATGTCGTAACTCACCGCCGGGGCGTTGGCGTAGACTCCGGACTTCACGCCCGGGCCGGCGACGATCAGCGGCACGCGCAGGCCGCCTTCATCACAGACCGTCTTGCCGCCCTTGAGCAGCGTCCCGCCCATGCCGTTGTCGGCCATGTAGATCACGTAGGTGTTCTTCGACAGCCCGAGGGATTCCAGACGCTGAATCAAAGTGCCGATGCAGGTGTCGAGGTCTTCGCTCATGGCGGCCATCACCGGTCCGCCCTTGCCCCCGCGACCCCCCTTGGACTCGGCGGCCGGGGCGGCCGAATATTTCTTGAGCGTCTCAGCGAGCGCCTGAGGCTGGCTGTGCGTCGCGTAGTAGGAGAGCTGCAGGTAGAACGGCCGTCCCGCCTTGGCCTGCTGCTCCATGTAGGCCGTCGCGCGGCGCGTGATCCCGAACGACTGCTTCGGATCCTTGGGATCGTCGCTGTCTCCGTCCTCGTTCTGCGTCACGCCGTCGCTGGCGTCGAAGCCGAACTGGTCGGGGGCCGTCGGCCACTGCCATTTGCCGAAGTGGGCGGCGCGGTAGGCCGGGTTGGCGCGCTTGAGCACGTTGGCGAGCCCGTCCGAGGGCGCGGCATTCCAGTCGCGTGAACGCTTGTCCGTCGCGTTGAGACTGGTGGTGCTGCGTCCCATCAGCAGGGCGGCGCGGGAGCATTCGCACTTCGGGTGCGAGGCGTAGCCCTGGGAGAAGACCGTGCCGCGGGCCGCGAGACGGTCGAGGTTCGGCATGCGGTACGAGGCCGTCCGGCTGTCCTGATTGCCGGGAAGCATCGCCACCGACGTCGCGCTCCAGCCCTGGTCGTCGGTGAAGATGAACAGGAAGTTCGGGGCGGCGGCCTGCGTCGCGGCGGCGGACGTGAGCAGCAGGAGCTTCAGGAGGCTTCGCATGGGGATGCCGATTGAACACCGACGGCCGTCCGGGGTTGCGGACTTCCGGGTCAGTCGAAGAGCTTCCGGACCGCGGGCTTGGTCACCTTGCCCATGGCGTTGCGGGGGAGCTCCGGCACGATGAGCAGACGTTGCGGCGCCTTGTAGACGGAGAGCCGTCCCTTGCACCAGTCCCGCAGCGCCTTCAGTTCCAGGACGGCTCCCGGCCGGGTGACGCACACCGCCGTGACCGCCTCGCCCCAGGTGTCGTCGGGCAGGCCGATCACGGCGCACTCCGCCACGGCGGGATGCTCGAGCAGCGCGGCCTCGATCTCGAGCGCGCTCAGCTTGTAGCCGCCGCTCTTGATGATGTCCACGCTCAGTCGTCCCATGATGCGGTAGTAGCCCGACTCCATCACGGCCATGTCGCCCGTCCGGAACCAGCCGTCCTCGAAAGTCTCGCGCGTCGCCTCCTCCCGGCCCCAGTAGCAGCGGAACACGCCGGGACCGCGGACCTGGATCTCGCCGGGCTCGCCCTCGGCGGTGACGACCGGGCCGTTCTCCTGCTTCAGTCTGACCGACACGCCCGGCAGGGGCGTTCCGACCGCTCCGGGCCGGCGCTCGCCGCGGAGCGGATTGGAGAGCGCCATGCCGATCTCCGTCATGCCGTAGCGTTCAAGCAGGCGCTGTCCGGTGAGCGCGGCCCACTTCTCAAAGACCGTCGCGGGGAGCGCGGCGCTGCCGGAGACCATCAGCCGCATCCGCCGGAAGGCGGCGCAGGCGGACTCCCGTTCTTCCGCGCCGGCGGACTCGAGGGCCTCGATCAGCTTCACGTAGACCGTGGGGACCGCCATGAAGACAGTGTAGGCGCCCGCGCGCACGCGCGTGAGCACCGCGGCGGCGTCAAAGCGCGCGAACGGCTCGATCAGCGCGCCGGACCACAGCGCGCATCCCGTGACGTTCACCACGCCGTGCACGTGGTGCAGGGGCAGGAACATCGGGATGCGGTCCTCCCGGCTCCATTCCCAGGCTTCGACCAGGCTGGACATCTGGGCCGCCAGATTGGCGTGGGTGGTGACCACGCCCTTGGGGCGGCTGGTGGTGCCGCTCGTGTAGAGGATCATCGCGTCCCGCGTCTCGGCGACCGCGGGCAGGGCGGCTTCGGCGGCGGTCAGCGCCTCCTCGAGCCGCACCAGCCGGACGCCCAGCCGTCGGCAGACCGGTTCGACTTTGGCCGCGCCGGGAGCGTCGGCCAGCACTGTCGACACGCCGGCGTCCGTGAGGGCGTATTCCCATTCCGACTCCGTGGCGGACAGGCAGAGCGGAACCTTCACGCCGCCGGCTCGCCAGACGCCCCATTGGGCCGCGGCATGGTCGAAGCCGGGTGCGACGAGCAGCGCCGTGCGGGCCTCGGAAAGGTCGGCGCTCCCCGCGAGCAGCGCCGACGCCACGCGTCCCGAGGCGGCGACGAGTTCCTCATACTTGCGGGAGCTTCCTCCCTCGCTGAAGGCGGCGCGACCGGCGTGTTCCCGGGCGCGGGTGAGGAAGGGCAGGTCGGACATGTTCAGAGCAGCGCCTTGGCCAGCGCATGGAAAAGCGAAGGGCCCAGCAGGCAGCCGAGTCCGGTGTAGAACGTGGCGGTCATCGCGCCGTATGGGACAAGCTTGGGATCGGTCCCGGCCAGGCCCGCCATCACTCCGCTGTTGGTGCCCATCAGCCCTCCGAAGACCATCGCCGAACGCGGATTGTCCAGTCCGACATGCCGGGCGAGCAACGGCGTCAGGACCATCACGCTGACGGCCTTGACCAGGCCGGCCGCGATGCTGAGGGCGATGACCTCGCTGCCGGCGCCCAGGGCCGCGCCCGTGACCGGGCCGACGATGTAGGTGGCGGCGCCCGCGCCGATGGTGGTGACGCTGACGGCGTCGGTGTATCCGAAGGCGATGGCCACGGCCCCGCCCGCGATGAAGGCGGTGGCCAGCCCGGTGAGCAGGGCCGCCGCGCCGGCCGCGCCGCCGCGGATGAACTCCTCGAGCCGGACGCCGAAGGCGGTGGCGACGATCGCGAGGTCGCGGAGCATCGCTCCGCCCATGAGTCCGAAGCCCGTGAGCGCCGGCAGGTCGGCGACTCCCTGACGTCCGCCGGCCCAGGCGGCGCAGGCGAGGCCGATGAGGATGGCGATGGCGCTGCCGTGGATGCGCCCGCGCGTCAGCCTTTCGCTGGCCCAGTAGGAGAACGCCATGGTCAGGCCGACGGCGGCGAAGGCCGTGAGCAGTCCGTTCCGGACGAGCACCTCCTGCACGATGCCGCCGCTCATGGTCCGTCCTTTCCGCGACCGAAGAGCCGCATGACCAGGAAGGCCGTCGCGACCGCGGCCAGTCCGGCGAACGCCGCCATCCAGCCGCCCTGGAGCGCCCCCCGCACGTTCTGGCTGGCGGCCATGGCGACGACGATCGGGACGTAGATCTGCCCCCAGAAGGCGACGCCGCCTTCGGTCGCGGCGGTGAGCAGGCCTCTTCGCCTGAGGGCGTCGGTCGCCAGGATGAGCAGGATCATCGCCAGCCCGACTCCGCCAAGGTCCGAATCAAGGCCGAAGGCCGCGCCCGCGAGCCTGCCCACGACGAGCCCCGTCACCACGCAGAGCGAGAGGAGCGCCGTGCCCAGTATCTGCATGGCCCATTTGTGGCACGGCCTGCGCGGATTGTCCCGCAAGAAAAGCGGATTTCCCGGCGCCAGCCGGGCCGAGGACCGGATCAGTCCCGCACGGGCAGGAAATACTCGACGTAGCCGAGCATCATCTCATCCACCGTCTGGCTGCCCCAGCGCACGCGCTTGGTCGGATCCGGATTGGCCTTGTTGCTCTCGCTGTTGTTGAAGACCGCGGTGATCTTGACCGAGCTGCCCCGGGGGAGCAGCTTCGGCCGCTTGTAGTCGTAGCGGAGCTGCCAGTTGAAGTCGTAGCGCGGGATGTCCAGCAGGGTTTCGGTCCGTCCGTCGGGGTAGGTCGCCTCATACCGGAAGGCCGCGCCCCGGACGTGCATGTGCGGCATGAAGCCGGTCACGGGCATGTCGAAGGGGACGCGCTGGATCTGCGTCTCCACGTGCCGCTCGGCTCCGGGCGGGATGGACAGGCGTAGGTTGGCGATGGCCGCGGTACGGATCTCGTAGCGCGGGGACTGCTTGGCAAAGACCAGTCCCAGCCGGAGGCGTTCCTTCTTGGCCTTGCCGCTCGGGGTGTAGTGAATCTGGAAGCTGACTCGGGCGCCCGCGGGAATCTTGCGCGCGAAGCCTTCGGGGTAGGCGCAGGAGCCGTTGCCCGGCACGTAGATCGCCCAGTAGCCCTCGCGGGCCTCGTCGGCCTTGCGGACCTCCGAGCCCTTCTCGTGGACGCGCACGATGACGTGGTGGACTACGTCGCGCTCACTGGGCAGGATCTCGTAGGCCTGCACCCAGCGGTCCTCGGTCAGCGTGGTCTGCACGACGTCATGCGCATAAGGCATGAAGCCGGTGGCCTTGATGTCGTAGGCCTTGCTGAGCGGGATGATGAGGTCCGGCTTCCCGATGCTCCATTCGGCGGGGTAGTCGGGCTTCAGCGGCGCGTCACCAGGGTCCCCCATCGGACGGTCCTTCGAATCCAACCAGGCGACGAGGTCGTTGCGGTCCTTGGCGGAGAGGCTGCAGTCGTTGGCCCAAGGATTCTTGTCCGCGTCCTTTTCGACCGCGGCGAACCATGGCGGCATGGTGCCTTCGTTCACCACGCGTCGTATGACTTTGGCGCGGTCCTTGACTTCGTCGATGCCGTCCAGGGCGAAGGGCGCGATGCCGCCTTCACGATGGCAGGAGACGCAGTTCTGCTGCAGGATGCGGGCTACGTCCCGATGGTAGGTCACCGGCGCCGGGGCGGCGCCGGTCTCGGCCTCGGGCAGGTCGAGCTCGCAGCCGGGGGGCGTCGTCGCCTGCACGGTCGGCCGCTCGTTCCTGATGAGGGCGGCGATGGCGTCGCGGAGGTAGTTCCGCCGAGGCGTGTCGAGGCTGTAGTTGACGCCGTACTGGTCGTCGAACGCTCCGCGGTAGATGAGAGTCCGGCGGGCATCCAGGAGGAAGACCTCCGTGGTGGTCCGGGCGCCGAGCAGCGCGGTGAGTCTCTTGTCCTTGTCGTGCACATAGGCGGCTTGGACGCCTGCCGAGGCCAGCTGGCCTTGGATGTCCTCCGGCTTCTCGCTGGCGAACGGGTTGATCAGCAGCAGCCCGATGCTGCGGGCGGTGAGTTCCTTCTCCAGTGCGGCCACGGAGGGCAGGTAGCGTTTGCTGACCGGGCAGGTGGCGCTGGTCATGACGATCACGAGGCCTTTCTTGCCCAGCAGGTCGCCCAGCCGGCGAGTCCTGCCGTCCAAGGTCTTGCAGTCGACTTCGGGCACCATTCGTCCCACGTCCACATCACCCGGTTTCACCGCCTCCGGGCCGCCGGTGACCTGCGTGAGCATTTCCGGGGTGACCGCGGTCGCGGAGGCCGGCGTGGACTTCCCGAGGCGCCCGGCGCGCTCCCCGCCCTGGGCCGCGATGCGTCGTATGGCGGCGAGCTCAGCGGCGCTGATGACGCCGTCTCCGTCCAGGTCCACCCGCGCGAACCACGGCGCGGAACCGGCCTCCTCCTTGGTGATCCGTCCGTCCGCGTCCTTGTCCGCCTGCTTGATGATGTTCTCGATCTGCACCGACAGCCCGCCGGCGCCGGGATTCGGAGCTGCGAAGACAACTCCCGCGATCGCGGCGCATGCGCAGAGCGGCAGGATGAAAGCGGTCCGTGCGTGTTTCATCGTCCTTGCAGTAACACCGCCGCCGTTTTGAAAGTTTCGCGTCGCCCGCTCAGGCCAGCAGCTCCTTCACCACGCGGGCGGGCTGGCCGTTGGTGAGGGCGAGTTCGGCGCCGTTGCGCTTGAAGGTGAGCTTGTCGTGGTCGAAGCCGAAGCAGTCCAGCATGGTGGCGTGCCAGTCGTAGTGGTTGACGACGTCCTTCACGGCCTTGTGGCCCCACTCGTCGGTCTCGCCGTAGGTCAGGCCGCCCTTGAAGCCCCCGCCTGCGACCCACTGGGTGAAGCCGTAGGTGTTGTGGTCGCGGCCCCACTTGGCCTCGCCGGCGTCATTCTGGAGGACGGGCAGGCGGCCCATCTCGCCACCCCAGTGCACGATGGTGCTGTCGAGCAGGCCGCGCTGCTTGAGGTCGGCCACGAGCGCGGCGCTCGGCCGGTCGGTGGCGGCGCAGAGGGTCGGGAGGGCGGACTTGATCGAGCCGTGGCTGTCCCAGCTCTGACCCTGATTGAGGACTTGGACGTAACGGACGCCGCGTTCGATGAGGCGCCGGGCGATCAGGCAGCGTCGGGCGTAGTCATCGCATTCCTTGCGGCCGACGCCGTAGAGGTCGAGGATGTGCTTGGGCTCGGACGAGATGTCGAAGGCCTCCTTGGCGGCCAGCTGCATCCGACCGGCGAGCTCATAGCTCTGGATGCGCGCCTGCAGGTCGGTCTCGCCGGGATGGTTCGCGGAATGCTCCGCGTTGAGCGCCCGCAGCAGCTCCATCTGCCGCTTCTGCGGCTCGCCCTGGAGCGCCGCCGGCGGGTCGAGGTTGAGGATGTGCGGCGCGGTGGCGCGGACGAAGGTGCCCTGGTAGATCGAGGGAAGCCAGCCGTTGGACCAGTGCTGGTTGGCGAAGGTCGGCAGGCCGGAAGGATGGCCCATCACCACGTAAGCGGGCAGGTCCTTGGTCTCGCTGCCGAGCGCGTAGGTCACCCACGCCCCCATGGTCGGATTGCCGGAGGTGATGCGTCCGGTCTGCACGGCGAGCATGCCCTGCAGGTGGTTGTTCACGCCCGACTTCATCGAGCGGATCAGGCAGATGTCGTCGGCGACGCCCCCGAGGTGCGGCAGCAGCTCGCTGAGCTCCATTCCGCACTTGCCGTGCTTCGAGAACTTCCAGAAAGAGCCGAGCACTTTGGCGGAGGCCTGGGCGACGTTGTCATACTTCACCTCGCCGGGAAACTTCTGCCCATGCCACTTGGTGAGCATCGGCTTGTGGTCGAAGAGGTCCATCTGCGACGGACCGCCCATCATGAAGAGCGAGATCATCGCCTTGGCCTTGGCGGGACGCGGGGGCTTCTTCGGGAGCAGGTCGAAGACCTCGTTCCCGAGCAGCGGCTTCACGGGAGCGGCCAGCAGTCCGTCCTGGCGGAGCAGGGTGGCGAGGCCGAGCATGCCGAGCCCGAAGCCCCCGGCCTCGAGGAAGTGACGGCGGGAGCAGAGTCCGGCGGAGAGCTTATTCGACATGGAGAAAGCGGTTGGAGGCCAACAGGGCCTGGCAAAGTGACCCGAGGGCGTCGGTCTGCACGCCGCGGGCCACGGCGACCGGAGCGGGGAAGGGCGCCTTGCGCTTGGACGAGCCCACCTTCTCCTTGAGCGAGGCGTCGGCCACGGGCTTGGCCGGCGTGAGCTTGTTGAAGTGCGCCACTTGTTCGGCGAGAAGGCGCCGGAAGGACTTCAGTTCCTCCGCGGAGGGCTCCCGGCCCTGTGTCAGGCGCCAGGCGGCGCGCACCTGGGCGTCCTCGTCCTCGGGGTGGTCCTTGATCACGCGGGCGGCGAGGTCCTTCGCGCGTTCGATCACGAACTCGTCGTTCAGGAGGAAGAGCGACTGCGTGGCGGCGGTGGTGGAATCCCGGCGCTCGCAGTTGGGCTCCATGTCCGGCAGGTCGAAGGTGGCGAGCGCGGTGGTCGGGCCGCTGCGACGGTGCTGCAGGTAGACCGAGCGTCGGAAGACCTGGGGCGATGAGGTGTCGACCTTGGTGACGTCGCCGTTGACGTTCCGGATCTCCACGCCCGGGATCATGCGACCGTCCCCGGTCTTGCCGACCGTGACGGGCGCGCCGAAGGGCTCGGGGTTGAGCTTGCCGCTGACGGACAGCATGGAGTCGCGGATGGTCTCGGCGTCGAGCCGGCGCACGCGGAAGCGTCCGACCAGGACGTTGTCAGGATCGGCCGCCTGGGCGGCGTCGTTGCGTGAGGACTGCCGGTAGGCGCGGCTGAGCATCATCTCGCGGTGCATGGATTTGAGGCTCCAGCCGACCTCCACGAAGCGTACCGCGAGGTAGTCGAGCAGTTCGGGGTGCGACGGACGTTCGCCCAGGGCGCCGAAGTCGCCGGGAGTGTTCACGATGCCGCGTCCGAAGTGGTGCATCCAGACGCGGTTCATGAGGGTGCGACCCACGAGCGGGTGCTTTCCGGAGGTCAGCCACTTCGCGTACGCGAGGCGTCGGCCGGTCGTGGGCAGCTTGGGGTCGTCGACCGGGATGGCGGGCGCGCTGACGATCGAGATGTCACCGGGAGTGACCGGCTGCTTCAGCTGGCCGTAGTCTCCCCGGTGATGGATCTCGCTGACGGGCGCGGCTCCTGGAGGTTCCAGCACGGCTTGCACCAGTCCTTCGGCCGGCTTGGTGGCGCGCAGGGCGGTCGCCTCGGCCCGCTTGGCCACGACCTTGTTGTCCGCGGCCTTGTCGTAAAGATCCAGGCCGAACGTCGCCTGCGCGGAGAAGTATTTCTTGATGAGGGCCGCCTGCTCCTTGGTGCGCTTGGCGACCGGCGTATTGCGGGCGACGCGGTAGGCGGCGCGTTCGGCCTCGGGGACTTCGAGGATCTTCTTCTCAAAAATCACGTCGAGGGCGTCCTTGTACATCTTGGCGGCCTCAGCATCGATCGCCGCCGCCTTCTTCTCGATCTCGGCGGCCTTCGCGCGGTCCGCCGCGGTGTAGAGCGAGACCGTCCGCTGGGCGGGGATGCGCCATTTGCGCCAGTCCAACGCCGGGTCGAAGACCGCGCGCAGGCGGTAGTAGTCGGCCTGGCTGATCGGGTCATACCGGTGGTCGTGGCACTGGGCGCAGGCCACGGTGAGTCCCGTGAGCGAGGTGGTGACGATGCGGACCGTGTCCGCGACGTTCTGGTTCTTCGCCAACTGGACGTCGGCGACCGTGTCGCCCGTGCCGTCCGGCGCGGTGCGCAGGAAGCCCGTCGCGGTCAGGGCCTCGAGCTTGGCGGGATCGCCGACCGCGTTCGTGGCGTCATTGAGCGTCACGCCGGCCAGTTCATCGCCGGCGATCTGCTCCTGGATGAAGCGGTCCCACGGCTTGTCCGCGTTGAAGGCGCGGATCACGTAGTCGCGGTAGCGCCAGAGATGGGGCCGGACCGAGTCCGCGTCCGCATAGCCGTTGGTGTCGGCGTAGCCGGCGACATCGAGCCAGTGGCGTCCCCAGCGTTCCCCGTAGGCGGCCGAGGCGAGCAGGCGTTCGATCAGCTTGGCATAGGCGTCAGGGGACTTGTCCGCCACGAAGCCGGCGGACTCCTCGGGCGTGGGCGGGAGGCCGGTGAGGTCGAGCGTGGCGCGGCGGATGAGCGTGGCGCGGTCGGCCTCCGGCGCGAAGTCGAGCCCTTCGGCCTTAAGCTTGGCCCGCAGCAGCGCGTCGATGGGGCCGAGCCCGGGGGCGTCGGCGAACTTCGGAATCTCCGGTCGTGTCACCGGGCGGAAGGACCAGAAGGCGCGGTCGGCGTCGGTGAAGTAGGGGCCGGGCGGAAGCTTCTCCGGTTCGGCGGCGCCTCCCTTGGCGCCCTCGGCGATCCATTGGCGCAGCTTGGCCAGCTGTCCTTCCGGCATCTTCTTGCCCTTCTTCGGCATCCGTCCTTCGGCGACCGCCTTGAAGATCGCGCTCTTTTCCGGACTGCCCGGGACCAGCAGCGCTTCACCGTCCTCGTTCTTGCCGTCCATCATGCGGCGCAGGCGAAGGTCCACGCCGCCCTTGGGTTCCTCCTCTTCGCCGTGGCAGTGCGTGCAGTGCTCCTTGAAGATCGGCCGGATGTCGGCGTCGAACGACACCGCCGCATTGCCGGTGGTAAAAAGCAGGATGACCCCCGCCGCGCACAGGGCGCGGCGGGCGGCGACGGGGTGATCGCGCAGGGTCATCGCCATCAGGCATAACTGATGACTCCCCGGAGGGAAGGACAGTTCCGCAAATGCCCCTCCTAAAACCGCCTAATCAGTGTCCGATTCCGCTAGCCCCGGTCGGCCTGGCTGGGAATAAAAGGCCCGCCGGGGTCGCCGGCGGGCCTGGAAGTGCGCCCTGCGGGGCGGATCAGTTCTTGGCTAGGTCGAAGCGGTCTAGCTCCATGACCTTGGTCCAGGCGGCGACGAAGTCCTTCACGAACTTCTCCTTGCCGTCGGCGCTGGCGTAGACTTCTGCGAGGGCCCGGAGCTGCGAGTCGGGGCGCCTCGAACGTGCTCGGACACGACTATCTGGTCCTCCTCAATCCCAATGGTCGGCATGAGCTCAGGCATGTCCGTGTCTTCCGCGAGATGGCTGCTTCCTCTCTCAAGTCTAGCGATTGAGAGGGCGAAGCCGAATGACCAAATCGTGGTGGAATTTCGGCAGGGGGATGCGGGTTTCGCCGCCAAGCAATGATGAGGTCGCCGTCACTCCGCCGGTCGTCGGATCCATGAAGGTGGCTTGCCAGGAGCCCGCAGGGAGAGTCATCGCAAGTTCTCCCATGATCGGTTTCCCGAGGTCTTTCTCTGTTACTTCCCGGGCGTCGGCGAGGTAGACCGCGTAATCGCTCCCGGCCACGCCGAGCACGGAGGCAACGACGTGCTGGGGCGCCATCTTGACCGTCTGCGGCATGGGTCGGGCCTTGGCGAGGTCGATCTGGTGGACGAATTCGGATAGGTGTTTCAGCCAGGAACGAAGGGCGGCCTGCGCCTCGCGCGTGCCGGTCTCCTGGCGGTTCTGGACGGTGAAGTCGATCACGTCATAGTGGCCGCCACTGAGCACGGTCGTCCACGCCCGCTTTCGATGGATCGTCCAACCCTCTGGATTCGTGAAGCGACTCGCGGCATTATCCTCGTCCATGTTCAGGGGTTTACGCTCTTCGGCGCTGGCGACGAAGAGGTTCCGCAGCTCTTCCAGTCTTAGCTGCCGCGACATGAACATGGAGATGTCATAGTTCCGTCCGCGGTAGGTCGTGCGGTGCATCTGGTGGACGTTGACGATGTCGATTGTCACGTCGTCGAAGCCTTCGCTGACGAACTGGGCGTAGGGCGGGGCGGCGAGATAGGCGGGCTGGCCGGCGATGAGGTGCTTCTTGGGGAGCGGGGCTTCGGTCTCGCGGATCACCTTCGCTACGGCGCGTTGCCACTCATCGATCTCTTGGTGCGTCGGATTTGGGCGTGTGTTCGTGGTAGCCCGCTGTCGTTCGTCAATGAGCACGCTACCACCGCCCTGTTGCGGGAAGTTGCCCTGCGGCTCGTTGCAGATCTCGTAGAAGACGTTGTCGTAGCGGTTGCACTCGCGGACGATTTTTTCGACAAAGGTCCGTTGTCTTTCCCACAGCGCTGGATGCCGCAACGTGATGTATTCCTCCGGCTGGATGACCGGAGTCTTGCTGACGTTGTTGGACGGGTTGTGCGGGTTCAGTTCCCAAATCTCCGGTTTGTGATGATCCGCCAGTAGGGTGACCTCAACGATGATGCCGCGCTTTTCCGCAGCCGTCAGGAAGCCGTGCAATCTTTCGAAGAACTCCGGATTCCATCGGTCGAGGTCGTATTTAGTTAGTCGGTCGCGGGCGTCGCCAGGGCCGGTGCGCAGATAAGGCGAGACATAGTCGAGCGTCTCCGGCTTGCAGGTGGAGTAGGGATTCACCGCTGTCTGCAGCTCGCGATACAGCACGAAGAGCCGCGAGACGTTCATCCGCTTGTCCACGAGGTCATCTAGGTAGGGTTCCCAGCGGAACGGCCGGTTCATCACTGCTCCGTAGTGTTCCGTCGCCGTGATCAGTACGTAGGGCTTCCCATGATATTCGAATATCCGCGGGTTCTCCGGATGCAACCGGATCGGCTGGGCGAACGTCACGAGCGGTGCCAGAAGCAGCGCGCATAGTGGACGGAGGTTTGTTTTCATGCGCCTAAGACAGCAGCATGGCGTGAGAATCCCAGCCCTTACCCAAAAAGGGAACTATAACGGAAAAAAAAGACATTCCCAGCCTGTCCACTCGACAAAAAGGCCCGCCGGTGAGGGCGGGCCTTGAGGAGGCGATGGAGAGATCGCTTACTTCTTGGCGAGGTCGAAGCGGTCGAGTTCCATCACCTTGGTCCAGGCGGCGACGAAGTCCTTCACGAACTTCTCCTTGCCGTCGGCGCTGGCGTAGACCTCGGAGAGGGCGCGCAGCTGGGAGTTGGAGCCGAACACGAGGTCCACGGCGGTCGCGGTCCACTTGACCTGGCCGGTCTTGCGGTCGCGTCCTTCGAAGAAGTGCTCGCAGACCTTGGCCTTCTCCCAGACCACGGAGTCGTCGAGCAGGTTGACGAAGAAGTCGTTCGTCAGCTGTCCGGGACGCTTGGTCATGACGCCGAGGCCGGGGAAGCCGACCGTGGTGTCGAGGGCGCGCATGCCGCCGACGAGCACGGTCATCTCCGGCGCCGAGAGGGTCAGGAGCTGGGCGCGGTCGAGGAGGTTTTCCGGAGCCGGACGGTCGAGCTTGCGGCCGAGGAAGTTCCGGAAGCCGTCATGCTTGGGCTCGAGCACCGCGGCGGAGGCGACGTCGGTCATCTCCTGCGTGGCGTCGGTGCGGCCGGCGCGGAAGGGCACCTTGACCGGCGTGCCGGCCTTGGCGGCGGCGTCCTCGACGGCCGCGTTGCCCGCGAGCACGATCAGGTCGGCGAGGGACACCTTCTTGCCGCCCTTGGCGGAGGCGTTGAAGGAGGCCTGCACCTTCTCGAGGGCGGCGAGCACTTTCGCGAGTTCGGCCGGGTTGTTCACTTCCCAGTCCTTCTGCGGAGCGAGGCGGATGCGGGCGCCGTTGGCGCCGCCGCGCTTGTCGCTGCCGCGGAAGGTCGAGGCGGAAGCCCAGGCGACCGAGACGAGCTGGGAGTTCGGGAGACCCGTGGCGAGCACGGCCTGCTTGAGCGCGGCCTCGTCCTGAGCGTCGATCAGCGGGTGATTGACGGCGGGCACGGGGTCCTGCCAGAGCTGGGGGGGCGGCACGAGCGGTCCGAGGCAGCGTACGTAGGGCCCCATGTCGCGGTGCGTGAGCTTGTACCAGGCCTTGGCGAAGGCGTCGGCGAACTCCTCGGGGTGTTCGAGCCAGCGCTTGGTGATCTTGGCGTAGGCCGGATCGGTCTTCAGCGCGATGTCCGTGGTGAACATGATCGGCTGGTGACGCTTGGACTTGTCATGCGCGTCGGGCACCGTGCCCGCTGCGGCGCCGTCCTTGGGCACCCACTGCTGGGCGCCGGCGGGGCTCTTGGTCAGCACCCAGTCGTAGGCCCAGAGGTTGGAGATGTAGGAGTGCGACCAGCGGGTCGGCGTGCTGGTCCAGGCGCCTTCGAGGCCGCTGGTGATGGTGTCCGCCCCGTTGCCCTTGCCGAACTTGTTCTTCCAGCCGAGGCCCATCTGCTCGATGGGAGCGCCTTCGGGTTCCGGACCGACGTTGCCTTCGGGCGTGGCGGCGCCGTGGGCCTTGCCGAAGGTATGTCCGCCGGCGATGAGCGCGACGGTCTCCTCGTCGTTCATGGCCATGCGGGCGAAGGTCTCGCGGATGTCACGGGCGGCGGCCATCGGGTCGGCCTTGCCATTGGGACCTTCCGGATTGACGTAGATCAGGCCCATCTGGACCGCGGCGAGCGGGTTGGCGAGCTCACGGTCGCCGGAGTAGCGCTTGTCGCCGAGCCACTGGCTCTCGGGGCCCCAGTAGATGTCTTCCTGCGGCTCCCAGACGTCGGCGCGACCGCCGGCGAAGCCGAAGGTCTTGAAGCCCATGTCCTCGAGGGCGACGTTGCCGGTGAGGACCATGAGGTCCGCCCAGGAGAGGCGGTTGCCATACTTCTGCTTGATGGGCCAGAGGAGACGGCGGGCCTTGTCGAGGTTGGCGTTGTCCGGCCAGCTGTTGAGCGGGGCGAAGCGCAGCGTGCCATAACCCGCGCCGCCGCGTCCGTCCGTCACGCGGTAGGTGCCGGCGCTGTGCCAGGCCATGCGGATGAAGAAGGGTCCGTAGTGCCCGTAGTCGGCGGGCCACCACTCCTTGGAGTCCGTCATGAGCGCCTTGAGGTCCTTGCGGACGGCTTCGAGGTCGAGCTTCTTGAACTCCTCGGCGTAATTGAAGTCGGCTCCGAGGGGGTTGCCCTTCGGGTTGTTCTGGTGCAGGATGCTCAGGTTGAGCTGGTCGGGCCACCAGTCGCGGTTGCTCATGGCGCCGGCGGCGGTGTGCCGGGCGGCCGGGGCGGGGTTGCCCATCACGGGGCATTTGGAGATGTCGGACATGTCTTTGGTTGGGTTGGAAGCAGGTTTGGCGTCGGCGGCGAAGGCGGCCGTGCCGGCGAGCAGCAGCGCGGAGAGCGCCAGGGTTCGTAGGATGTGTGAGTGGGTTTTCATGGGAAGTCAGGAATGGGAGTGACGGTGAGGACGTGAGGCGTGACCGCCGCCGCGGCACGAGGGGCAGAGGCCCCAGTAGATCACCTCGGCCTCGTCGATGGCGAAACCGTGCTCTTCAGAGGCGTTGAGGCAGGGCGTGTGACCCGTGGCGCAGCAGACGTCCTCCGTGCGGCCGCATGAACGGCAGACGAGGTGGTGATGGTTGTCCCCCACGCGGTCCTCGTATCGGGCCGGCGAGTCGGCGGGCTGGATGCGTCGGATGATGCCGTGCTCAGTCAGGACGTTGAGCGCGTTGTAGACCGACTGACGCGAGATGGAGCCGAGCTTTGAACGGACCTGTTCGGCGACCTCGTCCGCGGTCGCATGCGGATGATGGTGGACGGCGGAGAGGATCGCGACGCGCTGCGCAGTCACGGGAAGCCCGTGCTTTCGGAGGGTGTCGGCGGCGTCGACCATCGCCCCTCAGGGAATCCAGATTTGGACTTTGTCAAAGCCCCCAGAATAATCGTCCCAAAACATTGAATGACAGTGTTTTAGGGATTTTTAAAATGCCGTCGGTTACTTGAAAGTCACCTCGACCTTTTTCACGGCACCACGGCGGTAAGGAGTCAGGGCTTCTTCTGAAAGCTTGGTCTTGTTGTCAGGCTTGAGATGTTGGTCGAGGAAAAGCAGCGTGGCGGCCTTGGTCACTGGCTGGACGTCGTCCCGGGATTTGGAAGGCAGCGCCTTGCCGCTTGAACCGGTGGAGTCGGTGAAGTCCAGATGGGCGGCGTCGGTGATCCAGACGAATCCGTGTCCCTTGCCGCCCCATAGGGTGAAGGCCTCGCGACGATTCTTCGCAGTCAGGCCGTTCTGTTGTTTGTCCAACGTGCCGGAGACGCCCAGCAGCGGGACCTTCAGCGACCCGAAACTTTCGCGGATGAAGAAAGGTTCTCCGATTCCTTGGGGCGAAAGGGCCACGCCGCATTTGACGCGTGGGTCGGCTTGTTCAGGTCCGAGACCCTTGCCTGGTTCGACGCGCGGAGTCAGCCAGTCCAAGGCCGGCCGCATTCCGCAGACGACCATGGTGGTGTAGGCGCCGAAAGAGTGGCCCATCATCCCGACGCGGCTGAGGTCGAGTTTTCCGCGCATCTTGGGATGGTCCCGGTTCCAGTCGCCCGCACGGTCGAGGGCGAACGAGACGTCTTTGGGCCGGGCGAGGACTTCGTCGGCGTCATGGATCATGGCTTCAAGGTTCTTCATCATCTGGAGTCCCTTCGTCATGCGTTCCCGGTTGCTGCCGACGTGCTCGAGGCAGAGTGTCACGTAGCCGTGCGATGCGAGGTGCTTCGCCTGGACGTAATGAGTGTCCCAGTCGCCGCCGGCGCCATGGGATACGACGACGACGGGGAAAGGTCCGTCACCCTGGGGCAGGTGGACCTTGATCGGCACCGGCCTGCCCGCGGGTTTGGCCTCATCTGCCCGGCGGGCTTTGAAAAGCCGCGGCCTTTCTTTTTCCGTCTCCTGCTTGACGGTGCGCGAGGTGTCAGTGAGGTCCGCAAACTCGATGATCGTGGTCGGGAAAGGCCCCGGTTGCGAGGGGTCGGCGGACAGCCTTAGGCTTGCCGTGCCCAGGCAGAGGAGGATGAAGATGAAGCGGAGCAAGTGTGTCAGTGCATTTCCACCGCGCAGGAGCCGAGTCCGCCGCGGAAGTAGTTGAACTGGACGTTCGGGTGGTCGGCCAGAAGGGACATCGGCACGGCGGCGTCGGCGAGCTTCTTGGAAATCATCAGCGCGGTGAGGCGTTGCCCGAGCGGGTTGTCATGGGTGCCGGCCTGCCAGATGGAGACCTTCTCGGCCTTCCAGGTTTCGACCGGACCGACGGTGATCGCCATCTTCGGCACCATCGTGATGTTGCCGCCGCCGGAGGTGCGGGCGTTCTGGCTGAGCGTCACGGGGTGGAGTTCGACGACCCGGGTGCCGAGCTGGCGGTATTCGGCGGGCGAGGGCGGGGCGTCCTTGTACTTGCCGGCGCGCTTAAGCGGATCGTTGAAGGCCCAGTGCTTGATGTCGCCCTGTCCGCCCTGCATCACGGCGCAGCGGACGCCGGCGTCCCACGACTTCACGTAGGCGCCGACGGCCGCCTTGGGGAAGTGCAGGTTGGCCTCGGGGATCGAGAGCTTCTTCTGGATGCGGTCGAAGCAGAGCTCGCGGTCCGCACGTTCAAAGGAGAGCGGGTGCGTGACCGGCACCTCCTTCTTCGTCTTCTCGTCATACCATTCGTCCATGCCCCAGAAGTGGGCGTGCTTGAGCGAGAGGCCGAGTTCGTTGACGAGCCGTGCGACCAGCGGGAGCTGTTCGGTGGGGCCGATCGGACCGCAGATGCCGACGGGATTGTCGGCCGTGGCCTGACGCCAGGCGGCGATGTACTCGAGCGCCTCGGCGAGGTAGAAGTCCTCGAGGGTGTCGTACATCACGACCTTGAAGCCGGGACGGGAGAGCTGGCGGAGGTCCTTCTCCGTCAGACGCGCGGCGTCATTGATCAGTTCTGGGTCGAGCGTGGTGTAGTCCCACCAGTCGGGGGCGATGTGGCTGAGAGGGCGAGGCATGGGAGGAGAATTAGGGCTAGGGCTAGGGTTAGGGCTAGGGCTAGGGTTAGGGCTTGGGCTAGGAGGGGTAGAAACAGGTATTGGACTGGTTCAGGCCGAGGGGGAGTCGGCGGGTTTTTCGCGGAAGAGGGCGAGGAAGACGGGCACGAGGAAGACGGCCATGGCGGCGGGCACCAGCCAGATGCCGGTCCAATCGTGGGTGCCCTCCGGCCGGGTGAAGTCCTGGCCAACGACCCCTGAGAGCCACGAGCCGACGAACATGCCGGCGCCGAGAGTGAAGACGGCGTGCAGACCCTGGGCGGAGGCCCGGAGCGACTCGCCCGCGAACTTGTCCACGTACATGCGGCCCATCACGAAGATGAAGTCGTAGCACATGCCGTGGAGCAGCAGGCCGCCGAAGAGCGCCCAGACGGCGGTGGGGGTCTCGTTGAAGTAGGCGAAGCATCCGAAGCGCACGGCCCAGGCCGTCATGCCGAGCACGAGGATCTTCTTCACGCCGAGCCGAGGCAGGAGGAAGGGCAGCAGCAGGAGGAACCCGACTTCGGAGACCTGGCCGAGGGACATCTTGGACCCGACGTTGGCCACCTTGAGCTCATTCAGGAACGCTCCGGTCCAGGTGAAGTAGAAGCTCAGCGGGATGCAGATCAGGAAGGAGCAAATCATGAACACCGCGAAGGAGCGGTCCCGGAAGAGCTTCAGGGCGTCGAGGCCGAGGATCTTGGCGGCCGAGACCGGACCCTGGTCGCCCTTGGGCGGGGTGTGCGGCAGGGTCATAGAGTAGACGCCCATGCCCAGCGCGACGATGGAGGCCAGGACGAACATGCCCGCGTTGTCCTCCCGTCCGGTCAGGCTGATGACGTTGCCGGCGACGATCCAGCCGGCGCTGGCCGCGGTCATGATGACGGGGAAGGCCGCGGTGGAGGCGTGGCTCAGGGTGATGGTGTTGATCAGGCCGTGACCGGCCATGTAGGTGAGGGTGTAGACGATGAGGGCGGGGTAGAAGACGTTGAAGTCGGTCTGCTGGGAGATCCACCAGAGCAACGCGGCGCCGAAGAGGTGGAGCGCGCCGAGCAGGCGCTGAGCGGGGAAGAACCGGTCGGCGACCACGCCGATGAGGAAGGGCGAGACGAGCGCGCCGATGGCGGTGGTGCCGTAGGCGAGGCCGATCTGGGTGCCGGTGAACTTCAGCGCGCCGAGGTAGACGGACAGGGTGTTGTACCAGCAACTCCAGATGAAGTAGTGGGCGAAGACCATCAGCGCGAGGCGCAGATAGGTCAGGGCGGAGGTGGCCGGGCTTTGCGCCGGGAGGGTGAGCGGTTTTTCTTTCATGTTGTTCGTGGGTGAAGGTTCAGCGGAGGGAGCGGAGCCAGGCGATGAGGTCGGCGAGCTCCTGTCGGGAGAAGGCGGCGTCGAGGCCCATGGGCATGAGGCTCTCGGTCAGGGTGGTGTCAGCGACGATCTGCGCATGAGGCAGGTCCTTCTCCTGGCCGGCGACGTCGACGATGCGCAGTCCTTCGGCGGTGTGGCTGCGCACCACGCCCAGGGCGGTCTGGCCGTCCGAGGTCTCGAAGAGGTGCGCCTCGTAATCGCGCGCGAGTGTGCTGCTCGGGAAGAGGATGCTTTCGGCGAGGTCACGTTCGGTGCGGATGGCGCCGATCTTCGAGAGGTCGGGGCCGATCGCGCGCCCCTGGTCGCCGACCTTATGGCAGGCGATGCAGGTGCCTCGGCCGGAGGCGAAGAGGGCCTGGCCTCGGGCGGGCGAACCACGCGCGGACTCCTCGGCGATGAGGTTGAGCTCGCGTTTCTTGCCGTCGAGGGCGGCCTCGGCGGCTTGCCGGGCGGGAAGAAGGATCTGCTCGAAGAGCCGGGGAGGGTGGTCGCTCAGCGCGGTCCGGTAGACGCTCTCCTGCTGGCTGATGAGGGCGGGATTGCCGGCGACGGCCCTGGTCAGGGCTTCGGCGGCTTCGGTCTCCTTCGGTGAGGTGCGGCGGAGCAGCTTGGTCAGCTCACGGAGCTCGATCGGGCCCGCCTGCGCGAGCGTCGGAGCGAGCGCCAGCGTCTGTTCGCGCGTGAGCGTGGCGGAACTCAGCATTCCCGCCGCCTGGATGCGGGCGGCCGCGGAAGCGTCCTGCTTGAGCGTCGTCACCAGCAAGTCGAAGGTCTGCGGCGTCATCGCGCGCGACTGCATGGCGTCCAAGGCGCGTAGGCGGAGGGAGGTCGGGCGCCGTGCGTCATCCGCGATGGCCTGGAGGGCGGCATCGAACTTCGTCGAGCGAAGGCGCCTGACGGCGTCCAGCAGGGGCAGGCCGGGGCTGGCTTCGGCGGCCAGGAGCCGGGCGAGCTCATCCGGCCATTCCCCCGAGGGCTTGGCGGCGCTGGCGGCGATGGTCGTCAGGGCGATGCGGCGGACGGCGGGAGCTTCGTGGCGCAGCATCTTCGTGATGACCGCTTGGATCTCGGGGCGGGCTGATTTTGCCAAGGTGACTTCGCGGAGGGCGCGGAGGCGGTTTGCGCCGGGTTCTTTCGCCTCCAGCCATGCCAGCAGCATCGCGTCGAGCTCGGTCTTGGCGTCGTAGTGGTCGGTCAGGACCTTCAGGGCGGCCGCACCGAGGGCGGCGTCCTCGGCGTCCAGCTGGGTGCAGGCAAAGGAGGCGAGCTCATTGACCGTCCGCCGGTGGGCCGGAGGGTAGGAATTGATGGGCAGCTGGTAGGAGGCGAGCAGTCGCCGACGCGCGGTCGGATTCTCGGCCTGTCGCAGCAGCTCGATGTCGTGCACGACGAAGAGATTCTGGGCGGCGTGAATCAGCGCGTGTTCGGCGGGGGCGTCCAGCGCCTGCGGCATCAGTTCGAGCAGGGCCGTGCGGATGCGGGAGTATTCGGGCCGGACCTCCGCAATGCGGGCGAGCGCGCGGAGACGGACCTGCGGGTCGGATGCGTTGAGGGCCGTGAGCAGGCTTTCAGGGTCATTGCCGAGCGGCCGATAAGGAGTCCGCCAGGCGCCGGAGGCCTGGGCGGTCTTCGTCGGCGGGCGGATGCGAAGGACTGAGCCGAGCACGTCGGGCTTGGCCATCAGGCTGGAGGGGCAGCCCAGGCGGAACCAGCCGCCCGTGTTGAGCACGAGCAGCGAGCCGTCCGGGGCCTCGATCACGTCGGTGAAGTGGACGTCGGGGTCGTCGAGCTTGAGGAACTCGTTCTCCGTCGCCCGATAAGTCGAACCCTGCGGCGTCAGTTCCATGCGGACCACGCGCTGGGTGTTGAAGTGCGTGACCAGGAACTGCAGCGGCGCGTCGGCGCCGCGGGCTTCCGGGTAGCTTTTCCAGAAGCAAGCCCCGCTCACCGCGACGTGGCCGAAGTTGTGCATCACGGGCATGGCCGGCAGCGTGCGGGGCAGGCCGGCGATGATGTGCGGAAGGTCGGCGCGTTCGTAGACCCCGCCGGCGAGCCAGTGGACGAGCGTGTCGCCGCGGGGCTGGCCGTAATAGAGGTTCTGCACCCCGATCAGTTCGCCCTGGGGGGTGAAGTCGACCTCGACCGGATTGTCGCCGGCGAGCAGCGAGTGCCAACGGAGGTCGGTGCCGTCGGGCCGCGCGCTCCAGATGCCCGAGCTCTTCCCTTCGTGCACCACCTTGCCGTCCTTGCCGGCGGCCTTGTAGCCCTTGCGGCCATGGCACCAGTAGAGTCGTCCGTCGGGATGGAGGAACGGCCCGTGGACGTCGGCGGCGTTGCCGGTGTAGTCGAAGCCGCTGGCGATCATCTCCCGCCGGTCAGCCACGCCGTCACCGTCGGTGTCGGTCAGTTTCCAGATGCCGGGCGGCGAGGCGACATAGAGGCTGCCGTTGAGCCATTGGGCCCCGGAGGGGAAGGTCATCTTGTCGGCGAAGACCGTGCTGACGTCGAAGGTGCCGTCGCCGTCTTTATCCTCGAGCATCAGCACCCGGTTCGGCGGATTGGCCTCGAGCTGGTCCTTCTTCCAGTTCACGCCGACGGCGTCACCGAGGAACAGACGTCCGCGGTCATCGAGGCAGCCCGCGATCGGATGCGTCACCAGCGGCGAGGCGGCGGCGACGCTGAGGGCGTAGCCGGGGGGCAGGAGGGCCTTGGGGGTCGACGCGAAGCCCGCGGAGCGCACGACGACGGGGCGGACTGAGGAGGCCGGCACGGGTTCGGGCGCGGCAGACGCCGCCGCCAGCGAGAGCGCGGCGCCGAGCAGGGCCATGACGGACGTCTCAGGCATGGCGGCGGATCGCGGCACGGTAGGCCAGGGGCGACACTCCGTGCTGACGTTGGAACTGTCGGTGGAAGTAGGCCGGAGTCGGATAGCCGCAGACGTGCGCGACCTGCTTCACCGTCTGGTCGGTCTCGGCAAGCAGGCGGCAGGCGCGGGCGATGCGGAGCTCGTTGACATACTGCGGGACCGAACGTCCCGTGCATTTATGGAAGAGCCGGCTGAAGGCGCTTTCGCTGAGGCCCGTCATGCGGGCGAGGTCCGCGACGTAGATCTGCCCGGAGAGCGATTCCTCGATGCGGCGCGTCACCGTCCCGATGCGGTCGGACGAGTGCGCGTCCGTGTCGGCCCGGAAGCCCGGCGACGCGATCTCGCGCAGGTCGTCCGAGGACGCCAGCAGCTCCAGCAGCTGCAGCAGCAGGATGAGGCGTCCGACGCCGCGCCGTTTGGCGGCCTCTTCGACCATCCGGGCCGCCGCCCTCCGCGTGGGGCCGCGGACCTCGAGTCCGAGCCGGGAGCGGTCCAGGAGGCGGGCGATGGCGCTCGCCGAGGCGTGTTTCAGCCAGTCCTCGCCGAGGAAGTTGGGGCGGAACTGCAGCACCACCGCGTCCACCGGACCGCGGCCGCGCTCATTGCGGAAATCGTGCGGCAGGCCTGAGCCGAGCAGCACGAGGTCTCCGGGCCGGAGCGGCGTGAGACGGTCGCCGACCCAGCGTTCCGTGCCGCCCTTGCGGACCAGGGTGATCTCATATTCCGGGTGGTGGTGCCAGACGCAGCCGAAGTCCCTGCCGCGCACGAGCTCGCAGGCCACCAGTTCGTTGGCGGCGCGCGGGGCCTGCTGCTCGATGATCGGCTTCACGGTCAGCGTGGGGCCAGGGCGCGGGCGAGGACATTGCGGGTGATGCGCCGCACGCGCTCATCCGGCCCGTGCGGGCGGGACCAGTGCGACCAGGGCAGCACGTGGCCGGGAGGGGAGGAGAGTCCCTGGCACCAGAAGATCGAGGAGGCGTTGAACGTCACCGAGCCCTTGGGTCCGGGGTGCACCGTCGCGGTCCACGTCTGCGGGCGCACGCCGCCCACCCAGGCCTTGCCCGCGCCCACGACTTCCAGTCCTGGAATCTCCGTGGCCGGCTGGCCGTGGTATTCCCAGCCGATGAGTCCGGGGATCGAGTCGCCCTTGCGCATCCCCGTGCCTTCGAAGATCCAATGGTCCGGATTCACGCAGGTCCAGTCGCCGCCGCCGTTGACCGGTTCGACATTGCGGGCGCCCATGAGCAGGCCCTCGTCCGGTCCGCGTTCCGGGAAGGGTCCGTGGTCACGGTGCCGGTTGCGCGCGTATTCCTGGTCGCCGCCGTAGGGGCCGCCGCGGAAGAGGATGCGGTCCGGCCTGCCGTCCGCGGAGGGCCGCATGGGCGTGACCCAGCAGACCGAATTGCCCGAGAGGAACAGCAGCGAGACGCCTTCATCCCGCATGCGTTCCACGCTGCGGAAGGCGCGGAGGTCCCAGTATTCGTCATGACCCACGCTGAGGAACGCCCGGCACTTCAGGCCGCGGTCGGGCGTGTGCAGGTCGGAGTTGGAGCAGTAGGTGACGTCGTAGCCGTGCTCCTCGAGCCAGAAGGCGAGCGGAAACTCGAGCGGCAGGAATTCGCCGGAGCCCACCGTGCGCGGGTCGGCCACGACGCCGTCGAACTGCGCCTCGCGTCCGTACGGGCGGTCGAAGGAGACGTCGGCCCACGGGCCCTGCACGCCCTTGGGGTGGCTGTACACCGAGTAGTTGGAGGGCCACTTGTTGTAGGCCTGCCAGGTGTTGTCGCTGCACTGGAACAGGATGTCGGCCGGCCGGTCGTCCTTCACGATGAACGTGACGTGGCTCTGCCAGTAGGGCTCGTCTTCGGACTCCGGAAGGGTGGTGAGCCGGCCGAGGTAGACGCCGCTCAGCCAGTCGGACGGGATGCGCACGGAGAACGTCGCCTCCCAGCGGCACTCGTGGAGGTTCTTCTCTCCCGGCGTCGGCGTGGGCTGCGAGCGGGCCTGCAACGGGCCCAGCTCGAGCACCTTCCGGGCGCCGCGTCCGCCATACCAGCCCATCCGGAAGAACTCGGCCTTGAAGCGGCGGGCCGGATGGGCTGAGACCATCACCTCGACCGTCTCGCCGGCGCGGGCGCTCTGCTTGGAACAGTAGCCCTCGATCCAGGGTGAGCGCTGCTTCGAGGCGTCGACGCGGACGCGCGTCAGCTGCCAGTCGGTCGAGCCCTCCTTGGCGTTCTCGGCCGTGACGCGGTTCACCGGCGGCGTGCCGGCGCCGCAAAGCCCTGCGGCCAGGGCCGCGGCGGAGGAGCTCCGGATGAAGTCGCGTCGGTCCATGCTCAGGGCCGGGGACGTTCCAGTTCCGCCTCGTGGGCGGCGTTCACCGCGCAGTCGGCGCCGAGCGCCGAACGCAGCGGGTCGATCTCCTTGGCGCTGTAGCCGAGGTGCAGGTGGCGGTTCCAGCCCTGGGCCATCCTGAACTTGCCGGAGAGCGCGCCGACCGCCTCGCTCATGCGGTCGAGCGTGGCGAGGTAGGAGTCGGCCCCCTGGCTGACGTCGAGCCACTCCTTCTGCGAGGCGTGGGCCGCGAGCGCCTGCCGGGCCTGCGCGTGCACCGGCTCCACGTCGACATAGAGGCCCGCGCTGACCTTCTGGCGGAGCGGCGAGCGCAGCCCGTGCGGCAGGGCGTGGTAGACCGTGACGTCGTGGGCGTAAGTCTCCTCCGGCGGGTCGCTGGCGAAGTTGGGCATGCCGTGCGTGAAGGCCGCGCTCGTCGCGAGGCGGGCGCAGGCCATGTGGTCCTCCATGTAGTCGGCGAGCGCGTGGGTGAGCACGATGTCGGCGCGGGAACGCCGGATGACCGCGGCGACCTTGCGCATCAGGCCGAGGTCGAACGTCAGCGTCATGTCCCCCGCGATCGGCGGATGGAACGTGGCGCCGAGCGTCCGAGCGGCCTCGCGGGCCTCC
>CAIOPO010000006.1 GCA_903860195.1 uncultured Opitutia bacterium | reverse complement strand
TGCATGGAGGCCTTCCGCCGCGTGGCGAAGGACAAGCGCATCGCCGCCACCGTGGTCTCCGTGGCCACGACGCAGGAGGAAATCGGCACACGCGGCGCGCAGGTTGCCGCCCAGGGCCTGCGCCCCGACGTCTCCATCACGGTCGACGTCGGCCATGCGACCGACCACCCCGACGCCGACAACCGCAAGTTCGGCAAGTTCGCGCTCTCCGGCGGACCGATCATCGGCCGCGGCCCGAACATCAATCCCGTGGTCTTCGACCATCTCGTCGAAACCGCCGAGGCACTCGACATCCCCTATCAGGTGCAGGCCGAGTCCCGCCCCACCGGCACCGACGCGCGCGCCATCCAGATGGCGAACGCCGGCGTCGCGTGCGGCCTCGTCTCCATCCCCCTGCGCTACATGCACACCCCCGGAGAAGTCGTGGACCTCAACGTCGTCGAACAGGCCGTCGAGCTCCTCGCCGGCTTCGCCCGCCGCGTGAAGAAGAAGCAAAGCTATAGTTGGTGAAGCAGGGCCAGGGCTTGGGGCAGGGCTAGGTATCCTCACGAAGGCTCCGCCTTCGCTGGTAGGGACGACCACCCTTGGTCGTCCGCGGTCGAGGAAGGGTCCTCGACCCTACCCACTGCCTCTCCAGCCAACTGTTAAGCTCTCATGGGCCTCCGAGCCTCTATTGCCTATCCCATCCCCAGCCCCAGCCCTAACTCTAGCCCCAGCCCTAGCTCTAGCCCTATTCAGTTCCCCCATTTGCACTCTTCCTTTCGGCCATTAGTCTCACCCCATGCCCGCCCCTGCCATCGTCTGGTTCCGTCTCGATCTGAGGCTGGCTGACAATCCGGCGCTCGAGGCGGCCGTGAAGCACGGCGGACCGGTCATCCCTGTATTCATCCACGACCCGGAAGCCGAAGGGAGCTGGCAGCCCGGCGGCGCTTCGGACTGGTGGTTGCACCACGCGCTTGAGGACCTCGACGCGCAGCTGACCAAGGCCGGCTCGCCGCTGGTCATCCGCCAAGGCGACTCCCTCAAAGAACTGCAGAATCTGGTGAAAGAGACCGGGGCCGAGCTCGTCGTCTGGAACCGCCGCTACGAGCCCGCGGTCATCGCCCGCGACACGCTGGTGAAGACCAAGCTGCGCAACGCCGGCCTCCAGGCCGATTCGTTCAACGGCAACCTGCTCCACGAGCCGCACCAGATCAAGAACCTCTCCGGCAATCCGTTCCAGGTCTTCACGCCGTTCTGGAAGAACTGCCAGGCCAACCTGAAGTTCGGCGAGCCCCTCAAGGCGCCGCGCAAGCTGACGGCGCCCGACAAGGCGCCGAAATCCGTCGCGCTCAAGAGCCTCGCTCTGCTGCCCAAGATCAAGTGGGACGTCCAGATGCGCACGGCCTGGAATCCCACGCGCGCCGGAGCCGAGAAACGCCTGAAGGACTTCGTGGCCAAGGCGGTGAAGGCCTATCCGACCGACCGCGACATCCCCAAGATCGACGGCACGTCGATGCTCTCGCCCTACCTGCATTTCGGACAGATCTCGCCGCTTGAGATCGTCGACGTGGTTCGTTCGGCCGGCGCGCTCGGCACCAAGGGCGGGGACAAGTTCGTGGCGGAGGTCGGCTGGCGTGAGTTCGGCTACCACCTGCTGCACCATTTCCCCGAGACCACGGACCGACCCCTGCGCCGCGAGTTTGAGCAGTTCCCCTGGGCGCCGGACAAGAAGCTCCTCCGCGCCTGGCAGCGCGGTCGCACCGGCTATCCCGTCGTCGACGCGGGCATGCGCCAGCTCTGGGCCACCGGCTGGATGCACAACCGCGTGCGCATGATCGCCGCCTCGGTCCTCGTGAAGCACTTCCTGCAGCCCTGGCAGGCGGGCGCCAAGTGGTTCTGGGACACCCTCGTCGACGCCGACCTCGCCTCGAACACCCTCGGCTGGCAGTGGGCGGGCGGCTGCGGAGCCGACGCCGCGCCTTACTTCCGCGTGTTCAATCCCGTCCTGCAGGGACTCAAGTTCGACCCCGACGGCGCGTATGTCCGACGCTGGGTGCCTGAGCTCGCCAAAGTGCCCGACGAATGGATCCATGAGCCTTGGAACGCGCCCATGCACGTCCTCGCTGAGGCCGGCGTCACCCTCGGCAAAGATTATCCCGCTCCCTTGGTCAGCCTCGAAGCCGGC
>CAIOPO010000005.1 GCA_903860195.1 uncultured Opitutia bacterium | reverse complement strand
TTCGCGGGTCCGGTCAAGGTCGCCACCTTCGACGTCGACGCCACGCCGCCGCTCGGCTCACCGATGGCCTACGACGTCGTGAAGCGCCTCGACGAGATGACGCTGCGCTGCCGGGGCGTGGTCATCTCCGGCGCGGACGCCCCGATCGTGCTCTGCGCGGTGGACTGGATCGGCATCGCCAACGAAGGTCACGACGCCTTCCGCAAGGCGCTGGCCGAAGCCGCGGGCACGACCCCCGAACGGGTCGCGGTGCACGTGCTGCACCAGCATGACGCGCCCGGATGCGACTTCACCGCGGAACGGCTGGTGAAGCAGCTCGGGGTGCAGGGATACTCACGTTTCGAAGGGGACTTCCACCGCGTCGTCATCGCCCGCGCCGCCGAGGCGGTGAAGGCCGCGCTGCCGGTCGCCCGGGAGGCCACGCACTGGGGCTGGGGCAAGGCCAAGGTGAAGGAGGTGGCCAGTCAGCGTCGCATCCTCGGCCCTGACGGCAAGGTGAAGTACACCCGCACTTCCTCCACGAAGTCCGCCGAGGTGCGCGCCTACCCGGAAGGCACGATCGACCCCGACGTGACGGCGCTGAGCTTCTGGAACAAGGACGCGCCCATCGCCGTGCTGACGCACTACGCCTGCCACCCGCAGAGCTACTACCGTCTCGGCATCCCCCACCCCGACTTTCCGGGCATCGCCCGCTTCATCCGCGCCCAGTCGCAGCCCTTCACGCTGCAGCTCCACTTCAACGGCGCGGGCGGCAACGTCACCGCCGGCAAATACAACGACGGCTCGCACGCGACCCGCATGGTGCTGGCCCAGCGGCTCGCCGACGGCATGAAGGAGGCCTTCGAGACGACGGAAAAACGCCCGCTGGACTCCTCCGACATCGGTTGGACGCGTGACCTGGTGCGGCTGCCTCTGGCCGAGCACCTCAACAAGGAGTCGCTCATCGCCAAGCTCAAGGGCGCCCCGCCCCGGGGCTACGTCTCACACGCCGACCAGCTCGCCTGGGTGACCCGCCACGAGGAGGGACATCGGATCGATCTCACCTGCCTGCGCGTCGGCACGGCCCGCGTCATCGGCATGCCGGGAGAGCTTTTCGTGGAATACCAGCTGGCCGCCAAGGCCATGCGGCCCGACCTCCAGGTGACCATGGCCGCCTACGGCGACTACGGCCCCGCCTACATCGGCATGGGCTGCTCCTACGCCGAGGGCGGCTACGAGACCGGCCAGCAGTCCTCGAACGTCTCTCCCGAAGTCGAGAAGGTGCTGATGGAAGGACTGCGCCGGCTGCTGGAGGTCCGCTGATCAGCGGAAGGACTGCTCAACGAGCAGGCCGGCGGCGTCGAAGGTGCGGATGACCTGGTTGTGCCGGGTGTCGAAGATGTCCTCGTTCAGGAAGCGGGTCTTGCGGGTCGTCGAACCGACGTTCCAGACCGACACGCGCCGGCCGCCGACGACGGTCTCCTTGTCCGGGGGACCGTATTTGGCCACCGCCTGATCATAGGTCAGACTGCCGACCTCCGTGGCCGCGCAGGCGCTCAGCAGGACGACGCAGACGACGAGGATGAGACGGATCATGGCAGGGTTCACTGCTTGGACTTCTTCTTGCCCTTCTTCTTCGGAGCGGAGCCGCCCTCCCCTTCCTCGCCGTCACGTCCGCGCGGAAGGTTGGGCTTCTCGGTCTTGGGCAGGAAGGCGGCCAGCTCGGCCTTCTTGGCCGCATGCTCGGGCTTGGTCGCGAGGTTTTCGTATTCCAAAGGGTCCTTGGCGTCGTGATAGAGCTCCTCGTCGCCGTTGGCATAACGGATGTAGCGCCAGTCCTCGGTCCTGACGGCGTGATTGCCCCTGCCGTAGGTGGTCAGGGCGGGATGCTCCCAGGCCGCGGCAGGGTCTCGCAGAAGGGGCGAGATGTCCCGTCCGTCGACATGCGCGGGAATCGGAATGCCGGCCAGCGCGCAGGCGGTGGGATAGACGGCAGAATAATCGACGGGCTTGCCGCAACGGGCGTCCGCCGGAGTCACGCCGGGGGCCTTCCAGATGAACACGGTCCGGGTCGGCTCCTCCCAGAGGGCGAACTTACGCCAGTGGGACTTCTCACCCAGGCTCCAACCGTGGTCGGACCAGAGGCAGATGACGGTGCTGTCGCGACGGGGCGACTTTTCCCAGGCGTCGATCAACCGACCGACCTGATGGTCGCAGAAGGCGATGGTGGCGAGATAGGCCTGCACGGCCTCCTTCCACCTGCCTGAGGCGACGATGGCGGCGTGGTCCCCCTCGGGCTTGGCCATCTTCACGCCAGCCGACGGCACGTCAGCAAGGTCGTCGGCACGATGCGGGGGCAGCTGGATCTGGTCCAGAGGGAAGAGGTCGAACCACTTCTTGGGCACGCTGAAGGGCATGTGCGGCTTCACGAGTCCGGCGCCGATGAAGAAGGGCCGGTCGGACTTCTCGTTCATCTTCTCGATGCACCAGCTGACGACCTTGTGGTCCGGCATCTCCTCGTCGGCGCAGGCGAGCGGAGCGAAACGGATGCCGCCGACGCCGGCGTTCTTGGCATCAGGATGGAGAGGCATGTCCCCTCCCTTCCCGGGGAAGTAGTCGTCGAAAATTCCGCCCCGGTCTCCGGCCCCGTGGTAGATCTTGCCCGCGCCATAGACGCGGTATCCGCTCCTGGAAAAGACGCTGTTGAGCAGGATGTCCTCGGAAATGCCCGGCCGCCAGTTCTGCGAG
>CAIOPO010000004.1 GCA_903860195.1 uncultured Opitutia bacterium | reverse complement strand
CGTTGGGGTTGAGCATCTTCGCAGTGGGCGCGATGACTTCGGTGACCTTGCCGTCGAGGGTGACCTGGAAGACGCGGGCGATGACCGGGATGGCCTTGTGCTCGGCGCTGCCGACCGCGAAGAGCTTGTTGTTGGCATCTCGCATCTTGGTGACCGCGCCCATGTCGGTGATCAGCACGCTCTTCTTGTCGGGCGAGACCACGACGTCATTGAGGAACGTCGGCGGGGTGGGGAAGGCGGAGGGGCCGGCGAGCAGGGTCTTCTTGCCCTTGGAGTCCACGGACCAGACCTTGTCGAAGTCGGCGGTGATGAGACGGTTGGCGACGAACGCGACGCCCTTGGGGTCGTCGAGGCCCTCGGTGAGGACCGTCACCTTGTCGTCCTGCACCTTCACGATCTTGCCGTCGCCGTCGCCCTGCTTGCGGGAGGAGCCCATGAGGGTGACGTAGTAGGCGCCGCCGAAGCCCTTGGTGACGCTCTCAGGCGTGGCGCCGACGGGCAGGGAGCGCTGGACGGGTGCGGTCTGGCAGCCGGCGAGGAGGAGGGCGGCGAGGAGGGCGAGGGCGGGGCTTTTCATGACGTCCTCATCTCCGTTCTCCCGCCGAGGGGAGTCAACCGAGTACAGTCGTTCAACTGACGATGAGCCAGACGGCCGCGGCCGCCGTCAGCCAGGCGAGCGTGGTCTCGAACGCGCGCTGCCCGGTCCGCCGCAGAATCCACCAGCCCAACGCCACCCCTGCGAGGACGCCGGGCAGCAGCACGAGATTCGTCATCAGTGACGATCCGGTGACGAGGCCGACGTTGCCGCTGAAGGGTAGTTTGAAGAGGTTGATGAAAAGGAAGAACCGGCTGAACACGCCGAGGTGCTCGCTTTTCTCCAGCCGCTGCGAGAGCAGGTAGACGGTCATCACCGGCCCGGCGGCGTTGGCGAGCATCGTGGTGCAGCCGGAAGTCCAGCCCATGCCCCAGGCGAAGGTGCGGTGACGGGTCAGCGCCAGCAGCTGCTCGCGCCGACGGTCGAGCACGACGTTGAAGGCGAGCAGCGTCAGGATCAGCCAGCCGATGACGATCCGCGCCGTGGCGTTGTCGATGCGGTCGAGCAGCAGCCAGCCGACGATCACGCCGGCGACGGCCGGCGGCACCATGGGCCAGACTTTGCGCCAGGACCCGCCGCCCCGGTTGATCATGTAGCCCAGAAGGTCCGCGACGATCAGCATCGGGAGCACCACGCCGACCGACGGCTTGGCCCCGAAGATCTTGGCCATGATGACGACGTTCAGCGTCGCGGTGCCCGCCAGTCCGGCCTTGGACATGCCGATGCAGGCTGCGCCGAACAGCGCGACGACCAGCACCCACAGGTCGGCGGGCAGCAGGGTGTGGTCGGTCAGCCAGGACATCGCAGTCAGTCAGTCGCCGCGCGGCGGCGCGGTCGAGCCTCTTCGGCCGGCCTCACTTCTTCTTGGCCGCGGACTTCTTCTTCGGCGCTTCGGGTCTGGGATGACGCGTCACTTCGACGTCATTCCTCTGTTTCTCGCCCGGCGTGGAACGTCCGTCCGTGATGATCTTCTCCAGCAGCGCCCGCATCTCGGCCAACTTTTCAGGCATCATGGCCGCCAGGTTGTTCTTCTCTCCGATGTCCGCGGACAGGTCGTAGAGCTCGGGCGTCGGCTTGGCCACGTATTTGAGACTGCCGACCCGGAGGCCGGGGACGCCGGACGAGGCGCAGCTGACCGCATGAGGACGGACGGCTTCACTCCCGCCCTTGAGCAGCGGCATGAGGCTGAAACTGTCTTCCGCCGCGCCGGCCGGCAGCCGTTCCCCGAGGATCTCCGCCAGCGTCGCGATGACGTCCGCCTGGTGCACGAGACCGTCGCAGACGGAGCCCGCCCTGACCTGTCCGGGCCAGCGCACGATGAAAGGCACGCGATGTCCGCCCTCGTAGACCGAAGTCTTGTAGTCGCGCAGGGGGCCGCTGGAGTAGTGCCCCTGCTTCTCAAGGTCCTTGACCCCCACGTAGGAGGCGAAGCCGTTGTCGCTGGTGAAGAGCACGAGCGTGTCCTTCGCCGCGCCGCTGGCTTCGAGGGCGGCCAGCACGCGGCCGACCGCGGCGTCGGTCTCCATGATCAGGTCGGCCGCGGCGTTGTTGAGTCCGCTCTTGCCTTTCCATTCCGCGTTCACGGCCAAGGGGGTGTGCGGCGTGGTGAGCGGCAGGTAGAGGAGGAACGGTTCCGGCTTCGACGCCGACTCGGTGATGAAGGCGCTGGCGCGGTCGGTGAGCGCAGGCAGGATCTTCTCCAGCTGCCAGTCGGGCAGGGCGGGGCCGGGCAGGCTGGCGAGATGGTTCAGGAAAAGCTCCTTGGGCAGCGCCACGCTGGGCACCCCGACCGTGCGTTCGTTCTCAATGAAGCAGTAGGGAGGCCAGTTGGGGACGTCGGTGCCGAAGTAGGTGTCGAAGCCGCGGGACGTCGGTCCGCCTGGAATCGCCTGCGTGAAGACTTTCGCCCAGGCGGCGCGGGTGATCTCGGTCGGCGGCGACGCCTGCGACTCGCGCACGCTGCGGAAGAGCGGGCGGTCCGCCTCGGCGATCGGCCAGTCCCAGCCGAGGTGCCACTTGCCGATCGCCGCGGTGCGGTAGCCGTGGCGCTTGGCCAGGCCCGCGACGGTCAGCCGGTCGGGAGCGATGAGCGGCTCACCGAAGACGCCCACGATGCCGTTCTGCAGGCGCGTGCGCCAGTGATAGCGGCCCGTGAGCAGGGCGTAGCGCGAAGGCGAGCAGACGCCGGAGGAGGAGTGGCCGTCCGTGAAGCGCATGCCTTCTGCGGCCAGTCGGTCGAGGTGAGGCGTGGCGATCTTGCCGCGCTCAGGATTGTAGCAGCGGAGGTCGCCGTAGCCGAGGTCGTCAGCGAGGATGATGACCACGTTGGGCTTGGTCGCCCCGGTCAGCAGGGCGGTCAGGCAGAGCAGCGTGAGGAGAAGGCGGGTTGTGCGTCTCATGACGTGGATTGTGAGCGGCACCAGTCCTGCCACATGCCCCGGAAGGCGGCTTCGAGGTCCCGCGTGAAGACCGGCACGTCGCAGATCGGCGAGGCGGCCATGCGAGGCCGGAGCGTCCGTCGGATTTCGGTGAGCCGGGCGAGGTCCCGGGCCGTGCCGACGGCCTTCGCCACGTAGGCGTCGGGCGAGCTGACGGCGAAATCGCCCAGGCCCACGTTGGTGAGCAGACTCATCGCGCCGCGGCCGAGACTGCGGCCCGTCACGAGGCTGACCACGGGCACGCCCATCCACAGGGCGTCCATGGTGGTGGTCATGCCGTTGAACGGCGTCGTGTCCAGGGCGACGTCCACCTTCTGGTAGCGCGCGAGGAGCGAGGCCTGCTTGACGTCGGGCGTGGGCGGAAGGTAGTGCAGGAACTCGATGCGGTCGGGCGAGACGCCGTTCTTTTCCATCCGTTCCAGGGTGCGTCTGCGGTGCGCGCCCGCCTTGGAGAGCAGCTGCAGCCGTGAGCCGGGCGTGTCCTTCAGGATGCGGGCCCAGAGGTCGAGGGTGGGGTCGCCGATCTTGCAGAAATTGTTGAAGGAGGCGAAGGTCACGTGTCCTGATGCGAGCGCGGGAGGCGGTCCCGGGTCCGGGGCGTCGGGCGCGGCGGCATGGCACGTCCAGCAATGCGGAAGGCACCACGCGCGTTCATGCGGGGCGAGTCCGTTCGGGGAGGCCGGTTCAAGCAACCGGTCGGAGATGCGCCAGCCGATGCCGTCGACGCCGGAGGTTTCGGGCAGTCCGAGCCACGAAGCCTGCACGGGGGCGGGCCGGCGCGCGAAGAGCTGGAGGCGGTTGTCGGAGGTGTGCATCGCCAGGTCGACGAGGATGTCGATGCGGTCCTCGCGCACCATGCGGTCGAGCTCGTCGATGGTGAGATGCTCGACTTCTCGCCATGTCTGGGCGGCGGCGCGAAAGCGGTCGGTCAATCCGTCCGGCGGGCCGACGGAATAGGCGAAGACCTCGAAGCGTTCCCGGTCGAGGGCGAGGAAGGCGGGCAGGACGGCCCGCCCCACGACGTGGTCTCGGAAGTCGGCTGAGACGAAGCCGATGCGCAGCCGCCGTTCGGGGTCGCGGTCGTTGGCCCAAGGCGCGGTCGGCGCCTTCGCGCCATGGCGGACGTTCCAGTCGCGATGCGCTTCGGCCAGCTCTTCATCCGTCGTCTCCGGGACGTAATGCATCGTGAGGATGAGGTTGCTGCTGATGTCGGCGGCCTCGGGGCGCAGCGCCGTGCAGCGCCGGAGCAGCCTGACCGCCTCGACCCCGTCGCCGCGATCCTTGAGGGCCACCGCGAGGTTGTTCAGCGAGGTGGCGTCGTCCGGCATGATCTCAGCGGCCTTGCGGAAAGCTTCGATCGCTCCGTCGAGGTCGCTCTCGGACTGCAGCAGCGCCCCGTAGTTGATCCAGATGGCATATTCGCGCGGCCGGCGCTCCAGCACGCCCCGGTAGTGTTGCAGCGCTTCCTGACGCCAGCCGCCGCCGTGCAGGGCCATGCCGAGCTGGAGTTCGCAGAGGTCGAAGTCAGGCTTGAGAGCCAGCGCGGCCCGGTAGCATTCCACGGCTTCCTGCCATTTCCGCTGCCGGATGAGCGCGTTGCCGAGGTTGTAACGGGTGGAGGCGCAGCTCGGACTGCGCACGGCGCCCTGCCGGAGGACCTGCTCCGCCGCGGCGAGGTCGCCCTTGTCGATGAGCCGAGAGCCGAGGTTGTTGTAGTAGTGGGTCGCGCCTGGATTGGCGGCCAGCGCCTCCTCCATCAGCCTCACGCCCTCATCGCGCCGTCCGAGGTCGAACTGCGCCAGGCCGAGCAGGTGCTTCACGTCGTGGCTGTCGGGGCTGATGCGCAGGATTTCAACGTAGAGCGACTCCGCCTCGCCCATGCGGCCGTTGCGGTGCAGGGTCATCGCGTGATTGAGCGCGGACTGCAGGTCGGGGAACTGCACGAGGAGAGGAAAGTGGTTTCAGTCCTGTAAGACCAGCGTCAAGTCCGTCAGGCCTCAGCGGACTTCCTGGTAGTCGGAGGTGAGGGTCAGCTGGCCGGCGTAGGCGTTGACATACCAGGCCGTCGTGCCGGGAGGCAGCGGTGCGGAGGCGGTCGTGCCACCCCCTCCGCTGACGGCCACGGCCGGGGACTCCACCCACTTGCGCGTGCCGGTGAAACCTTTGTCGGTCGTCGAGACGAGCACGGCCCTGGTGATCGGCTTCGTTGATACAAAGGTGGCGATGGCTTGGCCGTCCTTTGTTGTGGCCGACGGAGAGCCGCCCCAGGGCTTGCCGGTCTCGACGACGCTCCTCGCGAACGCGTAGCTGTCAGGCGGATTCCAGCCGGCGGGATGGCTGTGACCCATCTTCGAGATGAGGGAGACCATGCGGGGTCCGGGGGTCTTGCGATAATGCTCCGCCTGGCAGCCGAGCGGAAAGTGGGCGTCCTGCGGCCAAGAAAGCCAGAGTACCGGCATCTTCACGCGGCCCGCATAATTCATCCCGTCCCAGACCTGCCTGTAGCCCTCATTGTCATGCAGCGCCTTGCCCCAGTGGTTCTCGGCATCGAAGAGGTGCCCGCAGCCGTAGGTCGGGATGCCGAAGGCGAAGCGATCGTCGAGGCCGATGACCGTGCTCGTGATCACTCCGCCCCAGGAGACGCCCATCACCCCGATCTTGGAGGCGTCGACATCCGGCAAGGACCGCAGGAGGGAGTTCGCCAGCATCGTGTCAGCAAGCGCGTGATACATCCATTGCTCTTGCAGCGCGAGTTTCGTGTCGGCGAACGTGCCGTCGCGCACGGGCCCGGAGAAGGCATGGCGCGCCCAGGCGGGGCGGCCTTTCGCCTTGTTCTCATTCACGTCCGTCTGGCCTTCGACCGCGATGCTGATGGCGGCGAAGCCCTCCGCGTTCCATTTCTGGACCCATTCCTTGAACGCCGTTCCGCCGCCGCCGTGGACCAGCACCATGCCCGGGACCTTGCCGGTGCGCCGGGCGGGCAGACCGATCCAAGCGAACACGCGGGTGGGCTTCCCTTGCCAAGGCTGCGCGTCATAAAAAATGGCGCGGACCGTTCCCTCCGGCTTGAAGCCCTCGGCCTCATGCACCTTGGGCGCCTGGGCGCACTTATCGACCAAGCTTAAGACGGCCGTCCGGTCCGCAGCGGTGTCGGCCAGCAGTGCGCCGGCCAGCAGAATCAGGACAGCGATGAGGCGCATCTCACTTCATCGCCTTGAAATTGCGGAATCCGGCTCCGTCGCCGAAGACCAGGAAGTCGAGCGAGGTCTTTCCTTTGCCCAGGCTGGAGTGCCTGCCGGTGAAGACCTGGTCGTTGACCTGCACGGTGACCTCGTCTCCACGGAAGGTGAGGCGTACGGGATACCACTCCCCGGCTTCGAGCTTAAGGTTGCGCTTGGCGATGTCCTCGGTGGCGGAAGCGGACTCCCCCTTGGACGGATTCTTGGTCAGGATCGCGCTCGTCCGAGAAATCACCAGGCGGAACCCGGCGTCACCGGCGCCGAAACGCAGCGAGACGCGGTTGGCGCCCTTGAGGTTGAGCTCGCAGTCGACCGTGCCGTCGGCGAGGTCAAGCGGAGTG
>CAIOPO010000003.1 GCA_903860195.1 uncultured Opitutia bacterium | reverse complement strand
CCCGGCCATCGGGGGCATCCGCAAGCGGGCGACCCGGGCGACCTCCCAGGCCGCCTTCTCCCAGCTGGCCAACGGCATCCTCAAGTACAAGCAGACCTACGGCTTCTACCCCGACATCGCGACCAGCGCCGGGACTTACACTACGGCCTCCGACACGAAGCATCTCCTCAACGGCAACCCGGCCTATTGCCACAATCTCATCAAGGCCGTCTCCGGCAAGCAGGTCACCGGTGCGGCCCTTGCCGCGGCCGACCGCAACCGGTTCAACCGCAATGCCGAGGAGTTCTACGCCTTCGCCAAGGAGGACTACTTCGACCTCACCGCGGCCACGGCCGGCAATCCCGTGCTCATCGACCGGTTCGGCAACCACAACATCCGGCTCATCTTCGACACCGACAACAACGGCAGCATCCGCAGCCAGACCGGCATGACCATTCCGGACGAACTGCAGCCCATCAGCACTACCGCCGGCCTTCCGGCCCGGGTCATCATCTTCACGACCGAACTGGACGTCGGCTCGACCGAGGGACTCGGCCGCAGCGACTGCCTTGACGTGATCGCCGTCCAGTGATGCCCCTTCCGTCCCGTCCTTCCCGGCGCCGCGCCGGCTTCACCCTGGTGGAGCTGCTGGTGGTCATCACCATCATCCTCCTGATTTCAGGCATGTTCCTGAGCCTGTCGCCCGGTGACGGCGGCGGCCTGCCCGCCGGGCAGCGCGTCATCGGCACATCCCTCAAGACCGTGCGGGCCATGGCCCTGATGAACCGCGGCACACTCGGTTCCGGCATTCCTTACAACGCGCGTTACCGCCTCCTCATCCTCAACGATCCGGAGAATCCTGAGGACCATCTGCGCACCGTCTGCGTCGCCGTGGGCGCCGTGACCGCGGCGGACGCCGGCACCACCGACCCTGCCAGCATCGCCACCGACGACGTCCGTTTCAAGTGGTTCGCCCCCGAGGCTCCCGTGCGCCTTCCCAAGGGCGTCTATTTCGTGCCGCCCAAGGGAAACACCCAGACCACCGTCAATTTCCCGGCTGACTGGGCGGCGGGAGCCAACACCCGTCGCAGCATCATCGGCGACCTCAGCGACACTCCCGCCACCGGGACCTTGGACGTGTCCTCGGGCACGCCGCGCATGACTTTCGCCCCGGTCAATCAGCCGACCCCGCTTTCCCAGATGGCGCCCTTGGGCGCCAAGCAGTGGTTCTACGTCGAGATCCAGCCCACCGGACAGTCCAACCACCTCGGACGCGTCATGCTCGTGCTGGCCCTCGGCGCGGTCCGCCCGGGCAGCCCCGCCAATCTGGACGTCTCCAACGAATCCCAGTTCGCCGCCGTCGCGGTGCGTCCGAGCGGCGAGGTCTCGATGACCACTGACCCGAACGAGATGAACACCCTCCTTCTCACCAAGTGAACCCGACCCTGAAACACGCCCCCTCCCGTCGGCGGGGCTTCTCGCTCATCGAGGTGACCCTCGCGATCGGCATCGTGGGCATCGCGATCCTTTCCCTGGTGGGCATCCTCGGCTCCACCTTCCAGCAGGTCGACGACATCATGCAGACCAACCGCGCGCTCTCCGGAGTGACGCGTCTCGTCTCGGCCCTGGACAACCCGCGCGGCGTCATCTGGCTCAATTCCGCCACCTCCGCCACCACGACCTACCTGCATCAGGGCAATACGGCCCTCGATCCGACTCCTACCGCCCCGGCGTCCAACTTCGACATCGCCTACCGTCTGCTCGCCGGAGCCCGGGACACCACCGCGGCCAACGCCGTCTGGCTCTATGTCTACGAGCGCAAGCTCGTCACGGCGATCGCCGACGCCCAGCCCACGGCCGGCGGCCTGACTTACAACCTCAACTCAAACCCCGCCATCATGGAGGTCGTGAGCACCGCCGGCTCCGCCAACGCGGACGAGTTCACGATCGAGATGGCCAACGCCCGCAACGTGGTCGGCACGCCCATGCGCGTGCGGCTCTCCCTTTCCAAGCTGCTCATCGGGCAGCGCGTGGAGAT
>CAIOPO010000002.1 GCA_903860195.1 uncultured Opitutia bacterium | reverse complement strand
AGCCCGACGCAGGCGTCCTCCGGATGACCGAAATCCCCGCCCGAAAGCACGTGCCCGTGCTCCAGCACTGGGTCGGCCTGCGCACGGCGGTCATAGAACTCGAATACCGACAGGACGTGCCCGCGACGTTCTACGTCGGATGCGACGCCGAGAAGCACGTGGGACGCGTCGTCATCACCCCCAAGGAGGTGCTCATCGCCGAGGACTCCGTGAAGCCTTCCCACGTCCTCGCCCGCCTGCCCCTCGAACCCGTCAAGGGCGCCTGGCGTCAGGTGCGCGTCGAGTGGGACGGAGACCGCATGGCCGTCCGCATCGACGGACAGGAGCTCCGGGCCAGCCACCCGTTCCTCGCCACTCCCAAGACACGCAGCTGGATCGCCGGCGCCAAGGCCGCTGAGGTGCGAAACCTCGTCATCCGAGGAGTCCCGCAGTGAGGAAGCTGCTCGTCCTTCTGTTGGCTTCAGGTGCCGCCTACGCCGCGGAGCCGAAGGTGATCCTGGACGAGAAGTTCGAAGGCCCCCTGTCCAAGGAGTGGTTCTGGGGGCTGGGCACCTGGGGCGCCGCGGACGGCGTGCTGCGCGGCTTTGAATCTGGCCCCCGGCGTCACGGACCGGTCAAGGTGCGCAGACTTCCGCTGAAGGACGGCGTCCTGGAATGCGAATTCCGCCTCATCGGCAAGGCGAGCTTTGCAGGCATCATCTTCAACGGCAGCCAGGAACGCGGCCACATCTGTCACCTCGTGATGACCACCAAGGAGCTGCGCATCCTGGCGCACCCCAAGAAAGGCGAGACCAAGGAGCTCGCCAAAGCTCCCGCCGGGCTGCCCGCGGAGGCCTGGCGTCGGGTGCGAATCACCTTCAAGGGCGGAAAACTGGAGGCCGAAGTCGACGGAAACTCCGTCCGGGCCGAGCACCCCTGCCTGGCCGAGGAAAAACTCACGTTCGGGCTCGGGGGCGAATCCGGCGGACCCGAGGGCGAGAAGGCGGGCGCACTGGAATTCCGACGCCTGCGCGTCACGGCCCCATGACCAGGATCCTGCTCCTTCTGCTCGCCGCCGCCGGTCATGCGGCGGAGGCCGACGTCATCGTCTACGGTTCGACGCCCGGCGGCTTCTGCGCGGCGATCGCGGCGGCCCGCGAAGGCGCCAAGGTCATCCTGCTCGAACCGACCGCGCACGTCGGCGGCCTGAGCACCGGCGGACTCAGTCACTGCGACTCCAACCAGATGCGCCGCGAATCCCTCACGGGTCTTTTCGAGGAATGGCACGTCCGCATCGTCCGGGACTACGTCGGACGCGGGCAGAAGGCGCCCTACGACCCGATGGACAAGACTCCGGGCATCCGCTGGGTCTTCGAACCGCACGTCGCCACGCGCGTGACTCTGGCGATGCTCAAGGAGGCGGGGGTCGCCGTGGTGAAGGAATGCCCTCTGGCCTCGGTCGACAAGGAGGGCGCACGCATCATCCGCCTGCGCACCGTAAAGGGAGACTTCAAGGCCCGGACCTACGTGGACGGCACCTACGAAGGCGACCTCATGGCCGCGGCGGGAGTGAGCTGGACGATAGGACGGGAAGGCCGTCCGGAGTTCGAGGAGTCCCTGGCGGGCCGGCAGTATCCCAAGCCCAGGATGAAGATCGACGGCTTCGACTCGGAAGGTCGGCCGCTGCCACTGGTCACCGACACGGAACTCGGCCCGGAGGAGGCGGGCGACCGCAGCGTCATGACCTACAGCTTCCGTTTCTGCCTGACCCGCGATCCGGCCAACAAGGTCGCCATCCCCGAACCGAAGAATTACGACCCGGCGAAATTCGAACTCGCCCGACGCGCCCTCCGGGCGGGCGT
>CAIOPO010000001.1 GCA_903860195.1 uncultured Opitutia bacterium | reverse complement strand
TCGCGCGGGGCGACTGGGACCGCTCGCACGCCATCGCCCAGGACGACGAGACTCCGCACGGCTCCTGGGTGCACGCCCTGCTGCATCTCATCGAAGGCGACCTCTCCAACGCCCGCTACTGGTTCACCGAAGCCGGCCGCAAGCCCGTCGGACCCGACAAGGTGGACGACCTCTGGGACGAGATCGCCGCCGAGGCGCTCAAGGGTAGGTAGCGCGCGTGTTGAACTTCTCCTCCCAGTCGTCCGCGGGCACGGGCTTCTGCAGATTGCGCTGCAAATCCATCTCCAGGCGACGGTCGTTGGGGTTGGGATTGTAGTAATACTGGAAGGTGAAGCCGCCGGGGCCGGCGAGCGGCTCGCCGTAAAGTTTGGCGTAGTTCGCCGAGACGATGTTGCCCGCCGCGTCCTTGACCGTCCGCACGCGCAGAAAGAAGCCCCGCTTGCGGTCCGCGCCGTCCTGACCGGTGAAAACCGACTTCCCCGCGTAGCCTGAGGCCGGGGCCGTCGAGGGCAGCCTCATCCAGGCGTACGGAGCGTAGGCATGCTCAAGAATGCCGTCTCCGTCGGCGGGAAAGGCCATCTCCATGGAGGTATCCCAGCGGCCGTGGGACAGCAGGAGGACCTTCCTTTCTTTCGGATCCTTTTCCTTGGCCAGCAGAGCCTGCACATCCGACGCGGACTTGCCCCCGGCCCACCCGACCGGCTTGGCGTCGATCCGCAGCAGCAAGTCGGGCGTCACGCCGCGATGTCCCGGCGCGACGAGGTCGCCCCGCTCCAGGTCATAGGCCACGACTCCGGAGAGGACGTGCCCTGGCAGCGACTCCTCGGCCCTCCGGCAATGCAGAGGCACGGCCTCGCCCTTGCGGGGGAGGATGACCTCGCGCGTCGGAGTCTGCGGCACGGCCAGCCCTTCCATGCGCGCGATGTGATGGCCGACCTTGTCGACATGCACGCGCGACACGTGCATGGCGCCCGGCTTGAAGTCCCAGCGGCCGCGCTCGTCGGTCACGCCGCTGACCAGCTCCGACCCGTCCGCAAAAGGGTGGTTGCGCCTGACCAGCAGGACGCGGACGGCCGCCTCCGGCACGGGCCTTCCTTCAAAATCGCGGACGACGATCTGATCGGCGCAGGCGGTGGCGCACAGAAGCGCGAGGAGGAGTCTCATTGTGCAAGCTGCTGGAAAAAGGGGTGCACGTAGGGCAGCGCGGCGTTGCGAAAATCGCTGTGAAGCCAGCGGCCGCGCTTCTTGTCGTCCTGGTGGCCGTCGCCCGGCCAGCCGGCTGACGCCTCCCGACCCTGCGCCTCGAGGTTGAAATTCTTGATCAAAGGGAGCGCGAGCGCATGGCACCCGGCGGCGTAGCTCTGCGCGGGGACGCCGCGGGCGAGGACGTCCGTGAGCATGCCGAACTCCTGCATCGAGCCGGTCGGGCGCCTGAGCCGGGAGTCGTGCAGCCAGCCCCAGAGGAACCGTCCGAAGAACGGACGCGCCCGGAGCTGATCGTCGGTCAACAGCGCCGCTTCGTCCGGAGTCATGAGCATGTAATGGCCGCCGGGCTCCCGGGGGCCGTTCGGCACGTATCTCCCCCGCCACTCCCCGTTGAAGCTCCATCCGGCCTGGCTGCGGCGCATGAAGAGCGTCCCGAGGGAGCGGGTCATCGGCACGCCCTTGAGCAGCTCCTGCGTCTTCCAGACGCCGTAACTGTAGTCACGTCCGTTCAGCAGGGCCGAAAGAACGGAGGCGGAGTCGACGTCCTCCGGACAGTTGGTGACATCCTCGCCCTCGGAGTAGGCGTTGATCAAGGTGAGCTTGCCGGACAGACCTCCGAAGGCGCCGATCCAGCGGAATGAGCCCCGGTAATCGGTCTCAGGGTACAACCGGTGCCAGTTGGACGCGTGCAGACGTGGCACGTAGCCGCGCCAACGGACATCCGTCATGTGCAGGGCCTGCTCGGGCGACTGCAGCCCGTAGGCGTAGGCCTCCGCCGGCACGGCCGCGTTGACCATGTAATACCTTGAGGGCGTCAGGCCGCCGCGGGCGATCGCCTCGCCGGCGACGACGTTGCCCAGACTGTGCGCGATGACCACGACCTCCTGGCGCCCGACCAGCGGCGACGCCGCCATGCCGAGGGCTCGTCCGGCGAAGAAGGCCCGCTGCACGGCCGCGTGATAGTCGAGCCCGGTGGCGCCGTTCCAGTTCACCCCGACGAACTTCCGACGGCAGCCGACGGCATGAAGGCGCTTGAACATCTCCGCGTTCCAGCCGCGCGCGGCTTGGGTCGGCACATTGTAGCCATGGACGAAGACGGTCCAGCCGCGGACGACCTCGGCATCAGGCAGGCCGCGCGGCTCGCCGAGCCGCGACAGGCCGCCGCCCGCCATGATTTCGCGATACATCTCCTCGACGTGCGAAATGACGATGCGACGCCGGTCGAGATGGACCTCCCCGTGCTCGGTGGTCACCCTGAGCTCCAGTTCGAACGCGCCCGTCCTCCTCCCCTCGAGCAACAGGACCGCCGCACCGGTCACGCCTTCCACGGACAGGCGGTAAAGGAGCCCGATGGGCACGTGCACCCATCGACCTTCGGCAAGCCCGAGGGGCTCGGCGGCCTCGAGCGGCGCGTCGAGCCAGTCGCCGTATATTTCCTGCTGCGGCTGACGATGGAGGAATCCGACGTCCTCCGGGGGCAGTCCGGCGGCGTAGGCCTCCAGCCCGCCGCCGACGCAGCGCACCTCGAACCTGGCGCCCACGTGGCCGTTGAGGCGGTAAAGCTCCCCGCAGTCGAGATACGCCGGAAAGAAGTCCACCAGGTCCCGGACGCCGTCGATGCGGGGCGTCGACCAATCGGGAGCGCCGACGCGCGGCGCGTCCCTGCCCGACTGCCATTCGCCTTCGTCGTCATCGTCATTGATCCACCAACGGAACGGCTCGTCCAGGCCCGTGCCCTCGTGCATCATGATGCGGCCGTCGCGGTCATGATCCAGACGGAGTCCGAACGTCGGCAGACGCTCGTAGGCCAGCAGGGCCGAGAAGCAGCAGGTCAGCAGGATGGTCGGGAACCGGAGCACGATGCGAGGCTCGGGCGGGTGAGACGTCATCCACAACCTCAATGCCCTGACGACTTAAAGGTGGGAGAATCCGCCCGGCCCGACCTGAGGCCGCCGCCCCCACGCTTGCGCTTGACCGGAGGCACGTCTGAATGACGGGCGATGGAGATCCTCTTCAGCGCCGTCGCGGCGGTCATGCTCTACCTGCACAGCCTGCGTGACTTCGCGCGGGAGGTGACGGACCTCGGGGGAGCACGGCTCCGCGGGCTGCTCCGGCGGCTGACGGACAACCGGTTCACCGGCGCGCTCACGGGCGCGGGATTCGCCGCGCTGGTGCAGTCGTCCTCGGTGGTCAACTTCGTGACGATGGGGCTGGCCGAACGCGGCACGCTCCCGATGCGCCAGGCGTGGACGGTGATCATCGGCGCCAACATCGGCACGACGGCGACGGCCTGGCTCATCGCCTTCAAGTTCACCGCGCTGGGCCCGGTCCTGATGACGGCCGGGGGCTTCTGGTCGCTGCTGGCGC